>DAOUAN010000130.1:0-21511 GCA_034433385.1 Anaerolineales bacterium | reverse complement strand
CCGGCGCCCATTCCACCAGGCTCCCAGCCCCTCGGCAGCACACAGCATCTCATCCAAGGCAGGGAAGTAGGCCGCCCCCACCCGTACCACACCCTCGATTTCCAGGCCAATGAGCACACCAAAAAGCGGCACCCCACGCATAAACGACTTTGTCCCGTCAATCGGGTCAATAATCCAGCGAAACGCGGACGAATTGCCAGTTTCGCCAAGCTCTTCGCCCACAATCAAATGACCAGGATATGCACGTTCGATTTCGCTGCGGATGTACTCCTCCGCAGCACGGTCAGCCGCCGTGACCGGTGTATCATCCGGCTTGAAATCAGGACGAAGGCCCACATTGAAATATCCCAGCGTCAGACGACCGGCGCGATAAGCCAGGGAGGTGGTGAATTCAAAAAGAGATTGAAGATTCATAGGGCGGTCTCCAGTAACGTTCAGCAGACAGTGGACGATAGAGAATGAATGGTGGCACAAAACCTGCTTTACTGCAGGGAGTGCAGCAAAGACTGTAAAAAGCGTTTTTCATCGAGTTCGCTGGTCAGGCGGCCATCCAGCCAGGCGGCCCGCAGTTGCCAAAGCAAACGCTGATATTGGGGGCCAGGCGGCAACCCCAAGGCCTTGAGATCATCACCGTTGATGGTGGGGCGAACATGCCGCCAATGCGAGAGATACGCGGCCAGCTCAGGGCGTTGTGTCCGCAAATAAACGGCGTAGATCGCCAGTTCAGGAATCTTCTCCAGGTGAGCGGTCCACTCGCTGGGGGAAAGGCCGGCATAATCAGCCAGGCAGCTTAGCAAACGCGAGGCCGCGCGAGCAGAGCGAGTCAGGCTGGCCGGAAAGGCCAGACGGTCGCTCAAAGCGAGAAGGTGCTCTTCAGTAAGGGGAGAAAGCCATACAAGCCAGCCCAGTGCCTGCTGCAAAGTGAACATGGCCGGGAAGTTGAACATTCCCCAGGAGGCCGGGGGAGGCACCAAAGGGGGAAAATCATCTTCAGCAAGCAACAGAGCAGGATGAAGGGGAGCAAGCAAGTCGTGCTGGCGAAGCGTCGCAAGGTGCGCCGCGGGCTGTTCTTCGGCGAAGGCCAGGTCCAATTCGTGGCGCAGGCGCTCGCCGCTCAAGGTTGAAAGGACGGCGCGGGCATCCTCGTTGAAAAGGGCAAGGGTTTGCGGTTCGATTTGAAAGCCATAACGCACAGCATAACGGACAGCGCGAAACAGGCGCGTCGGATCGTCCAGGAAGGAGCGAGGGTGCAGGACGCGAATTTGACCGTGGAAAAGGTCTCTTTGCCCGCCGAGGGGGTCGAGCAATTCGCCCCAGTGCTCGCCATCCAGGCGTAGTGCCATGGCATTAATGGTGAAGTCCCGCCGCCGAAGATCGTCTTCAATGGTAGAAAAGGTGACCGTCGGAAGCGCCCCAGGGTAGGCGTAGGCTTCGGAGCGAGCAGAGATAAAGTCGAGGGTTTCACCCTTGGGAGAAACCCAGCGAGCGGTACCAAAGGCAGGATGGGCGGTCACTTTTCCGCCAACCTGGTGAGCAAAGGCACGCGCCAGATGAATGGCGTTTCCTTCGGTAACCAGGTCGAAATCATTCACTGGACGGTTAAGCAACAAATCGCGTACAAAGCCCCCCACGATGTAGAGCGACATGCGCCGCGCAGTGGCCAGGTCGGACACGCGTCGGAGGAGGAGCAGCCGGTTTGACGGGACCAGGCTGAAATCCGGGGAAGAAGCGGAGGGGGTCATCGCGAGGGGGTAGGGTGCGGTTCAAATCCGGGAGGAAATTGGCGGTACACGCCGCGCATGTCTTCCGGTAAAGCAGCGGCCAGCGAAAACATCAGGCGATCGGTGAGGGCGAGAGGGGTTTCATCAGGTTGCGGCAGGAGGGGCGGTAACAATTTGACGGTCACTCGGGTGCGACGGGGGAAATGCTTGAAAAAGCGGTCGCTGCCGATAACGGCCATGGGCACAATGGGACATTTAGCGTCGATCGCCAGGCGGGCGGTGCCGGTTTTGGCTACGTTCAGGCCGCGGCCTTTGGAGCGCGTGCCTTCGGGGAACATGCCGAGTACTTGTCCGTGCGCAAGGACGCGGGCGGCGTGACGCAGCGCCCACTGATCTTTTTCGCCACGATAGACAGGGAAGGCCCCTAAATGGCGAAAGACAATGTCCATGAGCGGGAATTTGAATAATTCGGCTTTGCCCATGAAGAAAATGGGACGCGGCAAGGCAAGTTGCATGGGGAACACGTCGAAGTTGGTCACGTGGTTGGCGGCAACGATGACCGGGCCATCGCTGGGGAAGTTTTCGGTACCCTCGACGTGTAAATCCATCAGCAGGCGGAAAAGGCCGGTGAGTACGAAGGTTAGCACACGACGCAAGGGTGTCATGGTGAAATAGAAGGTTTTTTTGTCGCGCGGGTCAAATGGTGTGGGTGGGTTCAAACTCATAGGTCAGGTGCTTTTCAAAGTGGATTATACTTGTTTGTGATGTTATCACAACACCTATAACCCCTGGAGAAAAAAATGGACACAATTATTGAAGGCATTTCAGCCCTTGAGATTTTGGATTCACGCGGCAACCCCACCCTGGAGGTGGAGGTGGTGCTGGCCGATGGCGCCTGGGGACGGGCAGCGGTTCCTTCGGGCGCTTCAACGGGCGTTCATGAGGCGCTGGAGTTACGCGATGGGGATAAGAAGCGCTATTCTGGGAAGGGGGTGCAGAAGGCGGTAGCCAATGTCAACGGGCCGATTGCGGATGCGCTTTTCGGTTGGGATGCTACTGAGCAACGCGCCATTGACCTGGAGTTGCTGGCGCTGGATGGCACGCCGAACAAATCGAAACTAGGCGCGAATGCAATTTTGGGGGTGAGCCTGGCGGTGGCAAAGGCGGCGGCTAATTCGCTGGGATTGCCGCTATATCGCTATCTCGGCGGGGTACATGCCCATATTTTGCCCGTGCCCATGATGAATATTTTGAACGGGGGGGTGCATACGGGCTGGCAATCTACCGATATGCAAGAATTTATGGTCATGCCGTTGGGAGCGCCTTCTTTTGCAGAGGGGCTGCGCTGGGGATCTGAAATCTACCATGCGCTGAAGGCCGTGCTGAAAGAACGCGGTTATTCCACCCTGGTGGGAGATGAGGGCGGTTACGCTCCTGCCTTGAAGGCTAACGAAGAAGCCATCGAGGTGATTCTGGCGGCCATTGAGAAAGCCGGGTTCAAAGTAGGACGCGGTCAGGACGTGGCTCTGGCGCTCGACCCGGCCGCTTCAGAGTTGTACGATGAAGAGAGCAAAACCTACTATCTGCGCAAGGAAGGTAAGAAGCTGAGCGGTGAGCAGATGGTGGAATTTTGGGAGAAGTGGGTCAACAGTTATCCCATCGTTTCGTTAGAGGACGGATTGGCACAAGACGATTGGGAATCCTGGAAATTGCTGACGCAAAGACTGGGGAACAAAGTTCAGCTGGTGGGCGATGACCTGCTGGTCACGAATCCGGAGCGAGTCCGCCGCGGCATTCAAGAGCAAAGTTGCAACGCGTTGTTAGTCAAGGTCAATCAGATCGGGACACTGACCGAAACGATCGAGGCGGTGGAATTGTGTCACCGCGCCGGCTGGCGGACGGTTACCAGTCACCGCTCTGGGGAGACGGAGGACGCCACCATTGCCGATCTTGCCGTCGCGTTGGGCACAGGCCAAATCAAAACAGGCGCGCCGGCCCGTTCCGACCGGGTGGCAAAATACAATCAACTGCTGCGCATCGAGGCCGAACTCGGCGAGGCAGCCCGTTATGCAGGTTGGGATGCGGTGAAAAAATGAGCCAGAGCGAAGCCATTCAGCGATATTTGGAAAACCGCCAAAAGGAAATCGAGGGGGCAGCCCTGTACCAGGCGCTGGCAGAAAACGAAAAGCAGCCCCAACGGGCCGAGGTTTATCGTAAGCTGGCAGCCGCCGAGGAAAAACATGCTGCTGCCTGGGAAAAGAAATTGACAGAAATGCAGGTGCCTCTTCCACCGCGCCGGCTCTCGTGGCGCGCCCGGATGATGATCTGGCTGGTCCAACGGTTTGGTCCGGCCTTCGTGCTGCCCACCCTCACCCAAAATGAGCAGGTAGATAGCCGCGCCTACGATAGTCAAAGTGAAGCGGAGGCTCAGCAATTCGCTAAAGAGGAAAAAACTCATGCGCGCGTTCTGGCCATGGCAGCGGCTCCCCAAAGCGGTCTCTCAGGCGCAGCCGTGGCGCAAATGGAAGGCCGTCATCGTGCCGGCGGAGGGAATGCCCTCCGGGCTGCGGTTTTAGGCGCCAACGATGGGCTGGTCTCCATCTTGAGCCTGACGATGGGGGTCGCCGGGGCGACCATGTCAAATAAAGAGGTGCTAATTGCCGGCCTGGCCGGAATCCTGGCCGGGGCTGGTTCGATGGCTCTGGGTGAATGGCTTTCAGTGCAAAGTTCGCGTGAATTGTATGAGCATCAGATCAAAATCGAAGAAGAAGAAATCACCACCAACCCGGACGAAGAGCGCGAGGAACTGGCACTGATCTACCAGGCCAAAGGACTGCCCGCGGAACAAGCCCGTCAGATTGCCGAACGGCTGGTCAGCGACAAAGACAGCATTCTGGATACGCTGGCACGCGAAGAGTTGGGCATTGACCCAGAGGAATTGGGTGGTTCTGCGTATGAAGCAGCCATCACATCCTTCTTCCTTTTTGCGGTAGGCGCAGCCTTTCCCATTGTGCCCTACTTGTTTTTGACCGGCACTACGGCCATCTATGCCAGTCTGGCAGTCAGCGCGGTAGGGCTTTTCATCATCGGAGCGATGATTACCTTGATGACGGGGCGCAGTGTCTGGTACTCTGGCACCCGACAGGTGCTGGTAGGTATGGCTGCTGCTGCTCTTACCTATGGGATCGGCTGTTTAATCGGTGTCTCAGTAGGCTAAACCATCAAAGGATGGCTGTTCAAAGAAATTGGACAGCCATCTCTTTTTCTTAAAATTTTGTCAAATAGCTTGACAAAATTTTGTTAACTGATATGATGAGTTTATAAAATAAGCCGTTTATCCGCCCAAAATCAGGCCATGAGCGCATATTTCAGCTACATTCCCGTTCAGAACATAAAGAACATTAACAAACATGCTGCTCTTGACCTGATTCGCTTTGCCCCCGGCGGGATTACCCGCGTTGAGTTGGCCGAACAAATGCATCTGACGCGTGCAGCAGTCAGCGCCATTGTGAACGATTTGCTGGCATGTGGCGTGATTCAGGAAAGCGCCAGTCGCCTCAGCCAGGCAGGTCGGCCTCCAATTATGCTGGAAATCAATCCCCAACGCGCTTATGTAGCCGGGGTAGATATGGGGGCTACTCATTTGACAGTGATGATTGCCAACAGCGCGGCGCATATCCTGGAAGAAAAAGAAATCCCGTTTGACATCAGTCAGGGACCGCAAACCTGCCTGAACCAGGCCGACGCATTGTTGCGAGAGCTGCTGGAAAAAGCCCATCTACAAATCACCGACATCCTGGCCGTTGGCGTGGGAGTTCCTGGTCCGATCGTTGCGGAAGCCGGGATGGTGCTCTCTCCGCCGATCATGCCCGGTTGGGATCGCTTCCCCATTCGCGCCGCGCTCGAAGAGCGCTGGGGGTGCGCGGTTGCGCTTAATAACGACGCTGAGCTGGGGGCAGTCGGCGAATGGGCCTACGGCGCTGGGCGCTCAGTACGTAACCTGGCTTATATCAAGGTCGGCACCGGCGTTGGTGCGGGGCTTTTGCTGGATGGGCACATCTATCGCGGCGCGACCGGCTCGGCAGGGGAAATCGGTCACATTACCATTGATGAGAATGGCCGCTTATGCAATTGTGGAAATCGCGGCTGCCTGGAGACCGTCGCCGGTGGAATCGGCATCGCCCAAATCGCACGTGAAGCAGTGCAAAGCAAAAAGGCTACACAGCTGGCCAACATTGCTCCCCTGGAACACCTCACCGCCCAGGATGTTGCTACCGCGGCTCGACGCGGCGATCTCATCGCTCAGCAAATCCTGGCCCAGGCGGGCGCCTATCTGGGAATTGCCATCGCAGGCCTGGTCAATCTCATCAACCCGGACATGGTCGTTGTTGGCGGGGGTGTAGCGCAGATTGGCGACTTATTGTTGGAACAGATTCGCCTCGCGGTCAAAAAACGCAGTTTGCCGGCTGCAGCGCAAAAGGTGCAAATCACTACTGCCTTGCTGGGAAGGCGATCCATCGGAATAGGCGCAATCGTCCAGGCGCTTTCGAGCGCTTTACACTCGATTGCAGACGGGAAAAACGTCAGGGGAAGAGTATAATAAATTTACAATACTCTTCAGAAACGGAGGATCCAATGGCTAGCGTTACGTATGAGAATGTAGTCAAGAAGTTTGGCGAGACCGTCGCAGTGGACAACATGAGCTTCCATGTGGACGATAAGGAGTTCCTTGTGTTGGTCGGCCCTTCGGGATGTGGGAAAACCACGGCACTGCGCCTGCTGGCTGGGCTGGAAGAAGTAACCAGCGGCATTATCAAAATCGGCGATCGGGTGGTCAATGATGTTGCTCCCAAAGATCGCGACATTGCTATGGTATTCCAATCGTACGCCCTTTATCCCCATCTTTCTGTGTTTGACAACATGGCCTTCGGCCTGAAGCTGCGTAAAGTGCCGAAAGACGAGATTAAGCGGCGTGTGCACGAAGCTGCTGAAATTCTCGGAATCACCGATCTGCTCGACCGCAAACCGCGCCAGCTCTCCGGCGGTCAACGTCAACGCGTGGCGGTAGGACGCGCCATCGTACGCGAGCCAAAGGTCTTCCTTTTCGATGAACCACTCTCAAACCTGGATGCCAAGCTCAGGGTCCAGATGCGAGCCGAGATCAGCAAGTTGCATCAACGGTTGCAAACCACCTTCATCTACGTGACCCACGATCAGGTGGAAGCAATGACTATGGCCTCCCGCATTGCCGTGATCAACAAGGGCAAGTTGCAGCAAATTGACACCCCCCAAAACTTGTATGACAAACCAGGAAACCTGTTTGTGGCCGGCTTCATTGGCTCACCAGCCATGAACTTCTTCCCCGGAAAACTGGTTCAGGAAAACGGCAACCTGATTGTGGATACCGGCGACTTTGCGGTAAAACTTCCGGCCAAAAAGGCGGCGCCGTATTACGCCCATGCAGGCAAAAACATCATCTTTGGCATTCGCCCGGAGAACATTCACGACCCCGACTTTGCGCCGCCGAACATTGAGGCCGAAAAAGTAGCGGTCAAAGTGGATGTAACCGAATTGATGGGCAATGAAATCTTCCTGTATTTGGTAAGCGGACGCAATACCTTCGTAGCCCGCGTCGATCCCCGCTCCCGCTTACGCGTTGGGCAACAAGCCCAAGTGCTTTTCGATATGGATACATTCCATATCTTCGATGCCACCACAGAAGAAGCCATACGATAATCCACTCGAAAGGAGGTGGTTCATTCGAACGTTCTCTTAGCACATCACACTCACATTGAAGGCCCAAATTTAATTCAAATTTTGTAGAGGAGTAAGAGAATGAAAAAGACAATTTGGACTGTGCTCAGCTTCGTGCTGATCGCCAGCGTGTTGTTGACCGCTTGTGGCCCGAAAGCCACGGCGACCCCGGCTCAACCGGTGACCATTGCCTTCTGGGAACAAGAAGGCGAAGAAGTGGATGTCTTCCTGGATCAACTGATTAGCGAATTCCAGGCTGCCAACCCGAACATCACCATTGAACGCACCCACTACGAGAACGAGGCCCTGCGCGATCAATTCCAGACCGCCGCGCTGGCTGAGGCCGCTCCGGAAGTGGTGCGCGTCCCGAACGATTTCGCCGGTCCTTTCAGCAAACTGGACATCGTCGCCCCGGTTGATCAGCTGTTCGACAAGGCCTTCCTGGATCAGTTCTTTGAAGGCGCATTGGGCCCAGCAGTCGTTGGTGGTACCCTGTGGGGCGTCCCCGACAACTACGGCAATCACCTGATGTTGCTCTACAACAAGGACCTGATCGCAGAAGCTCCGGCCACGTTTGAAGACCTGATCGCCAAGGCCAAAGAATTGACCCAGGGTGATGTTCAGGGCTTTGCTTACAACCTGAATGAACCCTTCTGGGGCGCTGGCTTCTACGGCGCCTTCGGTGGCTGGCCGCTGGATGAGAACGACAAGCCGCAATTCAACAACGAAGCCTTCATCAACTACCTGACCTTCGTCAAGAAACTCAAAGACGACGGCGTCGTCCCGCAGGAATGCGATTACAACTGCGCCGACACCCTCTTCAAAGAGGGCAAAGCGGCCATGATCATCAACGGCGACTGGTCGCTGGGTGACTACACCAAGGCTCTGGGTGACAAACTGGGTGTTGCACCGGTTCCGCCCATCAACGGCAAGCCCTACACCGAAATGACCGCTGGCAAGTACTTCATGGTCTATAAGGGCGTCCTCAACGATCCGGCCAAGAAGGACGCGGTGGTGAAATTCATCACCTTCATGACCTCCAAAGACGTTCAGAAGCGCTGGCTGGATCAGTTCAAGCGCCTGCCCTCCAACAAAGAGGTAGCCAAAGATCCCGCCATCACCAACGACCCCATCCTGGCCGGCTCGATGGCTGCTCTGGCCAATGGGCGTGGTATGCCCGCTGCGCCTGAGATGCGCTGCGCCTGGGATGCCTGGCGCCCGAATCTCGAAGGCGTGATGGCTGGCACGCTGGCCCCGGCTGATGCAGCGGCTGCTGCGCAACAGGCCGCCGATGAATGCGTTGCCACGCTGAAGTAAGACGTTTCTTTCACAGGGGGGAGCAAGTCCTTGCTCCCCCCTTTTTCATTGAAGGTACTCCCTGATCCACTGTCCCTAAAGGAGACCGGCATGAATGAGCAAAGCACTCTGCAAAAATATCGTTCCACAATTTTCTGGGGCATCGGCATTTTGGCAGGTTATTTCATTTTACGTGCAATTTTCCAACCCTACGCCAGTGGTATTTCTCTTAACGGGAGAATTGTCGTAGATCGCTTGCGGGAGATCACTTTCTTCGTCGGCGCTATTTTGGCCGGTATGGCCTCTGTTGAAATATATTTTTATCAAATTTTCTTCCGCCAACCGCGTAACCGCACACTTGAAATTTTTACCCGCTTACTGCAAGGCCTGCTGGCATTCCTCGCCTTGCAAGTGGCCATCGCCTTTTTCGATCTGACCGATTTATTCCGCCTGCCTGCTGGCCCTGTTAAGGATTTTTTCTATTTTCCATCCAGCCTGATGGAAACATTACGAAAGATATTTGCAAGTGCCGGTGCCACGCCAGCCAGCGCATCTTTGCTGGCGGGTGTTTCGTTGCTCGCTTTCCTGGCCATCCTGTTCGGCCTGATCCAGGCGTGGAGCACACCGCGAAACAGCCGCCTGGGACTGGCGTATTTGCTCATCCTTCCGGCTTTGATTGGGGTGCTTTTCCTGATCATTTATCCCTTCCTCTTTGAAATCAAACTGGCTTTCTCCAACGCTTCTTTAGGCACACAGGCTACCCGAAATGCGTCTTACGGGCTTTCTTATGGCTGGGAAAATCTCAAAACGCTTTTTACCGGGAACGTGGCCAAAGATGCTAAGTTCTTCGAAGTATTCTGGCGCACCGTGCTCTGGACAGTGATCAATGTGACCTTTCACGTTACCGGCGGTATGATCCTGGCCATTTTGCTCAACCGCCCGATGAAATTACAGGGTTTCTATCGAACGCTGCTGGTCTTCCCCTGGGCGATTCCGACCACCATCGCGGCTATGGCCTTACGCAACGAGTTCGATCTGCGTTATGGCTTTTTCAACATTATGTTGAATAACATCCATAATTTCTTCCAGGCACTGAGTGCAAAAACGACCTCACTTATTTTGCTTGGCCCAACTTTCTCCTGGCTGGCACAACACATTGGCCCGGTTTCCTGGAAACAAGATCCATTCTGGGCGTTTATTTCCATTTTGATTTCCAATATCTGGCTAGGTATTCCGTTCATGGCGGTTATCATTTTAGGTGGCCTGCAAAGCATTTCGCATGAATATTATGAAGCGGCGGAAATTGATGGCGCCAGCAAGTGGCAAATGTTCCGCAACATCACCCTGCCCCTCCTGCGCCCAGTGCTGACTCCAGCGGTGATTTTGGGCGTGATCTGGACCTTCAACAAATTCGACGTAATCTACCTCATCACCCAGGGAGGGCCACAAGAGAAAACTGATATTCTGGTCTCCTCAATGTATAAAGCCGCGTTTCAGTTTTATCGGTATGGCTTTACCGCCATGTTTGCCCTGGTGATCTTCCTGATCCTGCTTGGCTTCACCGTCATTTACCTGCGCGCCAGCGGCGGTTTGAAATCGGCTATTGAGTAAATTGGAGGCATATCATGAAACTCACCACCCCATTTGTACGTTTCTTTCGCTGGTTTTTCTTCCGCGCTCGCGGCGATAGCCCCTTCAAGCGCTTGTTGATTCACCTGGCGCTCATTGTTGCCTGCATTATTGCCGTCTATCCAGTATTGCGCGTGGTCACGATTTCGTTGCGTCCCAACAACACCTTGCTCACCACCGATTTGCGCATCATTCCCCAAAACGCTACTTTGGATAACTACAAAGCGGTTCTCTTTGGAGAACCAGACAAGAACCGCCAATCAGATTTCTTTCTCTGGCTATGGAACTCTTTCTCGGTGGTGATTGTCACTTCCTTCATCAGCGTGGCCCTGGCAGCCGTCAGCGCTTACGCATTTTCCCGCTTCCGCTTTCCAGGGCGCACGCCGGGCCTGGTCTTTCTCTTCACCACCCAAATGATTCCGGCCGGCATGTTGTTGCTTCCGCTTTTCGTCATGCTGGCGCGCCTTAAGATGATTAACTCATCTTTAGGTTTGATCATCGCCTACTCAGTTTCCTCCGTTCCCCTAACCATCTGGCTGCTCAAAGGATACTACGACACCATCCCGATCGATCTGGAAGAAGCCGCCTTGATTGACGGCGCATCCCGAATGACGGTTCTCACCAAAATCATCCTGCCGCTTTCCTCACCATCGCTGGCAATTGCCTTTCTTTTCAGTTTCATGGGTGGTTGGAGCGAATACCTGGTGGCGCGTGTTGTGCTACAAAAGAACGAACTGTTTACCTGGCCCCTGGGAATTTTTACCTATGCCCAACAATTTACAGTCTCCTGGGGCATGTTCGCTGCCGCATCGGTGATGATCGCTGTGCCCGTCATGGCGCTCTTCTTGTATTCCTCCAAATGGCTGATCTCCGGCTTGACTTTGGGCAGCGTCAAAGGGTAACACCACAGGACGAATCCGTGCACACTTAATTTCCGCAACCAAAATAGGACAAGCCGCTGCTGGCTTGTCCTATTCATCTGGAGATACCCTAAAATTCCGAGGTTTAAAATGTCACGTCTGAAAATTTTGCTCTTCCACATCTTCATTTTGCTGGCCGTCTTGACCAGCGCCTGCGGGGCACCCGTCGCCCCAAAAGACACTCTCTATCTGAACCTGATGTGGCATCAGCACCAGCCACTCTATTACAAAGACGCGAACGGCGTCTATACCCGCCCCTGGGTGCGCGTCCATGCCACGAAAGATTACTATGACATGGCCGCAACGGTGGCAAAGTACCCGAATGTCCATGTCACCTTCAACCTGACGCCGGTGCTCATTCGTCAACTGGACGACTTCGTTCAGAACAACGCAAAAGATCAATACTGGGTGCTGGCCGAAAAACCAGCCGCTGCATTAACCCTAGAAGAAAAAGACTTTATCCTGCGCCGTTTCTTCGACGCCAACTGGGATCACATCATCAAAGTCTATCCAGGGTACAAGGCGCTGCTCGACAAGCGCGGCGGAACAGACGATGAAGCCATTGCCCGCGCTCTGCAAACGTTCAGCGAACAGGATTTCCGTGACCTGCAAATCTGGTTCAACCTGGCCTGGATCGATCCGGATGAGCTGGCAAAGGAGCCGCTCAAATCCCTGGTCGCCAAAGATCACGGTTTTAGCGAGGAAGATAAGACGACGCTCTTCAACGAGATCCGCCGCATCCTCGGGCAGGTCCTGGCCATTCACAAAGAGTTGCAGGACAAAGGCCAGATCGAAATCACCACGACGCCTTATGCCCATCCCATCCTGCCGCTGATTTATGACACCAACCTGGCCCTGGTGGGCAACCCCGGCGCAGAGATGCCCAACCGCTTCTCCTATCCCAATGATGCCATCGCGCACCTGAAGCGCAGCGTGGAGATCTACCAGGAGCACTTTGGGCGCGCCCCGCGCGGGCTATGGCCCGGTGAAGGAGCCGTGGCCCAGGAAATCGTCCCGCTGGTAGCCAAAGCCGGTTATCATTGGATGGCCACAGGGGAGCCGGTGCTGGCGCAATCGCTGGGAATCGGCTCGTTCACGCGGGATCCAAAAGAAACGGTCCAGGAAGCCGATGCGCTCTATCGCCCCTACTACGTGACTGGCAAAAACGGCGAGAAGGTGGCCGTCTTCTTCCGCGACTGGACACTTTCCGATAAAGTCGGCTTTACCTATTCCGGCATGCCCGGGGATAAGGCCGCTCAGGATCTGATCCATCGTCTGGAGAATATCCGCGCCCGGCTCAAAGAACAAGGCGCCAGCGGCCCCCACATTGTCAGCATCATCCTGGATGGCGAAAACGCCTGGGAATACTACGATAACGACGGCAAGCTCTTCCTGAACACGCTCTACAAACTGCTCTCGGAAAGCAAAACGATCAAGACGGTCACCCCTTCGGAATATCTGAGCCTGTTCCCGGAGCAGAAAACCCTCGATAAGCTCTTCCCCGGCGCCTGGTTCAGCCCGAACTACGATACCTGGATCGGCGAACCCGAAGAGAAACAGGCCTGGAATTACCTGGGGCAGGCGCGTTACGATTTGAGCAAGTACGACATCAGCAAGACCCGCCAGGCCAGCCCAGAAGCCCTTGCCCAGGCGCTGGATTACATGTACCTGGCAGAAGGTTCAGACTGGTTCTGGTGGTATGGCAGCGACCAGGATTCCGGCCAGGATGAGTATTTTGATCAGGGTTTCCGCGCCTTGCTGGCAAAGGTGTACGAGTCGCTCGGTGAGCCGGTGCCTGCTTACGTCAATGTGCCCATCATCCCGAAGAAACCGGCCAAAGCCGAGCAGGAAGTCCAGGGGCTTTCCACTCCCACCATTGACGGACAGAGCAGCGCCGAGGAGTGGGCAAAGGCGGCTCACTTCACCAGCGGCGCTCAGGCTTCTGGCCTTGACCTGTCCTATGCCTTCGATGCCAAAAACCTGTATGTGCGCATTGGATATGCGCAACCCCTGCCACAGAACGCCCGCCTGGGCATTTACATTGCCTCGCCACGCGGCACAAACATCCAGCCGTTCGCACGCGAATCGGGCGAAACCCCGCTTGTGCTCGGTATGGCCGCCACCCATCTGTTTGAATGGGACGGGCAATCGCTGAAAGGCTATCGGGCCGGGAAATCGGCCTGGGAAGGCGGCGCAGACCTGGGTCAGGCAGCGCAGGGCCCGGATACTTTCGAGGCGGCCATCCCCTGGGAAGCGCTTGGCGACCTGGAAGCCGGCGATGACTTGCGCCTGGTCGCCCTGGTGCAACCGGCCGGCCTGCTCCTCCCGCTGCAAGGCCCGGCGCAAATCGTGCTCCCCGATCTGGGCACGGCCACAGTCATTTTGCAGGTCAACGACCCACAAAGTGACGATCACGGCCCCGGCTCCTATACCTACCCCACCGATAGCGTCTTCAAAGCCCAGGTCTTTGACCTGAAATCGTTCACCGTCGCTTACGATGAGAAGAATCTGATCTTCAAATTTGCCTTCTACGGCCCCATTCCCAACCCCTGGGGTTCGCCGAACAACCTGGCGCTGCAAACCCTGGACGTGTACGTGGATAAAGACCCCGGCGCCGGCACGGGCGCCCGCCTGCTCCTGCCCGGACGCAATGCCGCCCTCAGCCAGGGCAACGGCTGGGAATACGCCATCTGGGCTGAAGGTTGGACGCCACAGATCCTTGCCCCCGATCCCCAAAGCGGCGAACCCAAACAGGTGACCGGCGTTTCTTTCAAGATTATCGTTGATCCGGCGGCTCAAACTGTGACCCTGCGTGTGCCGCGCCCCGTCTTTGGTGAAGGCGATCCAACCACCTGGGGGTATGCCGCGGCGGTGCTCAGCCAGGAAGGCTTCCCCTCCACGGGCGTCTGGCGAGTACGCGATGTCTCCTCCTCGGCACAACAATGGCGCTTTGGCGGTGGCGCAGACGACACCAACCACACCCGTATCATTGACCTGGCCTGGGACGGCACGCCCACCCAGGAAGAAATCCTTTCCGCCTACCCCAGCAGCCAGGCTGATATTGCCAGTCTCAAGCCAGATGACTTTGCTCAAATTCCTTTAATTCTGGCAAAATAGGCAACAACCAATAGCAGGCTTCCGAAGTCAACGCGATTTCGGAAGCCTGTTCCTGCTATAATTTTTTACACCAATCATACATTCATTGAGGTTTCCATGACCATCCACACCCCCGAGTGGGTCAAAGACGCCATCTTCTACCAGATTTTCCCCGATCGCTTCGCTCGCAGTCCACGCCTGGATGCGTTCCGCTCTCGTTTGCGCTTCGAAGCCTGGGATACCCCTCCCACGATCTACGGCTTCAAAGGCGGCGATCTGTACGGCGTAGCCGAACGGCTGGATTACCTCCAGGACCTGGGCATCACCGCCATTTATTTGAATCCCATCTTTGCTTCCGCATCCAATCACCGCTACCACACCTACGATTACTATCAGGTGGATCCCCTGCTCGGCGGCAACGAGGCCCTGCGTTACCTGCTGGATGAGGCCCATCGGCGCGGCATTCGCATTGTCCTGGATGGGGTCTTCAACCATGCCAGCCGCGGCTTCTGGGCATTTCACCACGTGCTGGAAAACGGGGATGGCTCTCCCTACGTGGACTGGTTCCACTTCGATCCCGAACGCCTGGCACGCAAAAAGCCCTGGGGCGCTTATCCCCACTCCCTGGAGGCCGCCGCTCTCAAAAAAGGAGAAGACAGCCTCACTGCCATTGGCTACCGCGCCTGGTGGAACCTGCCCGCCTTGCCGAAATTCAACACCAGCACCCCGGCGGTGCGCGAATTCCTCTTCGGCGTGGCCGAACATTGGATTCGCTTTGGCATTGACGGCTGGCGGCTGGATGTGCCCGCCGAGATTGACGATGATTCCTTCTGGCAGGAATTTCGCCAGCGGGTCAAAGCCATCAACCCGGAAGCCTACATCGTCGGCGAAATCTGGCATCGCGCCGATCGCTGGCTGCGCGGCGATCAATTCGACGCGGTGATGAACTATCCGGTTGGGGAGGCGGCCATTTCCTTCTTTGGGCGCGAAACGCTCAACTTCGACGAAATCCGCAAAGCCGGCTACGGGCCACGCATCCACCCCATGGATATCCACGAATTTGCTCAGCAGTTAGACGCCATTCGCACCTGGTATCACCCTGAAATTGTCTATGCCCAACTAAACCTGTTTGACAGCCATGATACCCCCCGCTTTCTGACCGCCGTTGGTGGCGACCGCAACGCCCTAAAATTGGCCTGGCTGCTCCTTTTTACTTACCCCGGTGCGCCGTGCGTCTATTACGGCGATGAAATCGGCCTGGATGGCGGCCACGACCCCGATTGTCGCAAGTCCTTCCCCTGGGACGAATCCCACTGGGATCGCGATCTGTTGGCCTATCTCAAAACCTGCGCCGCCATGCGCAAACTTCACCCAGCGCTCCGACGTGGCGACTATCGGACGTTGTATGCTGCCGATGATGTGTACGTCTTCGCCCGGAGCGACTCGCGCGAAACCCTGATCGTGGCTCTGAACGCTTCCTCCCTGACCCGCAACCTGGATATCCCCGCCGGAACGTGTACCCTCCCCGAAGGGAATCTCGCCACTCTCTTCGGTCCCTCGTCGGCCGAAGTCCGCAATGGAGCATTACACCTGCCCTATCTGCCTGCACGCAGCGGACAGGTTTTTTTGAGTTCCAATCCAACGTGATCAGATCAGTGAAGCACGATGCGTGAGAAAATCTCCGTCATCATCCCCACCCTGAACGAAGCCAAACGACTGCCAGCCCTGCTCCAGGCATTGCAGGCCCAAACGCGCCCACCCGATGAAATCATTGTCGCCGATGCCGGCTCGCAAGACGAGACCGCAGCAATTGCCCATCGGGCGGGCGCGCGGGTGACGCGCGGAGGCCGCCCGGCAGCCGGCCGCAACGCCGGAGCACGAGTAGCCCAAGGCGAGTTACTCCTCTTCCTGGACGCAGACGTCCTGCCACCCCCTTTCTTCCTGGAAACATTTTTGCGCGAATTCCACCGTCGCCACCTGGATGTCGCTGCGCCATTGATCGCCCCATTGGAGCCGACGGCGATCAACTTCCTGGTATGCGAAATCACCAACCTGTACTTGCAGGTCATGGAACCCATCTCCCCCCACGCGCCTGGCTTTTGTCTGCTGGCCCGCCGCGAGATTCACGAACGCATCGGCGGCTTCGATGAAACCGTTTTGCTGGCCGAAGATCATCGCTACGCCCAAATGGCCGCTCAAATTGGGCGCTTTGGCATGATCAACACAGTCAAAATCCCGGTCTCGATGCGCCGCCTGGAAAAGGAGGGCCTGGTGCGCCTGGCGTTCAAATACGCTTATAGCGAAATCTACGCCCTGAGCGGGCGGCCCATTCACAATCTTCCATTTACGTATGAGTTCGGCCATTTTCCCGAGCGCGGCCGCCCGTTGGTCAACATCGAGGCACTGCGCAAAGCCCTGGGACGGCTAGCCGCCCCGCTCAACTCGCTCAGCGAATCGGCTCGTCGCGCCCTGCAAACCCTGGGACAGGTGGATGTGAGCCTGGAAACCTTTTTGCAGGCCCTGGACATGCTCAAACCCGATGAGATCTCCGCACTGGAACGCTACCTGCGCCGACGGTTGCGCTTGCTGCGCGCCCTCAAGCGACTGACATTTTCCCAGGCACGGGCCGAGATGCTCTGGCTGGAAAGCAAACTCCCCGATCCCCTGGCGTCTTTCTTTCACAGCACCCCCCCACCAAGCGAAGAAAAGCACAAATCAAATTAGTCCCCCCACACCGCCTGAACCAGAGCCGGCAAAATTTCCCCCGACTTTCCCTGCAAAAAGAAATCGGCTTTCGCGGTGAGCGGCGTTGGCTCAAGGTTGATTTCGACCACGACCGCACCCCGGTTTTTCGCGGCAAACGGCAAGGACGCCGCCGGCTGGACAATCCCCGACGTGCCAATGGAAAAAAAGACATCGCACGAACGAGCCGCTTCCACGGCCGTCTCAAGCGCGGACCTGGGGAGGGCCTCCCCAAACCAGACGACATCTGGCCGAAGCATTCCCCCGCAAATCGCGCAACGTGGCACATCATCCCCATCCTCGCTCCAGGTCTCGGCAAGGTGAGCGCACTGCGAACAACGCACGCGCTGAATGTTGCCGTGCAACTCGAGCACATTCTGGCTACCCGCCAGATGATGCAGGCCATCCACATTTTGAGTGATGAGGGTAAAGTGAGGCACACGTTGCTCTATTTTGGCCAGAGCCTCATGCCCCGGATTGGGACGCGCCCCCTTCAAGGCCTCACGGCGCCAGGCATACCAATCCCAAACCAGTTTGGGGTTGCGGGCAAACGCTTTGGGGGAGGCCAGGTCTTCAGGGCGGTATTGCGCCCACAGGCCAGTTTGCGCATCACGAAAAGTGCGCAGCCCCGATTCAGCGGAGACCCCGGCTCCGGTCAGCGCGACGATGCGTTGCCCCTTGCGCAGAAAATCCAGGAGAGCAGGAGAAAAATCCATTTTCATGGCGAGGCAGGCGCAGCTTCTTGTAGTTTGAGCCAGGCTTCCTCCGCCGTCAGGCCAACCAATTCTTGCCAGGGAACTTTGGACCGTTCATCTTGAATAATCTGGCGCAAATCGTCATCTGCTCGCTCTTCCATACCGGTAAGGAACACCAACAGCTCATCCACCATTTCTTGTGTAATTTTTACGCGATCCCCTTCCCCATCCAATAAGGCTTCAACGGCGGGGGAATACAGGTCAATCACTCGCCAGGTTTGCTGGGTCATTGTTGCATCATACCAGAGCAACCTCACCAGGCGATTCATGTGAGTGTATCCCAGATCCAAATAATGTTGCCCTAACGGCGTAGTTGGAAGCAATTCGCTACACAGGCGTTGAAACAAGTAGGTTGTTTTGGCAATTCGATAAGTCTCTTGGGAAAACACAAAGCGCCCAACCGCCTGAACTTGTGACATGGGAAACAGCCACCCCACAATGACCCCTAAAAATATCCAACCGATTGGCGCAAAAAATCTTCTTTTGTTTGGCATGGTCAGCCCCTCCCGAGTTGCAGGAAACCTTGCAAAAAAACCGCAAACGACGAAACTGCCAGGCTAACGCGAGTTCGAGAAAGAAGTTGAATTTAGAGAGAGACCGGCAAGACACAAACCGGATCCATTTCCATAAAAACACCTCCTTCAAAGCATTATGCCTCAAGTATAATGGAAATATGACAGACGAACAAATTTCCTCCCTCCATCGCCATAAAATTGCCATGCTCATTGACGGAGACAACGCCCAGCCCACCCTGCTCCCCCAAATGCTGGTGGAAGCCGGGCGCTACGGTCAGGTCACCGTTCGACGAATTTACGGTGACTGGACAACGCCCAACATGAATTCCTGGAAAGAGATTCTGAACTACTACGCTGTTCAGCCCATCCAACAATTTCGCTACACCATCGGCAAAAACGCCACCGACAGCGCCATGATCATTGACGCCATGGACTTGCTCCATTCCGGCGTAGTAGATGGCTTTTGCCTGGTCTCCTCCGATAGCGATTACACTCGCCTGGCTACCCGCATCCGTGAATCTGGCGTTTTCGTCATGGGCATTGGCGAGAAGAAAACACCCAAACCATTCGTCAACGCCTGTGATGTATTCGTTTACACCGAAAACCTGTTGCCAGAAAAGAAAAAGGCCCAAGAAGCCGAGAAAAAATCGGCCCGGCAGAAAACAACTCGCAGCGAGGCCGACCCGATGCCCTTGCTGGAACAAGCCTACGACATGGCCGTCCAGGAAGATGGCTGGGCCAGGCTGGACATTATGGGCAATGCTCTCTATCAACTTGACCCCGGCTTCGATCCGCGCACATATGGCCATCGCCAGCTCTCCCGCCTGCTAAAAAGCCTGAAAGACCAGTTTGAAATGCGCACCCAGGAGATGGATGGCTCGACCCTTTTTTATGTCAAGATGAAAGACAAAGAGTAGGTTTAACCTTCTACCAGGTGGGTTTGCTGCTCCCGGCTCTCCAACAAGGAAGCATAGACTTCCACAATGCGCGCCGTGATCTTCTCCCAGGCGTAGGAAAGCGCATATTCAGCGGCGCGCCGGCTCATCGTCTCGTGTAGATGCGGATCGCCAAGCAAAGCCGTCAATTTCTGGCACAAAAGATCGGGGTCGCCATCCGGCACGGTAAAACCAGTTTCGCCATCCCGCACCAGATACGCCAACCCCCCCACCTGTGAGGCAATGACCGGCGTACCACAGGCCATTGACTCCAGGGCTACCATGCCAAACGACTCGTAATGTGAAGGCATGACCACTACCTCCGCAGCCGAATAATAGTAGGGCAAGGTATCCTGGCTGCGCTTCCCCAAAAAGAGCACCATCCCCCCCATGCACAACTCGTCGCATAATTTTTGCAGACGAGCCATCTCCGCGCTCATTTCTTGCGGACTGGCATCTGGCTCCCCGCCGATAATCACCAGGTGTACCGGGCGCTTCAAATTCTGGACTTTGAGGCAGGACATCGCCCGAATGAGCGTATCCACCCCTTTGAGCG
This sequence comes from Anaerolineales bacterium, assembly GCA_034433385.1. Taxonomy (GTDB): domain Bacteria; phylum Chloroflexota; class Anaerolineae; order Anaerolineales; family Villigracilaceae; genus DAOUAN01. The sequence goes on along the minus strand of DAOUAN010000130.1, from coordinate 1,592 downwards.
GTTCGATGCGCCCCACGTAAAGCACCATGCGGCTTTCCGGGTTCAGACCGATAAACTGTTTGGCTTCGTCGGCAGGGATGGGATAAAAATGGCGCACATCCACGCCCGGCGGGATAATCGTAATCTTGCGAGGATCGGCGCGGTAGAGGAAGCGCAGCTGAGTCTCCTCGGCTTTGGTGGCAGCAATCACCCGATCGGCACGGCGCAAGACGCGTTTTTCACCCTCAATACGCGTCTCGCTTTCGCGCTCTTCAGGGGAACGCGCTACCCGGTTTTTCATCTCACCCAGAGTATGGAACATGTGCACGATGGGAGTCCCGCCCCAAACGTCTGAAAGCGCTTCGGCTGCCAGCCCCGAAAGCCAGTAATGGCTATGGATCAGGTCGTAATGAATCCCTTTCTGAGCAGCAAATTGACCAATCCCGGCCACAAACTCGGGCAGATATTGCAGCAAATTCTGCTTTGGCAAAGGCACTTCTGGCCCGGCCGGGACATGCACCACCCGATTTCCATAACCGAGATCGTGCAAAATGTGCGGCACATGTTCATCCTGCGAACGGGTAAACACATCTACGTGAATTCCCATTCGCCCCAATTCGCAGGTCAGGTCACGGACATAGACATTCATGCCGCCGGTATCTTTTCCCCCCAGCGTAGCCAGGGGACAGGTGTGATAAGAAATCATGGCAATTCGCAACATAGGCATTTACTTTATAGACGTCATTCGCCTTCAAAAACTTGCGAGTTTAGAGGTTCTCTTGTATAATCCCCGCCGCTGCCACCTTAGCTCAGCAGGTAGAGCAGACGATTCGTAATCGTCCGGTCGTGGGTTCAAATCCCACAGGTGGCTCACCAGCCAGCGGAGACGGGCTATCATCGCCCGTCTTTTTGATTCGCCACATGGCAACGATAAAGCCGGAGACGAATCCGCCTCCGGCTTGCTTCGTCCACGGTTGTGGTGCTTTACTCAATGCCATCGAAGAAGTGATCCAAAACTTCCTCGCTCACATCAAAAACCGTATTATGCGGCGGAAGCGGCTCTTTGGTCATCCATTCGGGCAAGCGATCATCCTTGCTGGTAAAACCTGCCCGGCGGTTAAACTCTCGCTCCATCCTGATCGTCTGTTTGCCCAGCTCTTGCAAAATGTTATCTGGCAAATCGTCCCAGCCATAACGGGCCATCAACAGACGCTTCACCACGTTATCGGGCGTAGCAGCATAGCCAAAACCCGCAAAGATACAGGCACCCAGGGTATCATAACCCGCCATATTCAGCTGAGCGTTGAGCGACACATCCTTTTGAACCGTCGGGTCAAGATGATTGACCTTGGCACGGATGGTCAAGCCGGCGGTATGATCTGCACCCTGCGGCGAAACCGCATACGTGACACCCGTGCCCTTGATCGCCCGCGGCTCATAAGCCGACATTGCCTGTCCCTTCACCACAGGCACCCGTTCCACACCAAATTTCTTACCGGTCGCAACCGCCCCATTCCCCAGCACATGACCCAACTCCGAACCGGAGCGAATCTCATTTAGCAACTCCATCGCTCGCTGGCCATCCCCCCACTCCATCAACCCTGCTTCAGCGG
>DAOUAN010000129.1:0-4535 GCA_034433385.1 Anaerolineales bacterium | reverse complement strand
GTCGTAGATGACAAATGAGCCAGCGGCGGCTTGTTTTTGCCCGCTCATGTAACGTTGGTATCGGTCGTGGCCGATGGAGAGGGCGTGCAGGCTGAGGAGGGTATCGCGCAAATCGGCCAGGTGGCGCGCCGGAAAGCTTTGTTCGCCAAACCAGGCGGCGAAGGTGCGGTGGCTGCGCCGCAAGGCGCGAAAAAACAGGTAGAGCACCCGACTACGGCGGGAGGGGCGTTTGCTGCCCAGGTAGTAAACGTGGGTGTCCACTTTCCAGGAGAGCCAGCGCGCCAGCAGGTCGGTGAGGGTGGATTTGCCAGCGCCATCGGCGCCGATGAGGGCCAGAGTGATGCCGCCTTCGGGCAGGGTCAGGCGGGTGGTGGGGGAAAGCCCCAGGGCGATTTTTTGCCTGGCCCACAGGCGGAGGAAGTAGTCGAGGCTGGCGTGCCAGGGGGAATTGCGCCGATAGAGGTGGAGCGAATGGCGCAGGCGTTGGCGCAGACGTAGCAATGCCCAGCCCTGGCGCGGGTTGGTTTGCAGGAGGTGCAGGAATTGGCGAATGATTTCGGTGGGGAGGATGTCTTTGAAGCGGAGTAGAGTTTCTTCCAGATGCAGCGGGGTGGTCTGTGTCAGCAGCCATTCCACTTCGAGCAAAAAGTCACTGACGATTTTGGATGAGCGGATGCCGAGGATGTCTTTGAGGGCGTCGCGGTCGCGGTATTTCAGCAGGATGCGCAGGGCAAGGACGATCAGTTCCAGCTCAGCCGCGGGGATTCGCACGCCATGCAGCCAGCGTGTGTTGGAGAGGAAGGCTTCTTCCAGGGGGAGGCGAAAGTTTTTGATGAATTCTTCGCCCAGCACCAGTTGATAGTGCACGTGCAGGTGAAAGAGTTTGCCGCTGGCTTCATCGAAGCCGAGGTAGTGTTCCATGGCAGGGAAACGCTGGCTGGGCGGAGCGATGAGGGGCTTGATGCCGTGCGCCAGCAGGAGCTGGCGAAAATGGATGTGCTGGCGACGATCTACCAGCAGATCCAGGTCGGTGCCGCCTTGCAGGCTTTTTTCCAGGCGCAGGTTGCTCTTCCAATGACAGTAGCGGATTCCCTGCAGATGCATGGCCTGGAACAGGCGCGTGAGCGCCTCCAGCGAGGGGGAAACGTCGTGCGCTTCAGGTGGGGCGAGAGAGGTCATGGTGGTCATGAGTCGAAGGAGTAACCTTGCAAAAAGTCAAAGCGGGCGATGATGCCGGCGACGGCGGCGATTTGTGCGGCGTCCCAGGCGATCCGCTGGCGGGTGCGCTCAGGCGGGTGAAGGATGGCTGCACAGGCTTGAAGATAATCGGGCGGGGCTTGCAGACCAAGAAAGTCACAGATTTCCTGCAAACGGGTTTGTGGGTTTTGCAAGAATTCTTCGTAGCGGATGGGAAAGATATTTTCCGCCCCGATTTTTTGGTAGAGGGTCACCAGCATTTCGCAACTGGCGGTGTAATGTTCGAGGGCGTTTTCAAACGTTCGCTTGCCGCGCACCATCATGACGCTCAAGGGATCGTAGGGGTTGCGGATGAGATGCAGAAACCTGAGCTTGACATTGCCCATCGTCCCAGCCATCTTGTCCAACAGGGCGGGTTGTGCTGCCAGGGTGCGGGTGACCGAGCCAGAAGTGCTATCGCCCAGGACGCGGAGGTCGCGGTAACGTCCCTGCCACTGACCGGGGACCTGCCAGGAGTAGGCTTGCAAGCGCCGAGCGGTGACACGACCTTTGATTGCCTCGCGCCGGGAAGCCCGTAACAAGATGTGGAAAATTTGCTCGCGAGAGAAACCGGCTTCCACAAATTGCAGGGCATGAACTTCATCGGCCAGGATGATTTGCGGATGGGCATCCAGCAGGGAGCCAATCATGCTGTTTCCGCTTTTGGTGTGACCGATGAACAGGCAATACGTCTCTACATCTTGAAAAAGTGTCGGTGCTCGCAGACATTGATATTGGGTGAGCCACCACTGATAAGTCAAATACAGCCGTTGATAGGCGGCACTGCGGAAAAGGGGAGCCGCCACGCCATGTTTGCTCAGCCGACGGAAAGCATCGGAGCCGATCAGAGAAAGCCACCACCGTTCCAGCGACATCTTTACCTTTTCTCCGTCATGGCCTGGCTACGTTCGGTGATCACCGCCAGCAAGGCCAGGGTCACCCACCACAGACCAAGGATGAACACAATCTTCATGCTCTGAAAACTGTTGATGACAAAATAGCCCAACAGGTACAGCCACAAAATGGCGACCAGTTTTTTGCTCCAAAAACCGCTGGCGGGTAATTTGGGCAATGTTTTGAGTGAACGAATTGCCAGAATGACGAGGGGAAGCATGAAGAGCGAAAATCCGATCAATCCTTGTTCGGCCAGCAGCGTGAGATAAAAATTGTGCGACGAGCGGTCTTTGATCACCCCGGTCAAGTCGCCTACGCGACCGTAGAATTGCCAGTCGTAATCATTGAAATTCTCATATCCCCAGCCAAAGAGAGGGCGCGCTGCCAACATGCGCACACTTGCCAGATAAACCGGCAGGCGGCTCAAGGCGGATTCCTGCGATTCAGCCGAGTTCAAGCGTTCCTGTGCCCAGGCGATTTGTCCGGCCAATGGACCGCTGAACAACAAAACAACAACCGGCGTGATGATCAACCCCAGGCGGAAGATCGGACGGCGATAAAGGCAAAACAACCCCAGCAAAACCAGGCCCCCGGCAAGCCAGGCGGCGCGAGAAAAAGAAAGGAAATCCCCAAAAAGAGCCAGCACAAAAGCAAAATAATAGATTAAACGTTTCGTGGCCGAAGAAGAATGGACGGCCTCATGCAGCAAAAACACTGCTCCAAAGATCATGGCCGCAGCGTAAGCGCCATACGAGCGCAGCGAGCCAGTAGTGCGCTGCCCGGCCCATTCCAGCCATTGCCAGGGGAGCAGCGCCGGCGCGAACCACGAGATCAGGCCAATGATCAACTGCGAGACGACTACAAACAGGATCACCGGCACCAGGCGCCGCATCTCCACCGCGTTCGGATTCCACCAGCGGATGATCAGATAAATCATCATGGGGCTGATCACGCGGTCATAGAAAACATAAAATGTCGAAAGGGGCGTATCGTCAAAAAAGAAAATGCTGATGGCGCTGACAAAAACATACGCACCCATGAAAAATTCCACCCACCCCAGTTTGGGAAATTTACGCGCATACATCTTCAGCATGGCGCTGAGCCACATCGCCAGGATAGTAAGCGGCGGCAGAAAGCGATGCACCATCCAATACACCCGCCGATCCAGCGAGGTGGTGGTCACTGTGAAGAACGGCAAAAAGAGAAACCACAGCAGCAGTGCCAACCAGGGGTAACGATGCAACATCAGAAAGGCCACTGGCGCAACCAACAAAGCCACACCCAGCAGAAAGTTTCCTGTGGCAGCCAGATAAGCCGTGAGACCCACCAGCCCCACGGCTATTAACGCCAGCACCAGCCCCTGCCCAAGGGGCGCGGCAAGGTGTAACCGTCGTTTGGGACTGACGGAAGTAAGCGTCAGGCTGTTGATTTTATAGGATCGAGTACCCATAACCTTATCTTTTTGACTGTAGAGCGAATATTGCACCGGTTTCTCCGGCCCCGTGTGGTGCAATTTTACCGATCACTATTTCGTATTGCTCTTCCGAATCGATCATGACCGTGAAGATTCGTGGGATAACTCATTGAGTTATCCCACCTTTGGCTGCGGCTTGCCGCGCTATGGGATGATGTATTCAATGATCAATGTCGGCCGTGAGGCAGCAACACTATAGTCGCTACTGAAGAAGGCAAGGTAATCGGCTCCCAGGTCATCGTTGTCGTCCTTTTGGAAGCGCAGCCTGAGCTGGGTCCAACCGGTCAGGTTGATGTATTGGAAGGCGGTTGACTTCAGATTTGCAATGTAATAACCAGAGACTGGCGTAGAGCCAACGCTTCCAGCAGCATTCAGGCTGGCAGCCGCTTGAAAATCAGAAAGCTGCAGTGTGGCCTGTGTGCCGAAGTAAGGTTTACGGATGTCCACTACCAGCAAATTATGGGTGGTGAAGGGATTCGTCCCCACAATCGAACTTCGCTTCAGCTGCAATTTTGCTGAGACAATCACCGCATTATCCGGCAGGCCGGCGGTGTTGAACGAGAGAACACTGCGATATTGCCGATCCTGGGCATCATCACCTACCCGTAAGGTTGTGGCAGTGTTATCCATTGTCCCTCCCTGTCCACTGGTTTCAGTGGATTCGAGAATCCAGCCATCATGGGTGGCGTTGCTGATGAACGTCAGCTTGGGCAAGGGAGTGGGGGTAAATGTTGGCGTAGGGGTGTCGGTGGGAGTATCAGTAAACGTGGGTGAAGGAGTGATGCTAGGTGTGATGGTAAATGTGGGAGTGGGCGTGAAGGTAGGGGTGAAAGTGGGTGAGGGGGTAAAGGTGTAGGTGGGCGTAAAAGTATTCGTAGGTGTAAAAGTGTTTGTCGGCGTAAATGTGTTGGTAGGGGTGGCAGTAAAGGTG
>DAOUAN010000128.1:0-7015 GCA_034433385.1 Anaerolineales bacterium | reverse complement strand
CCACCAGAACATTTACCCCTACTTTTACTCCCACGAATAGCCCTAATCCCACTGCAACTCCCTTGCCAACCAATTTCGCCCTGCGTTTTAATCCGAGCGCCGCTCCGCAATTTGTGCTATTCCCCTCGGCATCGAATCTCAACTTTGGCCTTGATATGACTATCGAGTTCTGGATTCGTACCACATCCACGTACGGTGGCTTGCCCTGGTACGATGCCCAATGGATTTTGGACAAAGATATTGAAGGAGAAGGACGGACAGATTGGGCGGTTGTGCTTCGTTCTGGAAGAATCGTTTTTTCCAATGGGGGTGGCGTTTGCTGCACCGACCGACCTTTGTATGGCGTGCAACCGGTCAACGATGGAAACTGGCATCACGTTGCCATCGTAAGGAATGTTTCCGGGGGCAATGGTCTGACCCAACTCTACATTGACGGGAATTTAGACACAAGCAGCACGTTGCCTCCAGCCAACTTGAGCAATACCTTAGGATTGGTAATTGGCGTGGAATATAGCACTGCACCCACCGGCCTGTCTCACGCCCTGCGCGGCGACCTGGATGACCTGCGCCTGTGGAATGTAGCCCGCACCCAGAGCCAAATTCGGGCAGATATGGTCAAGCTGGCCATCGGTAACGAACCCGGCCTGGTGGGATACTGGCGCTTCAACGAAGGGAACGGGCAAATCGCCTTTGATCAAACTTCTTACGGCGTCAATGGGCAATTGGGAAGCACCCTCGACCCTGAATCTGCCGATCCGGCCTGGATTCTGGCCCCGGAATTGTATAATGGTCTTCCCACTCCTACGCCCACTTCGGCTGTTGGCCCACCAGTCCCCCTTCCGTAAAAGTATCCAACCCTTTGGTTTCATCCTTGCAAAATACTTTTTCACCGGAGTCCATTTATGATTGAGCAACTCAAACAACATATCGATCGCCTCAAGGCACAAGGCGCCACCTATGTGGATGCCCGCTGGTACCCTTTTGAAGAGAGTAACGAGCTCTTCATGCAAAACGGCAACCTGAAGAATACCTCGGCCTCCCGCGAAAGCGGGGTTGGCGTGCGCGTGCTATATGGTGGCGCGTGGGGCTTTGCTGCCTCGTCAGATGTAAGCGATCTGACCGCCCTCTTCGATCGCGCCCTTGCTAACGCTCGCACCGCTGCTGAACGTGTCACCTTCCCTGTTCGCCTGGCCGAAAAAGATGCCATTGAAGCCACTTTTACCAGCCCCAGTCAAATTGACCCGTTTGAAATTCCCCTGGCGGAAAAGGTCGCTTTCCTGCGCGCCATGGATGAGCGCATGAACCAACCTGGCGTCTTTTTGCGCAACACAGCCCTCACCTTCATCCGCAAACAAATTGTCTTCCTCGATTCAGAAGGCAGCCACATCGAAAAGCGCATTACCGAAGTCTTTGCTGAACTGGAAGTAGATGGCCAGGATGCCAACGGCGTAATGCACGAACGCAAATTCCGCCTGGGGCAGCATCGTAAACCAACGCGCGGCTGGGAATCGCTCGATCCCGAATTCTTCACCGCTCAGGCCGAGCGGATTGTCAGCGAGCTCAACCAGATTCTCACTGCCGAAGATTGCCCAAAAGAAGACCGTTCCGTCATCCTGCTTCCAGGCATCATGTACCTGCAAACCCACGAAACTATCGGCCATGCCCTTGAACTTGACCGCATCCTTGGCTATGAATTGGCCTTTGCGGGCGGCTCCTTCGTCACCCTCGACGATTTCGGCAAACTCCGCTACGGCTCCGACCTGCTCACCGTGCGCGCCGACGCTACTGTCCCCAACTCTCCGGGCAGTTTTGGCTACGATGATGATGGCATCCCCTGTCAGGACAATCTGCTCATCGATCGCGGCATCCTGGTCGGCGCTATTACTGGTCGGCAGATGGTAGAAGAAGCCAATGCCCGCGCCCGGCGGCAAATCTTCAAAGGCAGCAGTGGTGCCAATCGCGCCACTGCCTTTTACCGCGTCCCCATTGAACGGATGACCAACATCAACATAGATCCTGGTCATGACGGCACCCTCGATGACATCGTTGCCAAAACCGAGCGCGGCATCATCCTGGATGGTGATCGCTCCTGGTCGATCGGCTCCAACCGTGAACAATTCCATTTTGCCACTGAAATCGGCTGGCTGGTTGAAGATGGACGTATCACCCGTCCGGTCAAAAATGCTACCTACAAAGGATTCACTATTCCCTTCTGGAACTCCCTCTCTGCTGTTGGCGATGCATCTACCTGGGAACTGGTCTATGTCGCCAACTGTGGCAAAGGCCAGCCCAATCAGATCATGCAACTTGGACATGGTGTGCCCATCTGTCGCTTCGACAACGTGCGCATTGGAGAATAAACCATGAAAGAACACATCTTACAAACCCTGCATCACCTGCGCTCCTATGCCCTCAAACGCGGCTACGAAGTGGTCATTGACTATCACGAAGAAGAAAGCGCCTTGATGCGCTTTGCCAACTCTGCCATCTCCCTCAACACCAGTGAACATCTCATCCGCCTCAACATCACCGCCTACCGCGACCGGCAACGCGCCAGCTACGAAATGATCACCGACCTCGATCAGATCGAAGCCATGCAGCGCGGCATCGACCAGGCCGCCGAAATGGCTGCCCATGCCCAGCCGCTCACCTACCAGCCTACCATCCCCACCTTCAGTGAAACCTTCAGCGACGAAAGCACCTTCGACCCCGCCCTGGCCACCCTGACCAGCGAAGAAAAACTGGCCTACTTCAACACCGTTGCTACTGGCCTGGAAAGCTCCGAAATTAAACTTGCTGGAGTCTTCTCTCACGGGACTACTACTCTGGCACGCATTACCACCCGCTCCGAGCACACCCTCTATTCTCGCTTCTCAGATGCTCAGGTGACGGCGGTGCTCTCCCACGAAAACCTCAAATGGGAAGTCCGCGCCGACCAATCGGCTCATGCGAAAGCGGCGCTGGACCCTGAGCCGGTTCGCCGCGAATTGAGCTTTCTCCTCGCCCGATACCAGCGTGAACGGCCCCAATCGCTCCCTCTGGGAACCTACGATATTGTCTTTGGCGCTGCCGCCATTGCCAATTTGCTCCTGATGATGAACTGGATCGGCTTCAACGGCGGTTCAATGAAGCGTGGTTTTTCCATGCTTGGCGAAGACAAAATTGGGCAAAAAGTCTTCTCCGAAAAGATCACCCTCACCGATGATCCCTCTTTCCCACAGACCTTTCCCTTTCAGCGCGATGTCACCGGGATCAAGCGCCAGCGCTTCCCCCTCTTTGAGCGTGGTGTTTTTCAGGCCTTCACCTGGTACCAGGATGATGCCGATGAATTTGGCGCAAAACCAACTGGCCACACCGTCTGGCATAACAGCCTGGTGCTGCAAGGTGGTGAAATGGACGTTCCCGACCTGGAATCTTTGATCGCCCTGCCGCGCGACAATGACTTGCTTTACATCCCCTTTTTGCACTACATGAACATTGTCAACCCCTCGCGCGGGGTGGTCACCGCCAGCTCGCGTTTTGGTGCTCTTTATCTCAAAAAAGATGGCTCGCTGGCCATTCCGTATAACGTGCGCCTTACCCAAAGCCTGTTAGACATCTTCGGCGAAAAAGTGGCCTGGCTCTCTAAGCAAACCGTGCCCTATAATGTATCCAGCAGCTACGGAGCGCGCAACCCCACAGCCATCATCGTTCCGCGCTTCATGCGGGTCAATGCTTTGGAGATCTCACACTCGAATACCTCGTATTAACGTCCATTCGGGATAAAAACCCGTCTGAAAATTCGCCCGAATTGGGTTGTCATGGCGGGACGGCGTTCTTCCGTCGAAGCCATCTCCCGGCAGGCTAGCCTGACTTGCGTTTGCCATCTTCATTCGCGGCCATGCCCGAACTCAGAGGGAGCACTAAAAGGTTGTGGGTAAGATGGAAAAACAGGGAATCGGTTCGTGTCATTGCGAGGGGCGTCAGCCCCGAAGCAATCCTCCTTGCCGACCAGGAGATTGCTTCCCCCACGCTTCGCTCCCCCTTCCGGGACTTCGCAGGGCAGGCGCTGCGCTCGCAATGACGCAAAATGGCATTTTTCGCCCACAGCGTCATCTCTCAAGGCACTGGCAAAATGAGCATCCATCCACCGCTCACACCTGACCAATAACTTTTTAGCGCACCCAACTCAGATTATTAAGAACCTACCCTGCTGGGTTGTGCTATAATAAGTGCAATGTCCTGCAAATCTTACTTCGCCAACGATAATAACAACGATAATGACGACCTGACCTGGATCGTTGGGCGAAGCCTTGCAGGATGACCGGATTAGCAGTCAACTCAATCGCCCAACGCATCTGCGGCGGGCGATTTCTTTTGTCCTGGAGGCATTTTATGTACAAAACTCATACCTGCGGGGAACTGCGCGCCGTCCACGCCGGTCAGACCGTGACCCTGGCCGGTTGGGTGCACAATCTGCGCACCTTTGGTGGTGTGATCTTCCTCGTCCTGCGCGATCGCTTCGGCACTACGCAAATCGTCACCAACCCGCAAGAATTTCCCCAGGCCGCGGCAGCCATCGAGGAACTAAAAAACGAGTGGGTTGTCCAAATCGAAGGCGTGGTACGCCTGCGCCCGACCGATCAGATCAATCCCAAAATGGCGACGGGTGAAATCGAGGTCGAAGCCCGTAACGTCACCGTCCTCAATCCGGCCAAACCCCTGCCCTTTGTTGTCAGCCGCGACGACGAAGACGTGGACGAAAACCTGCGCCTGAAATACCGCTACCTCGATCTGCGCCGTGAGCGAATGAAGCGCGCCCTCGTCTTACGCCATGAAATTCTCCTCTTTATGCGCAATTACCTTTCTCAGCGCGGCTTCATTGAAGTCGAGACGCCCATTTTGTTCAAGACCACTCCCGAAGGCGCCCGCGACTATCTTGTCCCTTCACGCCTTTACCCGGGTCAATTCTACGCCCTGCCGCAAAGCCCTCAGCAGCTCAAACAATTGTTGATGGTGGCCGGCGTTGAACGCTATTTCCAGATCGCTCGCTGCTTCCGCGATGAAGACCTGCGTGGTGACCGTCAACCAGAATTTACCCAACTCGACCTGGAAATGTCTTTCGTCGAGCGCGATGACGTCCTTGAGCTGGTTGAGGGCCTGTTCACTGCCCTCATTCCCGCCGTTGCTCCGCACAAAAAACTGCTTGCTTCTCCCTGGCCTCGCCTGACCTATACCGAGGCGATGGAGCGCTACGGTACCGATAAGCCCGACCTGCGCTTCGGCATGGAACTGCACAATGTGAGCGATATTTTCGCCGCCAGTGAGTTTGTTGTCTTCAAATCTGCCCTCGAAAGCGGCGGCATCATCAAATGCCTGGTCGCTTCCGGTTGTGCCGGTTACACCCGCCGCCAGCTGGATGATCTGACCGCTCAGGCCAAAGAACTTGGTGCCAAAGGGCTGGTCACCCTTGTTCTAACCGAAGAGGGGGTGAAAGGCTCAGGGGCAAAATTCATCACCGAAGCCGAGGTTACTGCCCTGCGCGAGCGCACCGGCGCGCGCATTGGCGACCTGCTGCTCTTCGTCGCCGACGCGCCCAAGACCGTCCACAAAGTCCTGGCTGCGCTGCGCTTGCACTTCCGCGATGCCCTCGGCCTGGCCGATAAGGATACCCTGGCCTTTGCCTGGGTGGTGGACTTTCCCATGTTCGAATGGAACGAGGAAGAACAAAAGTGGGATGCCGCCCATCACCCCTTTACCATGCCTCGCATGGAGCATCTCGACCGCTTCGAGACCGACCCGGCCTCGATACTCTCGGATGCCTATGACATGGTGTGCAACGGCTACGAAATGGCCTCTGGCTCGATCCGCATCCATCGTCGTGACATTCAATCCAAAGTTTTTTCCTTGCTCGGTATCAGCGAGGAAGATGCCCAAAAGAAATTTGGCCACATGCTAGAAGCATTTGAATACGGCGCCCCGCCACATGGGGGCATGGCTCCTGGCATCGACCGCCTGGCAATGCTTCTGGCCGATGCGCCTAATATCCGCGAAGTGATCGCCTTCCCCAAAAACCAGGCTGGGCGTGACGTCATGGCCGATGCTCCTTCCCCCGCGGAAGAGCGTCAGTTGCGCGAACTTCATCTCAAAATTGTGGAATAGGAGGAATCATGAGCGTTATCCGAGTGGAAGAAATTGCCCGCTATGTTGGGCAGGAAGTGACTGTGCGCGGTTGGGTCTATAACCGCACAGATAAAGGGAAATTGTGCTTCTTGCTGGTGCGTGATGGCAGTGGCTTTGTCCAGTGTGTGGCCTTTAAGGGAGATTTGCCTGAAGAAACCTTCGACCGCATCATGCGCATCCCTCAGGAATCCTCTGTCGTCATAACCGGCATGGTACGAGAAGATAAGCGCGCTCCTGGCATTCCCGGCGGTTACGAGATCGGCATTCAGGATTTTCAAATTGTGCAGGCTGCCGATACCGATTATCCCATGGCGCTCAAAGATCATGGCGTAGATTTTGCCCTGGACAACCGTCACCTTTGGATTCGCATGCCCAGCCAGTGGGCGATCTTACGCGTCCGTGCCACGGTGATGGCTGCTGCCCGTGAATGGCTGGATGCCCAGGGTTTCATCGCCATGGATACTCCCATCCTGACTCCGGCGGCTGCCGAGGGCACCACCACTCTCTTCGAGACTGAATACTTCGACGAGGGCAAAGCCTACCTGGCTCAGACCGGCCAGCTGTACAACGAAGCCAACATCTTTGCTTTTGGCAAAGTGTATTGCTTTGGGCCAACCTTTCGCGCCGAAAAATCCAAAACCCGCCGCCACCTGACCGAATTCTGGATGCTCGAACCCGAGGCAGCCTTCTGTGACCTCGATCAATTGATGGAAATCGAGGAGCAAATGATCACCCACATCATCCAGCGGGTCTTGCGGGACCGGCGGGCGGAGTTGCTCTCCCTGGGCCGCGACGTGGCGAGGCTGGAATCGATCCGCCCGCCCTTCCCGCGAATCTCGTATGATGAAGCGGC
>DAOUAN010000127.1:0-37389 GCA_034433385.1 Anaerolineales bacterium | reverse complement strand
AGACCCGCCCTTCCCTACCGATCAGTGCGGCACTTGTACTCGCTGCATTCAAGCCTGCCCCACCCAGTGCATCCTGCCCAATCGCACCCTGGATGCCCGCCGTTGCATCTCCTACCTGACCATCGAACTCAAAGAGGAGATTCCCGAAGAGCTGCGTGGCCTGCTTGGCGAATGGGTCTTCGGCTGTGACGTATGCCAGAGCGTCTGCCCCTGGAATCGCTTCGCTTCGCCCCCCGACCCAGCCTTTGCCCCACGCCCGGGCATCCCGCTTCCCGTCCTGACCGAGGAACTGGTCCTCGCACCCCAGGCGTTTAACCAAAAATTCAAGGGGAATCCCGTCAAACGCGCCAAACGCCGCGGCTACCTGCGCAACGTCGCCGTCGCTTTAGGCAACCGCGGCGACCGCAATGCCCTCCCCGCCCTGCACGCTGCCCTGCAAGACCCCGAACCCCTGGTCAGCAAACATGCTGCCTGGGCCATCCAACAAATCGAGAAGCGACCATGAAAAAACTGCTCCTTGCCACCACCAACAAAGGAAAACTCACCGAACTACAAAGCCTGCTCGCCGACCTGGCCGTTGAGCTACTCACCCCCGACAAAATCGGCCTGAATCTAACCGTAGAAGAAGATGGAACGACCTACGCCGAAAATGCCAGCAAAAAAGCCCTGGCCTTTGCCCATGCCAGCGGATGGATCGCCCTGGCCGATGACACCGGCCTGGAAGTCGCTGCCCTGAAGGGCGCCCCTGGCCTGCGCTCAGCGCGGTACCATCCCCGCCCTGGCGCCTCCGACGCCGAGCGACGCGCCTATTTGCTGGAAAACCTGCGCCAGAGCCACACACCGCGTCCCTGGTGGGCACGCTTTTACGCCATCCTTGCACTGGCCACCCCTGAAGGGGAGGTATACACGGCGGAGGGCGAATGCCCTGGAGAGATTATCCCCGAAGAGCGCGGCAGCAACGGCTTTGGCTACGACCCGATTTTCCTCTTGAGCGAAGTGGGGCGCACCATGGCCGAACTGACCCTGGAAGAAAAAAATCGCCTCAGTCACCGCGCCCGCGCCGTTGAGGCGCTCAAACCAGTTTTGCTGAAGGTTCTTTCTGAATAAGAGGCATCGGAAGGCTATCAATAAGAAAATTTGGGCAGGAAACATAGTAGCGTATAATTATGCTTATGAAAATCGCCGAACTGTTCACAGATGACAAACTCGTAGCCAAAATTCAGGAACGACTACCATCACTCTTCTATCTTGCTGAACTGGAAAGTTCTCGCGCTGGAAAAGTAGGCATGGAAGTGGGTTCAGCAAGGGAAAGAATTATTATTGCCTTATTGATCTATAAATTTGGCAAGAATAATGTGGAAACTGATATTCCAATCACTCAACCAGAAATTGATGTGAAAGTATTTGATAACCCCATCTCAATAAAAACAATAACGGGAAGAAATTTAAGCGGCGTAAAGATAGCCTGGACAGTTGATGCTGAACAAGCCGCCCAATTTAGTCAAAGCTATACTCCACGCTATGACATCCTGTTGACACAAATAGAATGGGGAAATGTGGGCTGGTTTTATTTATTTCAAAAATCTGTTCAATTGGAAGTTTTCAACCGAATCGGACGAGAAAGATACGTAAAACTTCCGAAAGCAGGAACTAACCCACGCGGCGTTGAAATTTCTGCAGAGGCTCTCAGACTTCTTGCCAATCATCCGCAAAGTTTTAGAATTCCAATCAACTGGTACAGGAAAAAAGTTGAGTACAATCCTTATGAGCGTTGGCTAGAATACTGGCAAAAGGACTAAACAGCAATGAAAAAAGGTTCAAAGACTAGCAAGTTCGGTACTACTTCCAGAATAAGCCACGACTCTTCTGAGTATTACAAATCCAGACTCTATTCAGAGATCTCTGGGAATAATGGCTCTTCTCCCGTGCCTGACAACCCTTTTCCAACAGAGTATGAAAATAGCATTATTCTGGGAACTTCCGAAAACATGAAAGAAATTCCTGATAACTCTATCCATTTGATGGTTACATCGCCACCATACAATGTAACCAAAGAATATGACCAAGATTTGACACTGAAAGAATATCTACATTTGCTAAGAAATGTCTTTACTGAGACTTATCGTGTTCTGGTTTATGGTGGTAGGGCATGTATCAATGTGGCCAACCTGGGTAGGAAACCCTATATTCCCCTCTCAGATTACATATCGCAGATGATGATAGAAATCGGATATTTAATGCGCGGCGAAATCATCTGGTACAAAGGAGCGGGAGCTGGTGTCTCAATGGCATGGGGCAGTTGGCAATCTGCTGCTAATCCAGTATTGCGAGATACCCATGAGTATATACTTGTTTTTTCAAAAGGATCATTCTCGCGTCAAAAAACTGAGGGAAAAGCAGACACCATCTCTCGCGATCAATTTATGGAGTGGACAAAATCTGTATGGGTTATGAATCCAGAGTCAGCCAAAAAGGTTGGACATCCCGCCCCATTTCCTGTTGAGCTACCCTACAGATTGATACAGCTTTACACATATACAGGAGACATCGTTTTAGACCCCTTTATGGGTAGCGGCTCTACGGCGATAGCTGCTTTGAAATCAGGAAGAAAATATGTGGGGTATGAAATTGACCCAATGTACATTAAACTTGCTGAAGAAAGAATAGTGCCATACAAACTTCAGATGGAGTTCGGAATATAGAAACTTCCACAAATGGATGCGGTGGAGGGAAGGGGCGCCTGGTCCCCCTTCCCTCCACCGAGATTTCCCCTTCCCCGTCCGAGAGATGAAAGTTGCGCTGCACGTGTTCACGGACAGGAGAGGGGCAGGGGCAGGCAGTAAAAATGGCAAGTACAAAATCTCGGCACTGAGGTCGTTTTTCATGCTTTGTCCGCCAGTTGCACAAAAGTTAGGTTACTCCCCCAGCGACGAAGGAAATGTCCCCCAAAAACTCAGCCAGAGCTGTGGCAACGGCGTGAGGCTGCTCCAGCATCACCATGTGACCGGCATTCGGCACAACTTTCAGCGTAGAACCAGCAATTTGACTGTGTAATAGTTCAGCATAACGAGGGGGAGTCAGACGATCTTCGGCGCCGACCAAAATCAGGGTCGGGACGTGGATGCGAGCAAGAGAATCCATCACGTTGAACTCATCGCAGGCCAGGAAATCCCCATAAAGCACTGGCGGACGCGTCTCGGCCATACGCTGAGCGCCCAATTCCTTCAGGCGAGAATCACTTTGAGCGGCATAAGCCGCATCGATGACCATTTGAACGCCAGCAGCAAACGTGTTTGGGGTAGCCAGCGTTTCCAGGATGGCAGGAGCAACTCGCAATTTGGCCCCAGCACCCAACAACCCCAACCCCAACACTCGTTTGGGGAAATGCAGCGCAAGAGTGAGGGCAATGGCGCTACCCATGGAATGTCCTACCATTACCGCCGAACGCAATTTGAGCGCCTGCATAAATTCGACCACATCCCGCGCATATTCCAGGATGCTCTGCCGCCCAATGCCCCCCGATTTGCCGTGCCCCGGCAGGTCGAGAGCAAAGATGCGTTGCCCGGCCAGCCGACGCACTTGAGGCGGCCAGTTCAGGTGGGTTCCACCGGCGCCGTGAATTAAAATGACCGGCGGACGGTTCAGGTTTTCGGCTTCGTGAGAAAAATAATACAGACCAGCAGCAAGCGGCATAAGCGTTAACGCGGATGATGCAGGCGGTCGGCGGCTTCTTCAGTTAAAGGAATATAGACCTGAACGCGCGTGCCCTGCCCCGGAGCCGATTCAATGTTCAATACCCCGTTGACCAGCTCAGTGCGCTCGCGCAGGTTGATCATCCCCAGGCTGCCGCGCTTATCGTAAGCGCGATTCACAGCCTCTACATCAAAGCCGACACCATCATCCGCCACCTCCAGCAAGGCAATATCCGGCGCCAGCGAGCGCAGGCGCACCCAGATGTTGGGCGCATTGGCGTGTTTGCGGGCATTGTTGACTGCTTCTTCAACGATGTAAAAAATCACGCCTTGCTTGCCCATCTCCAGTTGACTGACGACATGATCATCCACCGAAACCAGCACTTTTTGCCCAAACGTTTCTTGCATTTTATCGGCCATAGCCTGGATGGCGGCTTTCAGACCCTGTGATTCGAGAATCAACGGGCGCAAGGTGAACAACATATGGCGGATTTCTTTGGTGGTGCGATGCGCCAGTTCCTCAATGCGCAACAGCTCTTCCTCGGCGGCTTTGGTATCTTTTTGCAGCAGGCGACGAGTGAGGTTGACACGCATGGCCATGGCCGAAACCGATTGGGTTGGCCCATCATGCAAATCGCGCGCCAGCTTCTTGCGCGCCTCTTCATGGACTTCGATCATGCGCTCTTTTTCCTCGACCAG
The DNA here is from genome assembly GCA_034433385.1 of Anaerolineales bacterium. Lineage (GTDB taxonomy): Bacteria > Chloroflexota > Anaerolineae > Anaerolineales > Villigracilaceae > DAOUAN01. The sequence goes on along the minus strand of DAOUAN010000127.1, from coordinate 32,998 downwards.
GTCTTGATACAAACGTGCATTTTGAATAGCAATCACCGCCTGGCGACCAATGATGTCCAACAAATCCAGGCGATCGGGAGTGAAATAGCCGGCATCGGGGTGAGCAAAGAGCATGGCGCCATAAACGTTGAGACCACTGCGCAAAGGGAAACAATACGCCACAGTGCAATTGCGCAGGGCGATCACCCGTCCCAATTCCGGGTCAAAGCCAACCGATTGCGAAAGGAACGGCTCACCCTCATCGAAGACTTTTTTCAAAATACCCTCGCTGGCCGGGAAGGTCACCCGCAGATCGGCATGGGTGAAGCGACGCGCTGAGACGATGTGCAAAATGCCACCCTTGAACAACAAAATGGCGCCTACCAGGCGATCATCCAGCGGGTTCTCCGGCTGCGGGTTGAGGGCCGAGAAGGCAATATCCAACGCCGAATCGAGGACGCGCTTGTAGCTGAGGGTAGTCGTCAACGTAGAGGTCAGTTCGTAAATGGCGCGCAGCCGCTCGGTCTGAATACGATGCCGCCGGTCTTCTGCCTCCAGCCAGGCCTCGCGGGCGCGGCGCAAGCGGACGGTCAGCTGGCGCCCCAGCCAGCCAAAGAGCAGGCTGAACGAAAGCACGCCTCCTGCCAGGGCAACCATGAGCAAGGTCTGCTGAAAAATAGGTTTCCCAATGACAATAAAAAGAAAAGCAACCACCAGTGCCCCGGCTAGCACCGCCCCCCAAATCTCAAAATAGATCGCGCCGCTCAAAATGGGCAGAATGCCCGACCAGGGTGCCGGACCATTCAGCCCCCCTTGCATTTGAAAGACAAACGCCGCCAGGAGCAAATCCACCAGCACATTGAGCGGGCGATGATAGGCCAGACGCAAGTTCAGGCTGGTCAGCAACGTCATGCCCAAATTCCACAAGACCAGCAAGCCCAGCGGCCACACATTGCGCATGGTCAACGCCTGACCCAGCCCAAGCGAAAGGGTCAGCCCCACCAGGACGATCCACCGCAAAGAAATGGCAAACCAGTCGGCGATATAAGGAGTTTCGAACCTGCGCATAGTGTTTTTTTAAGTCAGTTGGCTAATCCAGGGAATATCCCATTCGCTCCAGGTAAGGAGCAAACTTCTCCCGCAAAATGGCTTGTTGATCTGCCGTATACGCCTGGCGGAAACGGCCAATTTTTCCTTTATAAAAATGCAGCCCTTGCTGCTCCCCGCTCACGCCGGGACGATAACGCTCAATCACCGCGCTGACTTCGGGTGAATCGCGGTGAAGCGCTAAGAATTCAAGCAGACGGTTGACCTCGGCATCGTAATGGCTCAGCATGTCTTCATAGCGGGTGATCAGCACACCGTGCTCTTGCATCCACTGTTCCCAGATTTTCACATAAAACATCATGAAATCGAGGGTTTTGCCAAAATCGGTGAGGTGCGAAAAAGCGTTTGGGCGCCCTTTGGACAGGGCACGTTGGCCGTATTCATAGGCCGAGAGCATCGCATCGCGCGGGTCGCGGTAAATGTAAGTGATGCGCAACATCCCCAAGCGCTGCAACAGGCGCGACCAGGGGGTTGGCCCGGCATGAGCCTTGATGACAAAGGTATTGCCCAACAAGGCCGGCACAGCAACCATCGCCAGCCGCCGCGCCGAGAGCACGCCGATATTGCAATTGACCTCGGTCAAAATGCTTTGTAAATGATATTTCTCGCGAATCTGACGCGCGTCCGCGCAACCGGTGGTTTGCATCAGGTCGTGAATCAGGTTGTAGTGCCAGCCAGAACCGGCGCGCGGCATTCCAACGGAAAGGACAATCATTCAATCTCCTCATTGGGCGAGGTAGCCTGATAGCTCATCAACCCCGCCAGAATTCCTGGGATGATCCAGAGATTGGGTGTAGCAAAGGAATCTTCGGTCACATTATACAGGGCAATTGCCAACCACGCAAAAAAACCAGCCACGCCGAGCAAGCGAGAAAGGCCTTCCCATTGCAGGAGGGTAAGCGCATCGGCCAGAAAAGAAAAGTAGAACAACGCAAACAAAACAAAGCCGATCAGCCCGCCCTCGGCCAACAAACGCACATAAAGATTTTTGGGGTTGGGAAACAGGTGACTCTGCGGGCTAAGGTGTTTGGCAACTTCTGGCTCAATGGTCAACACCCAATCGGGCAGGTGGTCATAAATCCAGAAGCCACTGGCGCCCAGCCCCACCCCGGTGATCGGGTGCGCCTCAAACGCCGAAAGCGCCCCCACGGCATAAGCCCCTCGCGCCCCAGCGCTGATGTTAATCAAATACTGGCTCCAATTTTCGGCAGGCGCTTCCCACAAGCGGCGGAAATAATTCTTCTGGCTGAGGAACAGAGCCGCTCCCGCCAGCGAGGCCAGCACCAGCCCAATCAGACCGATTCGCAACAGCCAGGCGGCCGCGCCATGACGCAATCCGCGCCAAAACCAGTGCCAGCCAGCGGCCAACAGGGGCCGCCCCAAAATCAAAAGGGTAAGAGAAGCAGCGAAAACGGTGATCAGCAATCCGCCGCGCGAATAGGTGGCAAGGAGCGTCAGCGTAGCCAGCGCCAGTAAAACGGAATCCAGCCAGGGGGCGGCTGTGATTCGTTTTTTCGTCAGCAAAGCAGCAAACAGCACCGGCAGGTAAATCGTCGCCAGTTGCCCGGCCAGCCAGGCGGGTTCATACGCCATTCCCGAAACGCGGTTGATGCGCACCAGTTCACGCATCGAAAACGCCAGCTGCCAGTGCGTCACCATGCTTTTGGGCAGCAGGCCGGTGTAAAACGTGAACGCTTGCAAAGCGCTCCAGGCCAGGTCCAGGCCCAGGCCAACCAGAAGCCAGCGCAAGGTGAAACGCGCCTCGTTTTCGTCGCGGTTCATCCAGGCGGCGCTCAGGAAGAAGATCAGCCCGATGAACAGAGTCACCGCGGCGCGCAGGGCGCGGCCCAGATAGGTTTGTCCGCGCAAAGGCAGCGGGTCCAGGCGGACGTTGAGGCTGGTGACCGTTAAAACGGCGGCGGTAAACACGAAGAGCAGGATCAGGCTTCCTGTCCAGGGGAAGGGGCGCTGGCGACGCAGGGTTTGGAAGAGCAAAAGGGGGAGCAACAGCGCCAGGGGATAGAGTGCCAGCGGACGCACGTAGGTGGTATCGCCCAGAAAAGGGAACCAGCGAAAACTGGTGACCGGCAGCGAGACCAGCGCCGCCGCCCACAAAAAGCGGGTAAGGCGATCCAAGGCTTTCACTTTGCCGCGGGCCTCCCTGCCCCAAAGAAGAGAACAGCAAACGCCCCCACAAACCAGCCGCTCAGCACCCCTGCCAGCAGAAAGGTGCTTTGGGGAACAGCGCGCTGGCGGGGCAGGTCGGTCAGCTGGGTGGCTTCCAGGCGAATCCAGGCGTTCAGGCCGGCCTGATCGGCCAGGTTTTGCCGCGCCGCCTGGACAAATGCTTGCGCCCAGGCCGCAGCCAGCCGTTCAGCCCGTTGGGGATTGGCATCCTGGGCGTAGAAGTGCCAGCCGGCCTCAGCGGGTTGACTGAGGCGCAGCTTGCCGCGGCGCAATTCAGCGAGGGTGATCTGACCATCGGCGTCGGCTACGGCTTGCAGCACAGCATCCGACCAGGCAATTTCTTCGAGTTTACGCGTTTCCCGTTCGAGGTAGTAAAACTGTTCGCGGTCGCTCTCCTGGGGCCAGGCCTGCTCCAGGTTGAAATCCACATTGACCGTAGCCCGGGCGCGGTAAGGCGGAGGAAAGAGGGCGTAGATCGCTGCAGCAAACAAAGCGCCGAACAGGGCAGAGAGCACCCAGAAGCGCCAGGCGCGCAGCAGGCGGATGAGATCATCGAGGGTGGGAGGGGAAAAAAGGGAAGGCATAGGCAGGGTTCACGAGGCAGAGAGATTGAGCAGGCGGCGGCGACGCCAGTTCCAGAGCGGGGCAAGGAGCCTGCGGAGGTAGTATTTGGCCACAATGGGCGCAAAAAATGAGCCACCATCGCGATAGTGGACGCGCAGCATCTCCGGCCAGCAACGGTCATCGGCAGCGATCGTCTTGCCGGAGGTGTGCAGGCGAAAATTGGCCCACACCTGACCGGGGAAATAGCGAATCTCAGTGCGGGCAGCGATACGCACCCACAAATCGTAATCCATGGCAAAGTAAAACGAAGGGTCGAGCGGGCCGACTTCTTTCCACAGCACGGCGCGGAAAAACATGGTCTGCTGGGGAATGTGCACATAGCCGCGACGTAAACGGCGATAGTCGGTTTGGGCGGCAGGGAAGCGGCCAATCACTTTGCCATCTTCGTTGATGTAATTGCAATCGGAATAGACCATGCCCACCTGGGGGTGAGCCAACAGGCGTTCGACAGCAGCAGAGACAGCGCCCGGCTGATAGGTATCATCCGAGTTCAGCCAGGCCAGAATCTCGCCGCGAGCCCGGGCGAATCCCTTGTTGATGGCATCGGTCTGGCCGCGATCGGGTTCGGAGACCCACCAGGCGAGGCGGTCGGCATATTTGCGGATGATGTCCACACTGCCATCGGTGGAGCCACCGTCCACGATGAGGTATTCGATGCGCGGGTAATCTTGCTTCAGCACGGATTGGATGGTGGCTTCTAAAAAGCGCGCCTGATTGTAAGAAGGGGTAACAATGGAAACCAGGGGAAGTTCGGTCATGGGCAATCAGGTGAGGCGAAGAAATTTCTGACGAGCAGAGACATAAAGTTGATGGGCCTTTTCCAGGCCAATCAGGCTAAGCAGGGCATACGCCAGGCGCTTCCAGGAGCGCATCAGGGTAGGTGGATGCGCCCAAAAAGCCTGGCGATAGTGCCACAAGGCGCGGCGAGCCTCACCGCCTTCCACCAGGTAAAAAGCACTCAGGCAGTGTTTGCCCGCAAGGATGCGTTTCCGCTGGGAGGTCAGCGCCGCAGAGAGGGAGGGCTGACTTTCGATCCAGGCAGCGATACGTTCCACTTCCTGCACAAACTCGAGGGGGCGGGCTATGTTTTTGGCCATTTGATGGTAACGCGCTGCTGCCCAGGTTTGTTCTACGTGGACGATCTCGCCCTGTTGGGCGATTTTGATCCAGAGAAGGTGATCGAGCAGGAAGTGAAAGGTGGCGTCCAGGCCGCCGGCCTTTTCAAAGGCGCTGCGGCGGATAAAGACAGCCGGTTGGCCGATAATCTCAAAAGCCAGTAAGTCTTCCAGACGCAGCTGACGGTAGCGCAGGTGATTGATGATTTCGCCACGGGCATTGACGGCCAGCATATTGCCATAAACAAGCACAGCTTGCGGGTGAGCAGCAAAGGTGGCTACGGCTGCGCTCACTGCGCCGGGCAGGTAGTAATCGTCCGAGTTGAGCCAGGCGAGAATCTCGCCGCGAGCGTGAGAAAACCCTTTGTTGATCGCTTCGGCCTGTCCGCTGTCCTTTTCGCTGACCCACCAGGCAAAACGATGGGCATATTTGCGGATAATGTCCAGGCTGCCATCGGTAGAACCCCCATCCACGAGGAGATATTCCAGGGCCGGGTAATCTTGCTGCAGCACGGAGCGGATAGTCTGCTCCAGGTAGGCAGCCTGGTTGAAGGAAGGGGTCACCACAGAGACAAGGGTCATAGGGCGAGTTTACCACAAGGGAAGGAAGGGATAAGGAGGTCGAGGGGGGAACGGGCCACTTCAGGCGGTTAGAAAAGAGCGTTGTAATCGGTCTTTGGGAAGACGGTCAATTTGCCGCCGACGGTAGCATCCAGGACCTGACGCCCGGCCTGTTCGTAGGCGCGACGCGCCAGACGATAGGCGATCTCGGAGGTCTCCAGATCGGGCAATTGCCAGCGGAAGCCTTTGCCAAAATAAGCGGGCGAGAAGTGATTGGGATCATCGCCTTCAGAGACCACGGTTTTGTTGGCTTCGCCTTTGGTGGTAAAGTTGTGATCCACGCCGATCAAAATGACCTGCTCAAAGCCCATGTGGAAAGCCAGTTGCAATGCCACGTAGGTGACCGTAGCTCCTTCCCACAGGCGGAAGCGGGCGTCGCGGGCAAAGGTGGGGAGGTCGTAGGTAGTGTAGAGGAAGGTGGGCCAATGGGCGGGCGAGTCCGCCGAAAGTCCGGTAAAGAAGCGGTGAGAACGCCAGGAGAAGAATTTGGGGAGCGGCAAATCGAGAAAATCGCGGGCGCATTGTTCGATGACCAAATCGTTAATCGAAACGAGAAAGGTGGTTTGAAAGCCCCATTCCGGGAAAGCCAGATAGATGCGATTGAGGCCAAAGGTAAATTCGTTCTTCAGTTTGCTCACATCGGTCTGACGCAGGCTGGGGCCATTGCCAATGATAAAAGCGCGTTGTCCGCGATAGCGATCTTTCCATGCGCCCAGGCGTTGAATGCTGGCGCGTCGCCAGGGGTGCAGGTAGGCCGCCGGAAGTCCGGGCAGGTGCCGCAGGGTAAGGTATGTGTCGCGCAGCAGAGGGTAAAGCGGGGAGGTCTTGAGGGTTTTCATCTTCGCTTATTCAGTGCTCAAACGGGCGGTAGCGCCACCATCTACGACTAATGCCTGGCCGGTCATGAAGGAGGATTGCTCCTCATCGGCCAGGAAGTAAATGGCATGGGCAATTTCTTGGGGCTGGCCAATGCGCCCGTTGACGGTTTTGCGCGCCAGGTTTTCCAGGCGCTGGTAAATGTCGCCATGGCCGACATGGCCACGTTCCAGACCGGCGCGCAGCATGGGGGTATCCACAGCACCAGGCAGAATGGCATTGACGCGAATGTTATCCGCGGCAAATTCAATGGCCATGGCACGAGTGAGCGCCAGCAAGCCGCCCTTGCTGGCCGCATAAGCAGCGATATTGGCTGAAGTTTGAATGGCATGGACTGAAGAGACGTTGACGATGGCGCCGCCTCCCTGCGCTTTGAGTAAAGGGTATGCCAGTTTGACGCCCAAAAACACCGAGCGCAAATTGGCAGCCATCACCGCGTCCCATTCCTCTACAGTCGTCTCAAGCAAGGGCTTGGCGATTTGCATGGCAGCGTTGTTGACCAGTGCCTCCAGGGAATCGGTGAAGTGTTGCGCCCGCTCAAAAATGGCAGCAATTTCTTCGGGGCGAGAAATATCGGCTTGAATGAATAATCCTTGGGCGGGGAAATCTGCGCCGAAGGGGGCGCGATCTACGCCGATGACGCGCCAGCCCTTTTGGGCAAAGAGGGCTACTGTAGCACGACCAATGCCCCCAGCAGCCCCGGTGATCAACACAGTTTTTGCAGAAGACATATTTTGCCTTTCGTGATTTGTGAGTGTGGGCTAAAGAAATTATCCCTGAACCGCTCCCCAGGTCGGCGAAGGCCGACCTGGCAGGCAGTAGCCCGAAACTTTAGTTTCCGGGCGGGCCCAAAGATTACGGTTTACAGATGATGAAACATTCTCAAATCCGCCAGGTCCAGTCCCAGTCCCTCCACCAGGTTTTTGATGGTATTCCAGTGCACCCGCTCCCAGGCGGCCGGACTGGAGTTGGCATTGTGCGGGGCGAGCAAGACGTTGTCCATGCGCAGCAAGGGACTGTCGGGAGGGAGCGGCTCGACCTCGAAGACATCCAGCGCCGCGCCACCGAGCTGCCCGGATTGCAACGCAGCGATCAGGGCAGGTTCATCCACCACGGGGCCGCGCGCCGTGTTGATCAGCACCGCGCCTGAGCGGACGTGGCGTAGGGTCTCAGCATTGATCAGGTGATAGGAGGTGGGGTTCAGGTCACAGTTCAAGGAGATGAAATCGGAACGCGAGAGCAAATCGGGCAGGGTGGTCATTTCTACGCCGGTTTCGCTCAGGAAGACGTGGTCAATTTCAACGATGTCGTTGCCCAGGATTTTCATCCCAAAAGCGCGGGCGCGGCGGGCAATCGCCTTACCAATGTTTCCGACGCCAACGATTCCGAGGGTACATTCACTCAGGCTGCGGCCGGGCAGCTTTTCCCAGCGCCCGGCTTTCATCTCACGATCCATCCAGGGCTGGCGGCGAGCAAAAGCCAGGATGTAGCCCATGACGGTATCCGCGACCGGCAGGGTGAAGGCGTTAGGCGTGCGCCCAATTTTGATGCCCAGACGGGCACAGGCCGCGGCATCAATGGAATCAATGCCGGTGCCCCACTTGGAGATGACCTTCAGGCGCGGCGCACAGGCCTCCAGCACGCGAGCGGTGTAACGGTCATCCCCACAAATGGTGCCATCGAACTGACCGGCATATTTCAGCAAGTCAGCTTCTTCCATCCGCTCTTGCACTTCGGGCAGAATAAGTTCAATGCCATAGTGGGCGAAGACCGGGCGAAAACGATCTACAAAGGGAATCATGTAGGGAGCAGTCATCAAAATGGTAGGCATAGGGTTCTCATCTCAGGGAAGTTGGCCCGCCAGGCGCAGGCGCATGAGGGCTTCGGCGATTTGGAAGTCAGCCTCTTCGTCAATGTCCACCGCTTCCAGCCGGGGGATTTCAAACATCAGCGGGCGTTCGCCGAGGCGATTGCGCCGCGCCGCCAGGGTGGGGCGGGTGAAGATATACAGGCAGGAATTCTCCTCGTAAACGGGCGGCAGGTCCTGGGTCTGAAGTAGAATCGCCGGGTTGTGGTTGAGAGCGCGGCCGAGTTGATCGTAGAGGCGGGTTTGCAGACGCGTCACCGAGAAGAGGGAGTCATAGGCCGGAAAACTCGCCTGAAAGGTCTGGATAGCGCGACGGACGGTTTCAGCCTTGAGCAAGGGGTTGGTACTGTGTGTCTGCAGGTAGGCCGTGGCGGGGACTTGCTCTGTATCGTACATCAAAATTTCGTTCATCGGAATGGTGTCAGCGCGCAGGTGTTCTGGGCGGACGATGACCTGCACTTGGGGGTAATGCTGGTGCAGGCCCTCGATAACCGCTTCAGAATCGGTGTCCACGACCACTTGCTCAATTTCGGGGACAGCCAGCAACGTCTCGATGATGTACTGATAGAGCGGTTTCCCGGCCAACGGGCGGTAGTTTTTGCCGGGTACGCGCTGGCTGTGATGACGCATGGGGACAAGGGCAACAAGGTTCATGGCTCCTCATTATACCGAATCGGCTCGATCTCCCGCTGAGAGGAGGCGGGTTTCTCCCAGCCGACATGGTAATAAAAAGTTTGGCGCAGTTCAGGTGTCAGCGGGCTGGCATGACGGTAACCCTGGTAGGTGCCCCAAAACTGACTCCAGCGAAACCAGAAGATGCTGGCAAAGCTCCGCATCAAAAGACGCTGGTGGGCAGCATGGAGCAAATCGAAGAAAATATTGGTGATGAGCGTGCGCGAGAAATCGTACAGATTGAAATGCGCTTCAGGGAAAATGCGCTTGAAGGCCATCGCCTCGCGGCGGTAGCGGTTCATGACCCCGCGCGGGGTCTCGTTATGGACGTGAATCACCTCCGCTTCGGCAACATAGGCAATGGCATATCCCTGCCCCTGCGCCCACTTGGCCCACGCCAGGTCTTCCAGGCCAGTGAGCGTCTCATCGTAGGGATGGCGCTCCCACAAGCTGCGGCGGATGGCAGCGTTGGCATTGTTGCAAAACGGGTTAGGCTGGCGCAGATTCGATTGGGCCGGATACCAGCGGCTGAAGATTTGCTGCTCGGAAAAATGGGCACTTTGTGGGCCACGCTGACGGCCATAGGTAAGCGCAACCTGCGAATCGGCGAATGGTTCGAGCAGGCGTTCCAGCCAGTCGGGATACACCGGATAGACATGCGCGCTGGCGATGACGATTAACTCACGGCTCGCCGCCTGGACCCCGAAGTTGAGCGACCGCCCAAACGTGAACTCTTCGGGGCGGATTCGCACCACCCGCGCTCCAAAGGATTCGGCGATGGCGACAGTAGCATCGCTTGAACCGGAGTCGACCAGGATGATCTCCACATCTTGAATCGTCTGCTGACGAATCCCCTCCAGCAAACGCCCAATATGTTTTTCTTCGTTATAGGCGCGGATGACAATGGAACAGTTCATTGGCAAAATAACTCATCCACATAACGCTGCATGTCGGGAGCGAGAGGGAATCCCTGCTCCGGCATTGCGCTGAGATTTCGGCAGGCAAGTTGCCGGTAGAAAGGTTCCTCGTTGATGCGGGTGGAGATGCTTTTGACTTGTTTTTGATTGCCAAGAAAAGCATACGCCTGCAAAAAAGGCATCCACTCCACAAGGTCGTTCGGGGTGAGGCTGCGCTGCTGCGCTTCAGCGCCCAAACGGGCGACCTCCTCCCAATCACCCTGCTGGCGCGCCAGATCCGCCTTTTGGTAGTAAAAACACCACTCGCGCCGAAGTTCCGCACCAAAGCCGTAGACCGGCACGGCTGGAAAATCTGCATCCGTCACGATGTTCTCGACCTTCGAGTTGCGATATGCGGCATGAACGAACGGCGGATCATTGACGGAGAGATCGGGCCAGCGCGGGTCGAGGACATGCACACAGGCAGCCGGCGATGGCTGTGTCAGGATGAGTTGATTCTTGTAATTCGTCTCGGTGTGGACAAACTTAATCACAAGGTCGGTCTGCTCAAAGGATTTGTTGCCGTTGATGATTTGCAGGATGCTGTCCTGTTCGAGCCGTGAGGCGGGCAGAGGAATATCCACCGGCATGCGTCCCTGCCAGTTGGGGTAATAGATGAAATTGGCAGGACCCCATACTACATCGTTCCCCTCCGCATAATTGACGCCCGGATAGTACGCCGCCAGCGTGGTACCCGCCCTGATGTCCGGCGCCCGCCAGACGACCTGCCGCCAAAACCCGGCGATGATCTGCTCCTCCGTGACCGCCTGCGCCGCAAGCCCGTGATGCGAAAGCACCGCCAGCCCAATCAACCCGGCAAGCAGGGCGGAGCGAAGCGTCCGCGGAAAGACGGAATGGAGCAAACCGCTCAAAAAAATCACTCCTGCCAGCGAGGCAGGGAGCGTGTATTGGGAAATGCGCTCGAAGGTCACCACACGGTTGGCAAGGACGACAGGCAGCACGCCGCCCAGCGTCCCAAGCAAGCCGACCCACAGCAATTCCCGCCGCCAGGCCAAATTTTCGTCAGCCGCGTTTTCTTCCGCACCGTTCAAGTAGCGGCTGGCAAAAGCCACCAGCCCCAGGACAAGAGCGGCAAACGCCAGCCCAATCAGAATATCCTTCAGGCGGTTGTCGTAGAAGTTTTGATAAAAGGGAACGATCCACGCAAAGAGCGCCACGTTCAGCCAACTGCGCGCAAGTTCAATCAGATGCCAGAGCGCCGTCGTCGGCGAGGAGAGCAGGGCGCTCAACTGCGTGCCGGCATCCTGCGCTTTGCGCCAGTTATCGAACAGGAATTGATACCAGAACAGAAACACAGCGGGGATGAGCAAATGCGGCGCATATCGTTTCAGCGCCAACGGCAGAAAAGCCGTCAGCGCCTCGCCCGGCTTCTCCCGGCGGATGTACAAAAGTACAAAGATGAGACGCAGGGCTTCCATGCCGATGGCATATTCGACCAATGCCAGATACGCCCATCCCGAAAGCAGGGCGGCAATCGTCCAGCCGAGGCGCCGGGTCATGGACGCGGAAGAAACCGCCTTGAGCGTAAAAGCAATGGAGAAGGCTTGCAAAGCCACGCTCAACACATACGGCTGGAATTCAAATCCTGCCACCCACCACAAAAAGCCGGGAAACAACACGAACAGCACCGCCATGAAAAAATTGGCGCTGCGCTTCTTTTCCCAGACCAGATTGAACAGCCACCACGCGCCGACGCCGCCCAGCAGGCGGGTGAGGTACATCACCACATGGTAAGGCAAGGGATTGAATCCAAACCATGAAAAATACAGGGCATACAACGGTCCGCGGATGGGACGGGTGTGCAGAGGAATCTCAATCAGCGCTCTCGACCCGCTCACCAGCGCGTCGTAGAGGAAGTACCAGTCGTCGCGGTAGTAACCCATCTCGCCACTGCGCGGAAGATAGGTCAGGCCCGAAATCAACGCAAGCAAGATGAGTTCAAACCAGCGACTTTGTGTGAGCCGTTTCATTTCACCAGTCATTATCCTTTTCATATCCCAGCCGAATCAACAAGTCTCCGGCCACTTCTTTGAAAATCTTCTTGTGTTCAGGGGTGAAATATTTCTTCCATTCGCCGGTTTTGCCGGAGCGGAAGGTGGGGGACTTTGTCGGGTTGATGGAGGCTTCGAGGGAGTCGAGAATCAGGCTGCGGGGAGTCCGAAGCGGGACGCGGGCGAGGAAGTGATCGAGGATGCGGTTCAATGCCCGGACCCGGTCCTGAATCAACTCTTCGAAGTGCAGCGTCAACACTTGAGGCTGATCCAGCCAGCCGAGATACGGAGCGAAGCGCTCGGCGATGTTCGGAAATTCGACATCGGCATTGGGACGCCCCAAAATGCTGACCTTGAGCCGCGCCTCGAAATCGGGCAGGGACTTGTAGTAGGCATGGTGAACATGGCGCGATTCCATTTCGGTCACATAAAAAGCATGGGAGACGACCACATCGCGCGGGTCGCGGAAGATGAAGTAAGGGAGGAAGCGGGGCGAGCAGACGCGGGCAACAGCCTCAGGTCGGGCGAAGAGATGCGCCGAGGCAACGTCGCGCGGGCGGAGCGAGTCGAGCCAGCGAAGCGCCTGTTCGGGCGGGTGTTTGGCTCCGCTTTCGCCTTCGTATTCGGCATAAAAAGAATGCAGGCGCCGGGCATACGGCGCGATTTTCGAGAAGCCAAGCAGGATTTGATCCAGCAGATGCGTGCCGCTCTTGGGGAAGGAAATGCCCAGCAAAACAGGCCATCCCCCCGCAGGCTCAGGCAAGGCGGCAAAGCGCAGCCGTTGGGCCAATTTTTCGCTCTGATAGAGGGCAGCGCGCAACAAGGCTTTCATGCCTTTTCCGCCTCCTGCTCCGGCAATAAAAAGTCACCCTGGTGGAGAATACCATCAACGATGGCTTTGAACGTCGGGGAATGTTCGGGGGTAAGCGCCTCCAGGCGAAAAGTCTTCAAGCGGGTTTGGGTGGTGCGAATGGATGGCTGCAGGAATTCGCCGAAGGGCAAAGATGTGCGGAACAGCTGATAATACAAAAAGCGACGCGCATGGCGCTGATGTTCTGGCGGGACTTCGATTTTTTCAGCGGTCAAAAATTCCTCCATCTTTTGTTTCAATTCCTCCGCCGTTTGCGGAAAAAAGACGGTGGGGTATTGGGTAAAACGCGCTTTCCCCGCGCACAACACGGGCGCGCCCATGATGGAGGCTTCCAGGCCGATGGTGGAGTTGTAAACCATGACGAACTTGGAACGGGTGATCAAATCATACGAGCTGAGCGGCTCGTTAGGGGCAACAAAAATGACATTTGGCTCATTTTTCGCCCCGCTGGCCTCCACCCAGGCAGCTACCGTCTCGCGGCTGGCCTTGCGCAGGCGCAATTCGTCGGGGTGAGCGCGGATAACGAACAACGTCTCGGGGTGGGCGCGAATTACCTCCAATACCAGATCCAGCCAATCGAACATATCTTCAAAGACGACGTTGGCGTGAGGCTGGCTGGTATCGAAGATTACATTGGTAAAAATGGGTACAACCTGTTTAAATTGCGCCATTTTTTGCAGAAAGGCCTCGTCCAACCCTTTCATGGTGGGCCAAAATTTGATCCCGGCCATGGTGAAATCGCCCTGAAAGCGTTTGGCCAGGTAGGCGTCCAGGCGGGCATTTTGTTCGGCGCTCAGCTCAAAATCGGTGGGAATGTGAATTGGGTAGGCAGTCGCCTCCCCTTCCGTGAAAAAGGCGGAGGCAGGTTGCAGGCCGACCTCGTGGGTGATGACACGAATACCGCGCTGATGCGCCACCCAGCGGGCAGTAGCTTCGGGGAAGAACTGGCCGTTGAAGACTACCACGGCACGCGGTCGCACCTGGGCAATGAGTTTTTCAAACTTTTGGGCGATATTCCAGGCCGAAAGGATGTACTCGCGTAATAAAAAACGGGTTGGTTCGTCATCGGGTAAATGGTGAATGCGCAAAATCCAGCGCAGGGCCGGCACACACAACTTTCCTAGCGGCACGCCCTGCCATTCAAATGTCATCAGCTGGGGCAGGGAAAGGGATTCCAACGCCTGCGCCAGCGCCTCATCACGTTGAAAGTCAAACCAGGCCAGGCGAGTCCCTGCCGGGGTGGCATTCAGGGAGGGAACACCCGCATAGAGGGCGCGCGACTGGTAAATGCACGAACGACAAGGCATGGCTTGCTGTGGTCGGTCGCGATTGGTGCCCAGCACGCATTTGCTCATTCCTCTTTTGCAAGCGAAATACACCACCGGAATTCCCTGCAGGCGCAAAGCCCAGGAGGCAAGCAAATGAAAGCCGGCATTCCAGGAAAGGTCATCTATGCCGCTAGAAGCCTTGAAAAACACCACCGGTTGTCCCTGGGCAGGGGGCGACCGGCGGGCAACACGCAATGCCATAGCCGCGATTTTTGAATTATTGAAGTGGCGGACAAAGCGCCGCTGAACGTGTTGAACGAAAAATTCTCGAAGCATGAAAAAGGCTATTTCCTCAAAAGTTTCCGCAGCCGTTTTTGCCAGCGTTTGGGGCGCGCCAGGTTTTCCAGCCAGTTTTCGGGCAAGAAAAAGAAGAGGGCGCGCAACAACAATTCCACTTTGCGCTGAAGGCGCAACGCGGTCATCGGCGGGCGAACAAGTTTACCACCCACCAACTGGTGCGTCGAATCCAGGATGGTGTAGCGGATATGACCCTGCCCACCGGCCAGGCGAATGTTTTCATGAGTATCGGGGTGATCATAATGGGGGCGTCCCCCCGGCAAATGAGAGTAATCGTGATTTTGGTGCACGATCATCACGGAGGGCGTCACATCAATGACCAGCCATTTTTGCTTGCGCGCCTGGTAGATCATCCAATTATCCCAGCCGGCGCGCCCGATGGCAAAATCGGGAATGGTGGTGTAGCACGAGCGGGGAAAGAGGAAAAAATCGCTTCCGGCGGGACGATGCAGCCGGCCGCGCCCACGGACGAGGGCTTCCAGCTGACGCTCCCACCCCGCCCCAAAATCCAGCAAGTCAGTGACATCCACATCCCAGCGCTGGCTGACCAGGACAAATTGATCGCGTAGTTTTTTCACTTGCTGCGCGGCGGCGACGAAATCGGGCAGGAGCAAAATATCAGCATTGATGATGCACAGCAATTCGCTCTGGCTGTGCTGGCGCGCCAACTGAAACATGGAGGAGATCAAAGGTGTGCCGCTGGCATTCCGTCCCACCTGCGGAATGTGGCGCACTCCCAGCTGACGCGCCGCTTCGGCCAGGCCCTCTTCCTCCCCCAACAAAATGACCTCCACCTCGGGCAGGAGCGTCCAGGAGCGAATGGCGTTGCGTTGAATGGTGGCAATGTGCGAATTGGTAAAGGGTTTGGGGGCCGAAAAAAGGGTGATCAAGGTCATTGGAGTGCTCGTTGATCAATATCCTTCAAGGTTTTGTGCTGCACGCCCGCGTTAATTTTCATCAGGTCGGGTTCATGGTGAACGAGGTCAAGGACCTCTTTCCATGAAAAGTCATCGCGGCCCTCAAAACGGGCATAGACCTGGCGAACGAATTCCAGGTCGGCGGCAGTGTCCACCGTCCAGCGGTACTCGCCAAAATCGCTGGGGTGATCGAGCAAGGCCAGGCGAAAGCCGCGAGGCGATTTTCCGGCTCGCAGCTCAAAGGTCAAAGGCGAGAGGGCAGATTCCTGGCCTTTGATTTTCGCCTCAAATTGTGCTTCTTCGTAAAAATAAGGCATAACATGCTCACGGTGGTGCAGTTCTTTGCCTTCCTGCCAGGCGCGCTCCAGGGCGGCAAAAGTACAGGCCTCCACGTCCAGACCAATGGGGTAAGTCCGTTGCCAGGGCGGAGGCAAGCGGTTGCAGGCAAAGTCATAGCCGCCCGCCAGCAAAGTGCGGACGACATCATCAATCAGGGCGGGGTCAATCAGCGGACAGTCCGCGGTGATGCGCACCACTACGTCGGCGCGGGCGAAGCGGGCAGTCTGATAGTAGCGATCCAGCACATCGTACAGGTTGCCGCGAGTGAAAGGGATGCCGCTCCATTCACAATATTCGGCCACGGGGTCATCGCTGGGATCGCTGGTGGTGGCGAAGATCGTCTCGGTAACGGTAGCCGCTCGCGAGGTCCGGGCATAGACGCGGCGCAGCATGGGCTGACCGGCAATGTCAGCCAGAATCTTCCCCGGTAGGCGGGAGGAGGACATCCGTCCTTGAATAATGGCAATCACGCGCGGTTTCATGGCTTGGGCGAAGGGGGCTCCACAGAGGGAGGGATTTCTTTTGCTTCGGAGGGGGCTTTGGCTTTTTGCTCCAGGCCGGCTTCCAGTTCAGCAATGCGTTTGCGATAGCGGGCATTGCTCAGGCTGCTTTTGATCCGCCCCGGGGTCATCACCAGTAGGCCGATAAGGAAGCCCACGGCCAGGCCAATGAGCACAAACAATGCCAGCGAACCTTCCACCTTGTAGCCGAAGAAATTGGCAGCAACCAGCGTGGGGTTTTGCAAAGCGAAGATAGCAGCAGCGATCGCTAGCAAGAAAGCGAAGAGAAGGGTGAGCACCATGGGGAACCTCCTGATTTCAAATAGCGGTAAGCATCCTATCGAGTTTCTCACACAAAGGCAGCAGGCTGTCTGGCAGGGCAGAAAGCCCTGTTCTACGGATAGCAATTGTACCTGGATTATGCCTGGGGCGCTTCGGAGGGAATGGGCAAAGAGGTGATCAGGCCTTTGGCGCGGAATTTTTCAACATAGTCGCGCACCATCCAATAGTCCAGGCCGACCTGTTCAGCGATGTCAAAAATGGTATGTTCGCCTTCGAAGCGCATCATGATTTTTTCGATGGCGCGGTTGAGTGCCCAGTTTTCGCGCCAATCTACCCATAGGCCATGTCCGCTGAGGAAAACCGGGCCGCGAAAAGTGCGCCGCGGGATGTAGTTAGTGGCATAGATGCGGATGATTTGCCCGGCCAGATCAGCAGCTTCTACCAGCATGGCCTCATCAATAATAGCGAGGTTGTCGTCGCTGGTGTGATACTCGGCGTAGGGCCAGCGATTGAGTGAAATGCAGGGAACATTCACCCCTGGCCCATTGACCACGCGCTCATCGTTGGCAGGGGCAGCGGCGAATTCGCGCTCTTCGGGGTTATGGGGACGCAAGACATGATCGGCTACCCGATCCAACAGGTGGCGGTGTTGACGGCTGTGGTGCCAGGCAATCCGGTTGCGATTGCCGGTCATTTCCAGGAAGATTCCACCGCGCAGGCGGGGAATCAGCTCTTCGTTGTGCGCCAGCCAGGCAATCGTGCCGATTGTCTCCGGCCCAAACCAAAAGCGGACGCTCATCGAGCCGGGCGGTAAGGGGTTTTCGCTCAAGCGCCAGGCCAGCTCAATAGCACTGACTACGCCCGATCCATCATCATTGGCCTGCATGGGGTGACAGGTGTGCGCCTGTACCAGGAATTCGCCCGCTTCGGGGTCTGGCCCGCCGACGGGGTGAATAACCGCCGTCGCCACCTTGAAGCCTTGCGCCGGATCCGTGACAAACTCTGCCCGGATGACCGCTCGATATTTTTGATGACGCGGTAGGCGGTCAAAAAGGTCTTTGGGCAGGCAAAAGCCCCAATCGCGCTGGTAATACTTAAAAATCCAGGGGATGGCGTGCGGGCGATCCTCATTGAAGTAAAGATGCGGCCGCAGTTCATCGAAAGTAAGAACCTGATCTACGGGCAGAGAGTACGAAACCAGGTGAAGGGGATTCTGGCGAAAATCCAGAATGCGCTCGCCGCCTTCTATCTCCAAATACGCCTCGTGAACGACATAACGCTCCGGCACCTGCCAGGTCCAGACCGGAGTGAGCGGGGCGTAGGTCTCAATATGGTAGTTCGCGGCGGGCGGCATGTGGGCGCCGATGATCTCCAACGTTCTGTCCTGATCTTCAGACGCCAGGGTGCGGTGGAGAGGAAAAAACTCGGCCAGGATAGATTTGAGCGAGGAATAAGGCTTCATGAACATTTCACCACAAAATTTACACAGAGCACACAGAGTACGATTTCAATTCCTGCGCTCTCTGTGTTCTCTGTGGTGAGTTTTGGCAGGAGAGTCGGATTTAATATCGCGGCTCTTCAATGTAATGCAGTTTCTCCGGATGTTCGCGCACAATGACCGCCATATTGTCGTAAAACTCCTGGGCGCTGGCAAAATGCACTTTCGCCGCCCCAACCTGAACTTCCTTGATCACTCCGGCGGCGAGTAGCTCGTTCATGCCCGGCACAATGTACGTCTTCACCCGGTCATCTTTGCGGACAAACATGGTGTACGTCTTGATACGCGGCACGCGATCATAGCCCACGTAAATACCCGAAAACTCCTTGATGCGGCGATAATCACAGCCCACGTTGTACTCAATGTAATGATGCATGGAAAATGTGCTGTTGAAATCCAGGCCAATGCTGAGGATCGTGCCATTGGTCTTGTGGAAAAGCGCAAACACCGAGTTTGGGCCGTAAGCCTCCACGTCCTCGCAGGCGGCAAACTCTTCGGCGCGGCGGCCCAAAGCGGCAAACGAATAAATGGGGTGTGGAGTCCGCCGGGCGTCCGGGCGGAGGCGAGCCAGTTCGGTGATCATGCCCATTTTGGAGGGAGTCTCCAAAATATCGAAATAATGCGTCTCCGTCCAGGATTGGAAATTGAACGTGGGGAACAACACCGTTCCCTCTGGTCCCACCAGGGCGCGTAGGGCGTCAATCACGGTGTCGGCGCCGCCTTCCACCCCGCCAAGCGATTTGTACGAGGTGTGCACCATGATGGTGTCACCAGGTTGCACCCCGGTTTGGCGAAAACCATCGAGTACTTGTTGAAACGTGAGCATCAGGATTTTCCTCCATAGTGCAGAGTCTGCTGATAAGCCTCAAGCAAACGCTGAAAATTTTTCTGCCAATCGGCCCGCATCTCGGCGGACCTTCGGGCGGCGCGACCGACGATGGGCAGATTCTCCCTTTGAGCGATCGCGGCGCGAATCTTTTCGGCCAGGGCATGGGCATCGCCATCGGGGAAAAGCCAGCCGTTTTCGCCCTCGCGCACCCACTCGCGGTTGGCGGGAATATCGGAGACCAGGCAGGGAAGCCCACAAGCCAGGGCTTCCATCAGCGAGACCGAAGAGCCATCGACATGCGAGGGCGAGATGTACAGGTCGGCCAGGTGATACCAGTGCGGCAGCTCGCACTGAGGGATTTGTCCTGGCATCGTCACCCGCTCCCAAACGCCGCCTTCGCGCAGAATGCGTTGGATAAGCTGGGCTTGCGAGCCGCCGCCAAGCAATAACAAATTCACCTGAGGGTTACCAGCGGCGACTTCGACAAAGGCACGAGCAAGCACATCCACGCCGTAGCGCGGCTCCCAGGAGCGATTGCAAAAGAGGGTAAACGCATCTCCCGAATCCGACCATTTTTTGGGGGTGAAGTGGGTTAAATCCACTCCCCAGGGGAAGATGATCGTCCGCTGCGGGTTCATGCCATAGGCCACTGCCTTGTCGCGGGTCACGCTGGCGTCGCTGGTGAAAAAGGTAGAGCGGCGCAAGGTATAGCGGGTCACCCATTCCAGCCACTTGTTTTTGTGCACATCCTCCATCAAGTCAAAGCCCCAGGACATGGTCAGAACCGGGCGAAAGCCAGAGAGAACGGCGAGGAAGGCGCACGTCTGGATGGGACCGGCGTGGATGAGATCGGGGCGGATCGTTCGGGTCACCCGTTGCAGGTCAAGCACCAGGCGCGGCAAGTCACGCCAGCGGAAGGGACCGTCGCCGCCCGCCCATGGCACCTGTTCGATCTGCGGCGGAAGCGGGCGGTCCTCCAGCTGACGCGGGCCGCGTTGGAGGCGCAGGAAATACACCTCATGTTCCGTCTCCGCCAGCGCGGAGAGGAAGCGATGATCGTGAGGGGTGTAATCGAGCGAGAAGTAGAGGATGCGCATGAAGAAATCAGCTTGGCGGCCTGCCAATCTTCCATCCGGCTATGCGCCCAGGTCTGTCCAGCGCAATTCTTCGCCGTATTTCAAGTCGCGCAGGGCGCGGGTGCCAATCACGTTGGGGATCTCATGGGGCTTGATGGCACCAGGAGTAGCCGGGCGGAGCACATCAATCATCTCGCGGGTAAAGACCTCGCCGGCTTTAATGTCGCGGGCGGCGCGCAGGCAGCGGCGTTGCACGATGACGGTTTGCTGCTCATTGCCCGCCACGAATTTATCGGGCGAGCCGAGGGCGCGTTCCAACTGGCGGGTCTCCTCCACCATGTGCGCCCAGGCTTCGGGGTTGAGGGCGAACTTGTGGTCAGGGCCTTCGCGGTTGTTGTCATCGGTAAAGTGACGTTCGATCACGCGGGCACCCAGGGCCACCGCGCCGAGCACCGTAGCGTTGCCATGAGTGTGGTCCGAAAGCCCTAAGATCACCTCGGGGAACATGGTAGCGTAGGTTTTGAGAACGTTGAGGTGGATGTGATCATAATTTTCGGGGCTGGCCGTGTAGTTGGTGTTGCACTGCATGAGCACCAACTGCTTGTTAATGGCCAGCACGGCATGAACGGCGCGTTGCACCTCGCCAATGGTGGAAGCCCCTGTTGCCAGGATAACCGGCTTGCCTTTGGAAGCCATGTGTTCAAGAGCCTCAATCCAATCAATTTCACCGGAGCCAATTTTGTAAGCGGGGATGTAGGGATCCACATATTCGATGGCTTCGTAGTCGTAGGGCGAGGTGAAATAGTCAATCCCCACCTTGTCGCACTCTTCTTTCAGGATAGGTGTCCAATCAAAGGGGATCGAGGCCTCTTTATAAACTTGAAAGACGGATTTTTTCCAGCTCGCCTGATGGCTGACCTGTCCGCCCATGGCTTTGAAGCCATAATCCGAGACGATTTTGGGGGCCTGAAAATTCTGGAACTTGGCGGCATCGGCCCCGGCCTCTTTGGCCAGACGGATGAGCAGTTTGGCACGCTCCAGCGAGCCATCGTGGTTGGCGGCAATGTCGGCAATGAAGTAAGTGGGATGGTTGAGGCCGATTAGACGATTTCCAATTTTGATTTCCATGGGTTCCTCCAGCGGGTAAAGATTGGCGATTGCCTAGACTTGATTGTTAGACTTGCGAAATTTTGAAGGCTGCGGAAGCCTAAGAAACCTGTGCATAACTTCGCAGTTTTTGTGGATAACCTTGCTGGTATTGTGCATAAAAGCGCTCCAAACCTGTGGAAAAAGAGGGGAGATGTTCGCCCAACGCGGTGGATACTTTGGCGGTAGAAAGACATAAGTTTTGAGAGCGTGGGGCGGTCAGGGTGGAGGCGCGGATGGATTTGGGGACGATGTTGGCTTCGGGCAGGCCAAATTTGCGGGCAATTTCCACCCCAAACTGGTACTTGCTCATCGCCTGCGGCCCAACCACGTGGTACAGACCGCTCAGGCGTTTTTCCAGCATTTTGAGCAGGGTATTGCCCAGGTCGTTGACGAACATGGGACAAAAATAAACATCGGTGAAGCCATGGATGATTTTGTTCTGGCTGAGATTGTTGAAAAAAAATTCAGCCAGGCTTCGCTTGCCGCGCAGACTCCAGCCATAAAAGTTGACGCGGGCGACAATGGCCTGCGGGTACACTTCCAGCACGGCTCGTTCGCTATCCACTTTGGTGCGAGCATAGACGCTGAGCGGATGAGGGGGATCGTCTTCGGTGTAAAAGCCATCTTTCTGGCCATCAAAGACGGCATCGGTCGAAATGTGGAGAAAGGCCACGCCTCGCTTGCGACAGGCCTCGGCAAATTGAGCCGGCAGGTCGGTGTTCAGGTGGTGTGCCAGCTCAGGGTTGGCCTCGCAGGCCTCGAGGTCCGCCAGCGCCGCGCAGTGGATTACCGCTTGCGGGCGGGCTTGATCGAGGAGGTGATCCACCGCGCCATTGGTCAGCAGGTCCATGCGAATCAATTGAAAAGGAACGCCGATCAGCTGATTACGATCCACACCGATGACTTCATGGCTGGCCGCCGCCTGAAGAGCCAGGTTGAGGCCGAGGAGGCCGCTAGAGCCGGTGATGAGCAGTTTCATCCTTCCAGTTTGCCCTGTTTGTAGGCTTCTTCAAAGGGCGCAATGTATTTTCGGATGCCCTCGATGTCCAGCCATTCGGTGTTGTTGTCGCTGGAGTAGCGAAAGCCATCGGCGAGCAATTTGCCTTTGCTTTGCCATTGGTAACCAAACCAGGAGGCTTCGGCCGGTTGGACGACGAACATCTTTTCCAGTTCGACGGTGTGGCGGGCTTCGTCTTCGGAGATGAGCACTTCGTGCAGTTTTTCACCGGGGCGAATGCCAATGATTTCGATTTCTGCCTGCGGAGCAATGGCCCGCGCCAGGTCAATGACTTTCATGCTGGGGATCTTGGGGACGAAAACTTCGCCGCCTTCCATCTGTTCGATGCAATGGATGACGAAGCGCACGCCCTGCTCTAACGAGAGCCAGAAGCGGGTCATGCGTTCATCGGTGATGGTGATTTTGCCATTTTCGCGCTGTTTGAGGAAGACCGGTACAACCGAGCCGCGCGAGCCAACCACATTGCCATAGCGAACACAGGAATAGCGTGTGGCCGTTCCGGCAGCGTAGGCATTGCTCTGGATGGTGAGTTTTTCGGCGGCCAGTTTGGTGGCGCCATATAGGTTGACCGGGTTGACAGCTTTATCGGTGCTAAGCGCCATGACTTTTTTGACGCCGGCATCCAGGGCGGCTTCAAGCACGTTGCTGGTGCCGATAATGTTGGTCTTGACGGCTTCCATCGGGTTGTACTCGCACGCCGGAACTTGTTTGAGCGCGGCGGCATGGACGACAATATCCACACCGTGCATGGCGCGAACCAGGCGGTCACGGTCGCGCACATCGCCGATGAAGTAGCGCAGGGAAGGATGATTAAAGCCAGCCAGGCGCATTTCGTGTTGTTTGAGTTCATCGCGGCTGAAGACAATGATTTTTTTGGGCCGATATTCCTTCAGCATGACTTCGATGAATTTCTTGCCAAAGGAGCCGGTGCCGCCGGTGACGAGGATCACTTGATCATTCCAGTTCATAAATTCTCCGTTCGGGATTATCGAATCGCCATCTTGTATCGAATAAGGTTACTATCTTTGCACTTTTGGGGCCAAACCGCCAGATGTGCTGGTTTGAGCGAATACGGACATGCTCTTTTGCACAAAAGTTAGGTTAAAAGTGCAAACATCGTGTAAGTGAATGGCAGCCGTTTATTTGCGAATCACGATCAAAGGGTATTGTCCATTTTCGCCAAAGAAACGCGGGAAGGTCTCTTCGAGCCAAAAGACGACTCGCAAAAAGGCTTTGCCGCCCAACTGCGGATGCACAAACCAGCGCATAAAACGGGGGCTAAGGCTGCGCCAGGAGTAAATTTCAAAGTTCAACACGCCATTCAATTCCTTTTTGAGCCAGCGCGGGGTCATCTTTTTAACGAATGTGCCCGTTGGGTTTTCTTCAGCTGGTTGATTTTTGCGCCCTTTTGCTGGACGTCCACTCAGGGCACGGCCCAGGCGAATAAAATACTCCGCTATACGCATTAGCCAGGGGTTGTACCAGCCGTTGACCACCACCGCGCTTTTGCCGGTTTTCAATACACGAAATAGCTCAAGGTAAGCGTGACGATGCTCAGAAAGCGGCAAATGGTGGATGGTATGCAATGAGACCACCCCATCAAAAGTTTCGGCCTTGAAGGGCAAATTGGCAATATCGGCTACTACGTAGAGCCCCTTTTCGCCGAGGCGTTGCCGCGCTTCTCGCAGGGCGGTGATTGAAAGATCGGCGCAGACGCGGTAGCGGTAGCCTTCGGAATAGGTCAAATACTCCGGCCATTGTACCGGGCCAGAGCCGGCGTCCAGCAGCAGATCACCCGTTGGCGCCAGGTGACGATTCACCCGCAGATGACACTTGTGGATGTACTCGCGAGCAACCGGTCGCAAGTCTTCGTAGCGGGCGTTCTGGTACAGGCCCTCGCCAATTTGCGACCAGCCGATCTGGTCATAGAATTCACGTACTTGTTGTTTGGTATTCTCAGCCATGTTTTCCTAATTCAATGAGGTCGTTGCGAGGAGGGTGATTTTCCTGACGAAGCCCCCCAGCAAATTGGAAGATGGCTTCATCGCTCCGCTCCTGACAATGATCTTTCACTTCCACGTAAGCGGTTCACCGACCAGGAATCTGAACGTATCGCCAAATTGACGGATACCTTCGGCGCTCAAAACTTTTTCGACAGGCCAAACATCCAGGTCATCCCAAAAGTTCATCAGGCGCCAGGGGAAAGGCCGCGGGTATTCAAAAAAGAAGCGGTAGGCGTAATTCCAGGCCATTTCGACCTGCTGTTCGCTCAGGCGGTGCGTTGGCGGGTCAGAAAGGATGTGTTCCAGGGTGGCGAAGTACTCTTCCCAGGTGTTCGGGTCGAGGGTGAAGCCCCGGCCACGGTAATGCGTCTTGCCGCAAACGACCACGGGACACCCGTTCATGGCGGCTTCCATGCCCACAGTGGTGGTATAGACCAGCGCCAGATCGGCAATTTCGATCAGGTCGTAGGTGTTGATTTTATCCGCTGCGCCGATAATGTGGATATGTTCGGGTAGCGACGGCACGGCCTGATGAGCAACCTGCGCCATGGAGCGGGCTTTGGGGACAAGCGTTTCGCCGGGGTGAACGCGAATCACAAACTGGACATCGGGGCGACCAGCAAAAAACTGGACGGTGCGCGTCAGCCATTCGGTCATGGAGGTGGCGAAGATGTTGCGCCCCAGGGTGAGGCTATCGCCCAGCACGTTCGCTGCGAGCAGGACGATGGGGCGGGCATCCAGCCCCAGGGCAGAGCGCGTCGCTTCGGCGCCCTGGGCTGAGACGTATTGCCACAGTCGTTTCGATTTGCCCCAAACGCGCGCACCTCGACGGGCGTTTTCCAGGTCGGCCAGGCGCTGATACATTTCATCGGTCATGGGCAGGTGACAGCGCGCGGCGACCAGGTCATCGGTATTCTGTTGCATGATGGAGGTGTTGTGTGCCAGCCAGATTTGTTCGCGTTGGTCATTGAATTCGAAGGTAACCACCGGAATGCCCAGATAACGGGCGACGCGGAAGACGATGCCCATTTCCAGGATCAGACCGTTGGGCACCAGGACGACATCCGGGCGATGGGTTTGCAGCCAGGCCAGGGCAGTGCGAGCCGCAAAGGCGTTGCGCACCAGGCGTAATTCATAGAGGGCGCGGTCGGCCGGATCGGTCAGGTCCACTTCTTCGCGCATGAGGGTGTATTGGGCATCCCACAGGGAGACCTCCTCGACGTCAGATTGGAGGGAGGCCGGTAAAGCGGGGGCAGGCTCGAGGTCCAGCAGCGAGACGTGGTGGATGAAAGGGGAGAGGGGAGAGAGGGCGTCGCGGGTGTGAAGTCGGCGTTGACGTTGGGTCAGTTTGTCAATCTCTTTGTGCCACTCGGCATAGGGCAGGGTCAGCAAGGTGACCTGATGGCCAAGGCCGGCAAGCACAAGGGAAATGTGTGCGGCTTGCTCAATCCAGTAATGAAGGGTGGCAAAGAAGAGGATTTTTTTGCCGCCGCTTGTTTTTTCGAGGAAAGGCTGGGCCTGGGCAACCGCCTGAGGCAGTTTTTTTTGCAGGCGCGAAAGGTTGAAGTGATCTTTGCGGGCGCGATTCTTTTGCCGAAGGGTGTAATCCAGTTCGGCGGCAAGAGGCAGTTCGCCCAGGAAGTTGCGGAGGGAGGTTTTGTTGAACATTCGTTTACTGCGAAGAGGCAGAACAGGCGGAGTTTTTCGTTGTGTTCTCCGTGTCTGTGCGGTTCACATTAATCCAGTTTCTCTATTTTCCAGTTCAGGCGCGGGCGAATGGGGCCGACGCGCATTTCGGGCCAGTGGGTGCCGGGGGCGCCGCTGATGTCCACGTTGAAGGAGAGGGCGTTTTCGTCCATAAAGTAGCGGCGCACGCCGAAAGAGGAGGCGTTGACGCCTAGTGAGTAACGGCCTTCGTTGAAGAAGTCGGCGGGGATGGTGCAACGGCTGATGTAGCGACCGGCCTGCCGAGAGCCAAATTGTTCGAACTGGCGGGCGTCATCGGTATCGAAGGAGACGAAGACGTATTCGCCGCGCATGGTGTTGAGGTAAATGCCCACACGCAGGCCGGTGATGGGGGCATCCAGTTGATATTCGAATTCGATGGTAAGCGGCTCGGTGGAGCGGACGGTCTCGACGATTTTTCCGCTGCGGTCGCGGAGCCGCAGGCTGATCGGCCGGAAGGGGGCGCTTTCGGGGGAGATTTCTTCAGCCTGCCAGTGGCGTTCGCCGGTTTCGGCCTGGCCCGAAGCGAGGTAGAAATCCACGGCCTCGGGGGTGGGAGCGCGCTTGATCAGCTGGCCTTTTTTGAGGACGATGGTCTCCTGGGTGAGGCGCAAAATCGCCGACATGTTGTGGCTGACAAAGAGGACCGTGCGTCCTTGCTGGGCGACATCGCCCATTTTGCCCAGGCATTTTTTCTGGAATTCGGCGTCGCCTACGGCGAGCACTTCATCTACCACCAGGATTTCTGGCTCAAGGTGAGCGGCAACGGCAAAGGCCAGGCGCAGGTACATGCCGGAGGAATAGCGCTTGACGGGGGTATCAATAAATTGACCGACTTCGGAGAATTCGACGATTTCGTCGAATTTGCGGTCAATTTCGGTTCGTTTCATGCCCAGAATGGCGCCATTGAGGTAAATGTTCTCGCGGCCGGTCAATTCGGGATGGAAGCCCGTGCCCACTTCAAGCAGGGAGCCAACCCGGCCGCGCACGGTGACCAGGCCTTTGGTCGGTTCGGTGACACGGGAGAGAATTTTGAGCAGGGTGCTTTTGCCGGCGCCGTTGCGCCCTACAATGCCGAGAACGGTTCCTTCCTCGACGTCGAAAGAAACATCCTCGAGCGCCCAGATGAAGGAATCGCTCTTTCTTTCTTTTTCGTTTTTGGAGAAGCCCAAGAGGGCAGAGGCGGCGCGTACGGGCGCGGTGACCGTATCCACCAACACGTCGCGCAACATGCCGTAGCGGAACTTTCCCTGGGCGGCGCCGATTTTGTATCGTTTGGAGAGGTGTTCAACGTGAATCGCGACAGTCATGGTACATTCCTAAATCGTATCGGCGAAGGTGCGTTCCATGCTGCGGAAGTAGAACAGCCCTCCCACCAGGATCAGCACAGAGATGCCTGCTGAAGTCCACAATGACAGGTCTGGCGCCTGGCTGCCTCCCAGCAAGGCCCAGCGAAATCCGTTCACCACGCCGGCCATGGGGTTAAGCGAGTAGATCAGCCGCCACTTCTCCGAAATAATTTTGGCCGAATAAGCAACCGGGGTGATAAAAAGCCAGAATTGCGTGAGAAACGGCAGGGCATAGTTGACATCGCGATATTTGACGTTAATGGCCGAAAGCCAGAGGGCCACGCCGAGGGCAGTCACCAGGGCAAGCAGCAGGAAGAGCGGCAAGGCCCAAACGGCATTCCAGGCGGGTGTGATCTGGTAATAAAACATCAGGCCGATCAAGATCACAAAGGCAATGAAGAAATCCACCAGGCCAGCGAGCACGGAAGCCACCGGCAAAACCAGACGCGGGAAGTAGATTTTGGTGATCATGTTGTGATTGGCGGTCAACGAACGGCTGGCCTGGTTGAGCGCGGTGGTGAACAGCCCCCAGGGCAACAAAGCGGTGTAGGAGAAAATGGGGTAGGGGATGCCCTCTGTAGGCACTTTGGCCACCGAGCCAAAGATGAAATTGAACACCAGCATCGTCATCACTGGCTGAATGATCGCCCAGGCCGCGCCCAGCAAGGTTTGCTTGTAGCGCACCTTCAGGTCGCGCCAAATCATGAAGAAGACCAGTTCGCGGTACGTCCACAGGTCACGCAGATTGAGCGCCGCCAGGCCGGTGGAGGGCTTAATGTAAATTGTGGGTGGCCCGTGTTTGGCAAGTTCGGTCATATTCATTCCAAAGAAAAGGTGAGGGAGGACAAAACCATCAACCCTGAGTTTGCAAGCGGTAATTTTTGTACCACTCAATGGTGCGGCGCAGCCCTTCCTCGAAGGGCGTCTGGGCCGACCAACCAAAATAGGCTCGTGCCCGGCTGACATCCAGACCGCGACGCGGTTGTCCGTTAGGCTTATCGGTCTGCCAGACCAGTTTTCCCTCAAAACCGGTCAGGCGAACGATCATCTCGGCCAGGTCTTTGATGGAAATTTCATAGCCCGAACCGAGGTTGACCGGCTCGGCGCCGTTGTATTTTTCCGCTGCGGTGACGATTCCATCGGCAGCATCTTCAACGTAGAGGAATTCGCGGGTAGGCGAGCCATCGCCCCAAACGGGCAATTCCTTCTCGCCGCGTTCTTGAGCCTCGATCGCTTTGCGGATCAAGGCCGGGATGACGTGGGAGGATTGCAAGTCAAAGTTATCGCGCGGCCCATAAAGGTTGACCGGCAACAAATAAATGGCGTTGAAACCATATTGCTGACGATACGCCTGAGCCTGCACCAGAAGCATCTTTTTCGCCAGGCCGTAAGGAGCATTGGTCTCTTCGGGATAGCCGTTCCAGATGTCGTCTTCCTTGAACGGGACGGGGGTAAATTTGGGGTAAGCACACACCGTGCCAATGGCAACAAATTTTCCCACGCCGCGCTGCCAGGCCTGATGCATCAATTCCACGCCCATCATTAAATTGTCGTAGAAGAACTCGGCGGGATGTTCGCGGTTCGCGCCAATGCCCCCCACGTGAGCAGCCAGGTGAATGACCACCACATTCTGGGTATCTACGCCGTTCAAGGCGTCAGCATACATGCGCCGAATGTCTTGCGGATTGACCAGGTTGTAATCTTTACGGCGCGGAATGAAAAGGTCGGTTGCCCCACGCTGTTGCAATTTCTCAACAACAAACGAGCCGAGGAAACCACCTCCGCCCGTCACAATCACTTTTTTGCCTTGCCAGAAGCTTTCTGCCATGAAATTTCTCCTTTCGTTGATTCCTCCAGACTTCCGAAGTCAGCGAGACTTCGGAAGTCTGTTGCGGAATAGGCTATTGTACAATGAATTGGGCATTGCGATAGCGTTCATCGTGCGGATCGCGCACCAGGCCGGTTTTCAATGCAAAGAGGACCTCACGAATGCCGTCATCCACTGTGAGAGTAGTCGTGAAGCCAAGCACACGGCGAATCTTTTCAAACGAAACGGTAATATCGCGCATATCACCGCCGAAGGTCAAATCTTTGTATTCGACCGTGGTCTCCGGCATTCGCCGCAACACCAGCTCCACGATCTGGTCTTTGGTGTAATTGCCATCGTCCGTGCCCAGGTTGAAGACCTGGCCGCGGATTTTCTCTTCGGGCGCTTCCAGCCCCATCAAGATGCCGCGCGCCACATCGCGCACATGGACAAACGAGCGCGAATAACCGCGCTGATAAATGATTAGCTGCCGCCTGGTAAACGCTTCCAGCACGAATTGATTGATGATCAGGTCAAAACGAGTGCGCGGCGAAATGCCATAAAGTGTGGCAAAGCGGAACAACAAAGGTGCCACCGGGCTATCTTTTTGAGAGAGCAGGTATTCTTCGGCGGCAATCTTCGTCTCAGCATACAAAGATTGGGGGTTGAGCGGTGATTCTTCGTTCACCGGCCCATTGGTAGAAAGACCATAATTGCTATAGGTGGAAGCAAACACAAAGCGTTGAGCGCCCAAATCCACCGCCTGTTCAAAGACCAGTTTGGTCGCTTCCACGTTGTAGCGCCAGGCCACCTGCCGCCCTACCGCCTGACAGGCCGGGAAACCCACAATCGCCGCCAGATGAACAATGGCATCCGGTTTGGGCCAGTGATCGCGAATGGCATCTTTGATGGCACGCGGCTCGGTCACATCGGCTTTGACAAAATGGAAGTTGGGATGATGCCAGAAGCCCAGCAGCGATTCGCCGCCGAACAACAAGGTGTCCACTACCGTCACGCGATAGTTGGCGCGCAACAGTTCTGCCGTCAGGAGCGAGCCGATATAACCAGCCCCTCCGGTAATCAACACATGCCGTTCACTCATTTTTATCCTCCATCAGCAAATGTACTTTATGGCCTTCCACCTGCAAAACAGGCACATTGTCATCATCCACCACGTTGACTCCTTGCTCCAGGCAGGTCAGGCGGCAAATATCGGCCACATCGCCTTCACCTACAATGCGCACGCGACTGTAACCAGCCGCCAGAACTTCAGCGAGATATTCTTTGACCCGCTGGCGCGTCTTCCGATATAACGAAAGAGAGTGCTCAATGTAATCCATCGTCAGGCGCGCCCGCAAGGCGATCCCCTCTGGCGTGATAATGTAGCGCAATTTCTTCCGCTCGGCACGTTTGACCTTCACCGCACCTTTGGCGATCAATCGCTTTAAATGCCAGTTCACCGTGCCAACCGCCACCCCCAATTGCGTTGCCAGGGTTGCCTGATTCACGTCTGGATCACGCTCGATTTGTTCGAGCAAAGAAAGTTCACGAAGTTCGTCGT
Organism: Anaerolineales bacterium; assembly: GCA_034433385.1. GTDB lineage: Bacteria > Chloroflexota > Anaerolineae > Anaerolineales > Villigracilaceae > DAOUAN01. The sequence goes on along the minus strand of DAOUAN010000127.1, from coordinate 2,433 downwards.
TTGTTGATTCCATTTTCCAAAATTCAGTTATTGAATTATAACCGCAAAAGGAACAGGGTCAAGAGCACCCTGCAAGAAAGAAAAATCTCCAGTAAAATTGCTGCGCCATGTCCCCTCTCTCCCCTTTTGACTCAGCTTTCCAGCGCTACCAGCAAATCCACCGCGCCCACTGGGACGCGGTGATGCGCAAGCGGGACACCTGGCGCGGCGCCGGCCACTGGTATCATCGCCGCCTTCAAGAAGTCTATCGCTTCCTGGTCAACCCCGGGCAGCGCGTCCTGGAGATCGGCTGCGGCGAAGGCGACCTGCTGGCTGCGCTCCAGCCCTCCTTTGGCCTGGGGATTGATTTCTCGCACGAAGCCATTCGGCGCGCCACTCAGCGCCACCCCGAATTGCACTTCCTCCAGGCCGATGCCCATGCCCTGCCCCTCTCCGATTTCACTTTCGATGTGATCCTCTTCTCCGATACCATCAACGACCTGTGGGATGTGCAACGCGCCTTCGAGCAGGTACGTCCCCTCTGTCACTCGCGCACACGGCTGATCCTTAATTTTTACAACAGCCTGTGGCAACTACCGCTCACGTTTGTCCAACATCTCGGCCTGGCCACCCCCCTGCTGCCCCAAAACTGGCTCACCATCGAAGACGTGAACAATCTGCTGCGCCTGGCCGATTTTGAGACCATTCGCGTCTGGCAGGAGGTGCTCTGGCCGTTGCCCCTGGGTGGGTTGTTCAACCGCCTGCTGATTCGTCTCTGGCCTTTTTACCATGTTGCCCTGGCCAATTTTGTCATCGCCCGTCCGGTTCCTCAACCTGTGGAAACCCTGCCGAGCATTTCCGTGATCATCCCGGCGCGCAACGAAGCTGGCAACATCCCGGCGATTTTCGAGCGAATGCCCCAAATGGGACGAGAGACCGAGCTGATCTTTGTGGAAGGTCACTCGCGCGACGATACTTTCGCCGTGATTCAGGCCGAAATAGCGGCTCACCCCCGGACCCCAAGCCGGCTGCTCCGTCAAAGCGGCATTGGCAAAGCCGACGCGGTTCGTCTCGGCTTTGCCCACGCCCGCGGCGACATCCTGATGATCCTGGATGCCGATCTGACCGTCCCTCCCGAAGACCTGCCGCGCTTTTACCAGGCTCTCGTCTCTGGTCAGGGAGAGTTCCTCAATGGTGTTCGCCTGGTGTACCCAATGGAAGATCAGGCGATGCGCACGCTAAATTTTATTGGCAATAAATTTTTCAGCGCCGCCTTCACCTGGCTGCTGGGACAACCAATCAAAGATACGCTCTGCGGCACCAAAGCCCTCTGGCGCAGCGATTACGAACGCATTGCCGCGCAGCGAGGGTACTTTGGCGATTTTGATCCCTTTGGCGATTTCGACCTGCTCTTTGGCGCTGCCAGGCAAAACCTGAAAATCGTGGATTTGCCCATCCGCTATCGGGAGCGAACTTACGGCCAGAGCAACATCTCCCGCTGGAAGCACGGCCTGCTCCTGATGAGGATGGTTGCTTTTGCTGCCCGGCGTCTCAAATTTATCTAAGCGAGGATAACGATGCCCGTCCAATTGAAAATGCTCCCCCGCGAACAATACCGGGGCGTCAATGAACTTGATCCGATCCGGTATTACTACTGGCCTGTTTTTGGAAGGATGTACCGCCGCCGGGTGGAATTGGCCTTGAACGAATGTCGCGGCGGTGAACGCGTGCTCGAGGTCGGCTTCGGCACTGGCCTGACGTTTTTGAACCTGCATGAAATGTACGGCGAAATTCACGGCATTGATCTGACCGCCGATGTTCAGGCCGTCCAATCTGTTTTTGAACCGCTGGGAATCCGCCCACAGCTCCGCCAGGGAAGCGTTCTGGAGTTGCCTTACGAGGAAAACACCTTTGATACGGTTTTGCTGATCAGCATTTTAGAGCATCTCAAGCCGCAGGAATTACTTCAGGCGATGCGGGAAATACGCCGCGTACTCAAACCTGGCGGGCAGATGGTCTATGGTGTGCCGGTCGAGCGGCCGTTGATGGTGTTTCTCTTCCGTCTTTTAGGCCATGATATTCGCCAGGAGCATTTTTCCACGGAAAAACAGGTGGCCGAAGCCGCCAGCCGATTCTTGCAACAGGTTCGGCGTATTCCCATGAAGAGCACACCGCCCTTGTTTGGGGCGGTGTATGAGGTGGGGCACTTTGTGAAAGCAGAAGGACCTGCCGTGCCAACGCCCGGAAACTAAAGTTTCGGGCTACTATGCGCAAGGTCGGCCTGCGCCGACCGAAAAAAAACGGCGGCGCTCGCCATGCCAACGCCCGGAAACTAAAGTTTCGGGCTACCACGTGCCAGGTCGGCCTGCGCCGACCGAAAAAAACGGCGGCGCTCGCCGTGCCAACGCCCGGAAACTAAAGTTTCGGGCTACCACGTGCCAGGTCGGCCTGCGC
>DAOUAN010000126.1:0-6907 GCA_034433385.1 Anaerolineales bacterium | reverse complement strand
CAAGCCTTTCAGGCCGACTACTTCTACAGCGTCGGTGGCGGTGCTTTCGGTGGGTGGGGCGGTGGTGGTGAGGGTTTCGCTGCTTTCTTCGCTGGCAAAGAGGTGCTTGACGATGCGGGTGAGGGAGAGATCCCCCGTACCCAGGGCGATGAACATTTCTTCCGGGGTCTTGTAGTTGAGTTCGCGGGCCAGTTTTTCGAAGTTCAGCTCGCCCAGGCCGAGGCGCTGGATTTCGCGTTCGAGCATCAGGCGCCCTTGGGCCAGGTTTTGCTCGTCTTCTTGTTTTTTGAACCAGGCGCGGATTTTGGCTTTGGCGCGCTGGGTTTTGACCAGGCCGAGGTTGGGGTTGAGCCAGTCGCGGCTGGGTCCGCCCCGCTTCGCGGTCAGGATTTCGACCTGGTCGCCGGTTTTCAGCTCTTGATTCAGGGGGACGAGTTTCCCGTTAATGCGTGCGCCGCGGCAGCGGTGGCCAATATCGGTGTGGACGTGGTAGGCGAAGTCGATGGGGGTGGATCCGGCGGGCAGGTCAATGATGTCACCGCGCGGGGTGAAGACGTAGACGCGATCTTGAAAGACGTCGGTTTTGATGCCATCTACAAATTCCTGGGCGTCTTGCACGTCTTGCTTCCAATCCATCAGGGCGCGCAGCCAGTTGATGCGCTGTTCGTAGTCGCGGTCGGTATGGCGGTTGCCTTCTTTGTAGCGCCAGTGGGCGGCGATGCCGTATTCGGCATTCTGGTGCATTTCGGGGGTACGGATTTGTACTTCGAGTGGGCGGCCATCGTCCCAGATGACGGCGGTGTGCAAAGATTGGTAGAAGTTGTCTTTGGGGGCGGCGATGTAGTCGTCAAATTCGCCGGGGATGGGGCGCCAGTGGGTGTGGATTACGCCCAGGGCGGCGTAACAGGAAGGCACATCCGGCACGATGAGGCGCACGGCGCGCACATCGCGGACGAGGTCGAAGGGCTTGCCCTTTTGGGTCATCTTTTTGTAGATGGAGTAAATGTGTTTGGGGCGGCCGCTGATCTCGGCGTGGATGTTGTTGCTTTCAAGCAGTTTTTGCAGTTTTTCTTTGATGGCTTCGATTTGGGCTTCGCGGTCGGGCCGCCGTTCGGCCAGTTGCTCGGCGATCTCGCGGTATTTTTCGGGGTTGACGTAGCGGAAGGCCAGGTCTTCCAGTTCCCATTTGATTTGCCAGATGCCCAGCCGGTTGGCGAGGGGGGCGAAGATATCGAGGGTTTGCTGGGCGATGCGTTTGCGTTTGGCTTCGGGCATGTAGCTGAGGGTGCGCATGTTGTGCAGGCGGTCGGCCAGTTTGATGAGGACGACGCGTACGTCTTCGCCCATGGCCAGGAAGGTTTTGCGCAAGGTTTCGGAGACCAGGTCTTGTTTGCGGCCAAGCAGGGCTGGAGTGCCGTTGGTATTTTCCGTGCCGTTGTTTTGGTTCAGGTCTTCGGCATGTTGATCGTCGCGCGAGACGCGGGGGAGGTTGGTGAGCTTGGTGACGCCATCTACCAGTTTGGCGATGGTATCGCCGAAGTCGCGGCGAATGTCTTCGAGGGTGAGGGAGGTGTCTTCTACGGTATCATGCAGCAAGCCGGCGGCAATGACTTCGGCCGGGAGGCGCAAATCGGCCAGAATACTGGCTACGGCCACGCAGTGGTAGATGTAAGGTTCTCCCGAAGCGCGTTTTTGTTCGCGATGGGCTTCTTCGGCCACGCGGTAGGCGCGCTGGATCAACTCCCGCTCGGCCAGGGTGTAAGTTTCGGGGAGCTGTTCCATCAATTTGTCGAAGGGAAGAACCGCTGTTGTGCTTTTCATATTTTCGTGACCTGCTCCAACGAGGGACGAGATGTAACGGTAATGGCCCAGGTGGAAGATTTAAGCAGATTGGGCATGTGTAATTCTACTGAAATCTGTTCACCAGGGGAATAGTGCTTTCGTTCGCTGCGGAAGAAGAGATTGGCCCAATTGGTGCGTTTTTGAAAGGGTGATGTGCTTAGAAGGTTCTCTTCGTCGAACACGGCTTCAAAGTACAGGCATAGGCCATCCATCTCGCCGGCGCGAATCACTGTTTTGGAGGTAGTCAGACGAGTGGGCAGGTCGTTTGGACTGTTCAATTCGTTGAGATCAAAGCTGAGAAGGGGAGCAGGTTCGCAAAGGAAGAATTCAACCGCGTGGTGCTCGATGAAAATCCTATTGTAACGGCGTGGCTTGAAGGCTTCCAGGCTGTTGGTGTTTTTCAAAAAGGTGAAATCAATCCCGTACGAACGATTTTCCCATAAGAATGGCGTTTTGTAATCCTCGCGCAGGCAGGCAGGTTCGAGGTATAGGTTAAATTTGCCCGGCAGGATTTTCCCGCCGGGCTTGAGCGCACGCTTTTTCAGATCGAGAAGGTTTTCGACCATGTTTTCATTGAAGAGGGTATCCCCCATCTGCTCATGGATGATCACATCCACCGGTTCGGGAGGGGTAAATTGGCGGCTGTTTTGACGGACGAAGACAATGTTTTGGATGTGATGATGCTCCGCGATTTGCCGGGCGACCTCGATAAAGTTGGAGTGATCAATGGCGTAAATGGTGCGTGGCTTTTTTTGCGCCGCGAAGAAGGCAAGAATCCCGCTGCCGGTGCCGAGGTCTAATACCACCTGGCCTGGCTGAACGGTACGTTGAATCGCCCGAAAATAACTGGTCACGCGACTTTCATCCGCAAGCATCTTCTCGTGTTCGAGCAGGCTGGTGAATTCGCCAATGTTTTGAACATCGTAAACCAGGTTACGCAGGGCGCGGTTGGCAAACACCGTATTTTTTAGCCAGTCAAAGATGGCCTGTAACAATCTGGCTTGAGTTTTCATGAATTCCATCTTCCTTGCTCATCAGCTCATCCCAGCGGCGAAGATTTTTTCGAATCAACGCAGGTCTGCCATCTTCTGTTCGGCAACATCGGCCATGGCTCGGCAATCCGTTTTGTGGTAAGCACGGCTTTGCTTTGAGGCGAATTAAATCGTCTTGAGCAGCGCCTGGCGGCTGTTGCGCAGACGGTCGGCGATCACTTCAGCCATGCGTTGCATCACCACAAAGCCTGCCTGGGGATTTTCGCGCAATATCTGCATCAGGGCCTGGCCTGGGATGGCGAGAATCTGGCAATCTTCCTCGCAAAACGCCGAAGCCGTGTAGTGGTGAGGCGGCACCAGGCCAGACCAGCCGAAAATTTCGTTGGGGCGGTTTACAAACGAAACGGTGATGCTTTCAGGGCGGGAGGTCAATTTGACGCGCAGGGCGATACTTCCTTTGAGCAGAAAATGCACTTTATCTGCTTCTTCGCCCTCGCGGAAGATATATTCGTTCTTCGCCACGGTCATTTCCTGGGCCTGCGCGGCGATTTTTGCCAGCAGGTCTTCGGGCAAATCGCGAAATAGGGGGAACTGGGAAAGGTGTTGTGCAGTGATCATCTCTTGCCTCCGCAATAGAATTTTGCTAAGTATAGCACGCTCTTTTTTCAGCTTCCTTTTTTGTCCTTTGGGAATTTCGAGATAAAATAGTCATGGATTTGTAATAGCCAACTCCGCAGCGAATGACACGAATATGGCAAATTTTCTTCGGGAAATTCGTGAAAATTCGATGCAAAAGAGAACTGAGCCTAATGTAATCACCTGCCGGGTGGAGCGCCCGGCGTGCTGGCCCCCTGTTCCCTGGGTCGGCGAAGGCCGACCTGGTGGGTCGTAGCCCGAAACTTTAGTTTCTGGGCGAGGCGGCGCCAGGCAGGGAGGCAGTCTTTTGGATCTCTTCTGCTCAGGTGGTGAATATGCCCCCGGTCAATAACGTGACCCGTTTGCTCGATTCCCGAAAAATTCCTTATACGCCTTTTGAACTGCCGCCCCAAAAACTGGGCGCTTTGGAAGTGGCTCAAATCCTGGGCGTGCCGGCTGAACAGGTGTTTAAGACGATTGTAGTCACCCGCGAAAAGCCCAAAAAGCCGCTTTTGGTGGTGATCCCTGGCCCTCAGGTGGTGGATTTGAAAGCCCTGGCGGCTTTTTTGGGGGAGAAAAAGGTGATTTTGCCTACCGAGCGCGAAGCAGAGCAATTGACTGGCTTGCAGGCAGGGGGCATCTCTCCGCTGGCGTTGCTCAACAAGGGCTTCCAGGTGGTGATTGACGACGCTGCCCGGCAATACGCTGAAATTTATATCTCTGGCGGGCAGCGCGGACTGAATATCCGTCTGCCGGTGGATGCCCTGGCAAAACTGACCAATGCCCGTTTTGCCCACGTGAGCCGCGATGCGGCAGAGCACTAACCCTTTTATCCATCAAATTCACTCACCTGTTTGCCGTTAATCCACACGGTGTAGTGTCCAGCCGGAAAACTGCCCAAATAAATAGACTGTTCAAAAGGCTGAAGCATTTGCACGCAAACTGCTTGTGGATCGGCCAGGGAGTACACTTCCAACAGGATGCGGTTTTGGGTATCTGGCTCGTGGTACACTACTCGCAGCTGATGGCAGGGGGTGGGCAGGTTCCCTTTGAGTAGGAGCGAAAATTGGGGCGGGTAGCTTTCCATGGCCATCAAATCAACCGAGTCGAGATAGACCTCGCCGCGTTCCAATTGTTCATCGCCAGGGCGGGGAGCATAGATCGGGGGCAGGTCAGGACGGGTCACCGGCTGCTCCGTTGAGCTGATCACGCCGCGATCGGGTGGGCTGGTGACCACCCGATCTTGCGGCGGCGAGGCGGGGGTGAGCGGAGCACAGCCTGCCAGGAACAGAATCAAAATCAAAATTTTCAAAACGGGGCGCATAGTACCTCCAAAAAACTGTTTGTAATGTGGACGCCCCATAGCGCCGATGTGTTCCGCTTTCAACCTTTGATCACCGCCACCGGTCGCAAGCGGGCGACTTTGCGGGCAATCCCGGCTGCACTGACCGTTTCCACGACCATATCCACGTCTTTGTAGGCCTGCGGCGCCTCTTCGGCCAGGCCAGGCATGGAGCCGGCGCGCACTTTAATGCCCTCTTTTTCCAGTTCCTTGCGCAGCTCTTCACCGCGCACTTCTTTTTTCGCTTTGGCTCGCGACATCACCCGCCCGGCCCCGTGACAGGTGGAACCCCACGAGCGACTCATGCTCTCTTCCGTGCCAATCAACACCCACGAGGCGGTACCCATGCTCCCCGGGATGATCACCGGTTGCCCCAGGGCCTGATATTCCGCTGGCAACCCCGGCGCGCCCGGCCCAAAGGCGCGGGTGGCCCCTTTGCGGTGCACACAAACCTTGAGGGGGCGTCCGCCGACCTCGTGCGTTTCGATCTTGCCCATGTTGTGCGCAATGTCATAGACCTGAATCAAATGCCAGCCCTTTTTGAAGTGGGGTGCAAAGGTCTCCTCGAAGGCGCGGCGGGCGGAATGAGCCAGCAGCTGCCGGTTGGCAAAGGCGAAGTTCGCTGCAGCGCGCATCGCCCCCAAGTAAGCCTGCCCTTCGGGAGAATCCATCGGCGCACAAACCAGCTCACGGTCGGGGAGCTCGATGCCGTAGCGTCGCACCGCCCCCTGGAAGGATTGAACGTAATCGGTACAAACTTGATGCCCCAGCCCACGCGAACCGCAGTGAATCTGAACCGCCAGGCACCCCTCCTGGAGCCCCATCACCGCCGCGGCTTGCGGATCGAAAACCTGTTCGACCACGTCCACCTCAATGAAATGATTCCCCGCGCCAAGTGAGCCGATCTGCTCCCGGCCGCGCTGCTTGGCTCGCTCACTGACTTTGCTTGGGTCCGCCCCCTCAACCATACCGAACTCCTCGGTGCGCTGCAAATCGGCCTCACTGGCGTAACCATTCTTCAAAGCCCAGCGTGCCCCCTCGCGCAAAATTTTGTCCAGCTCAGCCACCGAGACGCGCACCACCCCCTCGCTACCCACTCCACTGGGACAATATTTATTCAATAAGGTTGCCAGAGTATCCATGTAAGGTAATGCCGCCTCATACTCAATCCCAGAGGCCAGCAAGCGCACACCGCAATTGATGTCATATCCAATCGCTCCCGGCGAGACCACACCGTGAGGATATTCCGTAGCCGCCACCCCCCCGATGGGGAAGCCATACCCCTGATGCACATCGGGCATCACCAGCACAGCCCCCACCAGCCCGGGCAAAGTGGTCGCATTGACCGCCTGTTCCAACGATTTGTCGTCGCTGACCTGCTCCAACAGCCGTCGGGTGGCAAAAATCCGCACCGGCCCGCGCATATCCTTGCGAAACGACTGCGGAATTTCCCACTCATAATCGCTGATTTTGACCAAATCCTGCAAACGAATCATCGCAACCTCCTATACATCAAACACAATCTCCACTTCATACCCGCGATCCGTCCGGCGCACATTCAGGTTATGGAACGTCACTGCTTTGATCGCCTTTGTCAGTGAAAGGAGCGGCGCCCCCTCCAGCTCTGCCCGCAGTTTTTGTCCCTCTACCTCGAGGATATGGAAAACATCAAACCCCAGATGCTCCTGCTCCATAAAATACAACACTTCCGACAAAAATGCGACCAGCAAACTCTCCACATCCGGAGCCTCGATCTCCACCGTCCGCTTCACCCGCCGACCCTCAGCCAGGCGCGCCCCAGCCAGCGTGATCATTCCCCGGGCCGCTTCGCCGAAAAGCTCGTGCAAGTCTGCTCCCCAAACGTGCAAGGCCCAATCAGCAGTGTGCGGAATTTCTCTGAAACCCATTTCATCTTCTCCACTTTTTTAAGTGTGAGACAGCCTTTCCAGCCTGTCAAGTCTGGTGATTACCCAGATCTCTGGGGAAAAAAGGCTCTGCTCCTTTGGTATAACAAGGTAAACCGAATCCCAATACCAGGAGCAGAGCCTATGGAAAGTTTACCGCAAAATGGGCAGAATTTCATCCAAGGAACGCA
>DAOUAN010000125.1:0-24289 GCA_034433385.1 Anaerolineales bacterium | reverse complement strand
GAAGCCCAATCACGCCTGCAAAACGCGTTAAAGCAGGCCGGCTTATGGCGCGTTCTCGGCGTGGAGACCATCCCCCTCGACGAACAAGCCTTGGGGCGTGTGCTGGCTGAGCCGGTTTGGGCGAAGATCTCCTCTCCCCATTACCATGCCTCCGCCATGGATGGATTTGCCGTCCGATCAGCCGATACCGCCGGGGCACAACCCACCTCCCCCCGCACGCTTCAAGTCGGACCTCAGGCCTGCTACCTCGACACCGGCGATCCCCTCCCCCCTGAGTTTGATTCCGTTATCCCTATCGAAAACGTTGAACCGCTTGACGAAGCAGGGAATCTCACCTCTGCTATTCGCCGACCGACGGCCATCCGCATTCGCGCTGCTGTCCCCCCCTGGTCTCATGTGCGGCCGCTGGGGGAGGATATTGTCGCTACCCAACTGGTTTTACCAGCGGGACACACCCTGCGCCCGGTGGATTTGGGAGCGATTGCTGCTGCCGGGCATAGTGAAATCCGCGTGGCGCGCAAACCCAAAGTCGCCATCCTGCCGACCGGCACAGAACTAGTCCCCATTGGCTCACCCCTGAAAGCCGGCGATATTCTGGAATTCAACTCCCTGGTGCTGGCAGCCCAGGTCAAAAGCATGGGGGGCGAACCCACGCGCTTCCCCATTACCCGCGATGACTTTGATGCCATCTGCGCCCGCGTGCAGGAGGCAGCCCGCCAGCATGATCTGATTTTGCTCAATGCTGGCTCTTCTGCCGGTGCCGAAGATTTTTCGGCGCGGGTGGTGGAAAAACTGGGCACGCTATTGGTGCATGGGGTGGCTGTGCGGCCTGGGCATCCGGTCATCATGGGCATGATTCAGGACGAGAAGCGCACCTTGCCGATCATCGGCGTGCCGGGCTACCCGGTTTCGGCGGCCCTGACTGTTGAAATTTTTATCGAGCCGTTGCTCGCCCGCTGGTTGGGGCGCCCCCCGCAGCAAGCCGATGCTGTGCTCGCTACGCTGACGCGTAAAATCACTTCGCCGGCTGGCGATGATGACTATGTGCGGGTGGCCGTTGGCAAAGTGGGGGAGAAGGTGTTGGCTGCTCCGCTCTCGCGCGGCGCCGGGGTGATCACCTCCCTGGTGCGCGCCGATGGCCTGGTCATCTTACCGGCTGGCGTGCAAGGCGCAGAAGCGGGTGAGACGGTGACGGTGCATCTCTATCGCTCCCGCCGCGACCTGGAACGCACGATCTTTTGCATTGGCTCTCATGATATAACCCTGGATCTGCTGGCTCAATATCTGGCAGATTACGACCGACGCTTCGTCTCGGCCAATGTGGGTTCGCAGGGAGGGCTGGTCGCGTTGCGGCGTGGGGAGGCGCACCTGGCCGGTTCTCATTTGCTGGACCCACAAACCGGCGAATACAATCTTTCGTATATCCAAAAATACTTGCCGGGCATTCCAGTAAAAGTTTATGCCCTGGTGGGGCGTGAGCAGGGTCTGCTGGTGCCGCGAGGAAACCCAAAGGGAATCAAAAGCCTGGCCGACCTCACCCGGCCCGGGGTCCGTTTTGTGAACCGCCAGCGGGGGGCTGGAACACGCGTCCTGCTGGATTATCATTTAGGCTTGATGGGGATAGCGCCAGAAGAGATTGTCGGCTACGCTCAAGAAGAGTATACTCATTTGGGGGTGGCTGCGGCCATCGCTTCGGGGCGCGCCGACTGTGGGTTAGGTATCGCTGCTGCAGCGCAAGCCCTTGATTTGGAGTTTATCCCACTGTTTTCTGAGCGGTATGATTTAATTATCCCAACAGAACATGCTGAGAGTGATCTACTGCGCCCGCTCTTTGATGTGATTTCTTCGCAGGAATTTCGCAACGCTGTGGCATCCTTGCCCGGCTATGATGTGTCCGTCATGGGCACCCTGATAACGGAGGCATGAATGCAAGAGGCCTTAATCATTGATGATAATCGTCAAACGGCAGATGCTTTGCAGCAGATGCTGGATGTTTTGAATATACCGGCGCGAGTAGCGTATGGTTCCAGCCCGGCTGTGGCTTTGTTGAGTAATTTCACACCCCGCCTGGTTTTGCTGGATATTAACATGCCGGGTATCGATGGAACGGAAATCCTGGCGTATTTGCGCCGCGAGCCGCGTTTGGCGGCTGTGCCGGTGATTGTCATTACTTCTGATGACCAGCCGGAGACGCGGCAGCGGGTGATGCAGGGGGGCGCCCAGGCGATGCTGATCAAGCCGGCTACGATTGATAGCCTGGAAGATGCCTTGAAGAAGGCAGGAATTTTGTGAAAATTCGATTTGCTCTTTTCCTGGTCGTGTTCTTTGTTTTGCTGCTCAGTGCTTGTGGCAACAGCCCCACCGCGCAGCCAGGCGCAGCGGACACGTTGGTAACCGTGCCGCCTCCGTATGCTGGCCTGACCCACTCTTTTGGGGCACAAGATGCGGATTTGGGCCGGGAAATCTATGGCACCTATTGCCAGTCCTGTCACGGGGAAAAAGGGCACGGCGATGGCCCGGCCGCCTCTTCTTTGACGCCTCCGCCGGCCAATCTGGCGCAACTTGCTCGCCAGGTTGGCGACGACTTTCTGTTCTGGCGGATTTCTGAGGGGGTGGCAGGATCAGCCATGGTGGGGTGGAAGGGGATTTTATCTGAAGAGCAAATCTGGCAGATTATTGCGTTTCTTCATACGTTGCCGTAGTTGGCGAATAGACGGCGGAATCTGGAAAATTTCTGACAGTTCTTGGGGACATGTGGCGGATTGCTAGCCACTGAGGTGGTTTTTCACGCTTTGCCCTCCAGATGCACAAGAGTTAGCCTAAGCTTTGTGCCATCAGGAGTGATTTCATGAAAAACGCTTCGAAAGTGAAAATTTTCAGCGGTTGGGTTACAGGTTGCCTCCATCCGCTTTCGTGGGAGAGATGCAGAGGTGCTCTTGTCCCGTCTGGTGCTTCCAACACCCCATCCCCCCTCCCCCGTCCGAGCGAGGAACGTTGCGCTGCATGGGTTCACGGACGGGGGAGGGGCAGGGGTGGGGGCGGGTTGTGAAGATGGTACGTGCAAAATCTCGTCCCTGAGGTTGTTTTTCATGCTTTGTCCGCCAATTGCACAAAAGTTAGGTTAGGTTAGGTTAAACATGCAACCACAATCAGTTGATAAAGTGCCGGAAAAATCCAGATAAATAGGATTATAATTGCCCGCTTGGAGGATACTTATGCCTATATCTGCTGGTCAACCTGCTCCAGATTTTGAGCTGGTGGATGATACCAACACGCCGCGTCGGCTTTCGGATTTTCGCGGGAAGCCGGTGGTTTTGTATTTCTATCCAAAAGACGATACCCCTGGTTGTACAAAGGAAGCCTGCAATTTTCGGGATGATTATTCGGCCTATCAAAAGGCGGGGGTCGAAATTTTAGGCGTCAGCCCGGATTCCGTGCAGGCGCATGTGAAGTTCAAGCAAAAATATCAATTGCCGTTTCCTTTGCTTTCCGATGAAGGCCATCGAGTGTGTGATCTTTATGGGGTGTGGGGCCCCAAGAAATTCATGGGGCGGGAATATGAGGGCGTACTGCGCACGACCTTTTTGATCGGGGCAGATGGGACGATCTTGCACGTATTTGAAAACGTTCGCCCAGCGGAACATAGTGAGGAAGTGCTGGCTGTTCTGAGTCAGGTCGCTGGCTGATGCAACCTTTGAAGTGGCTTTCACAGAACTTTTAGTTAGGTGCAGTGTTGAGTAAATACGTGACAAAATATATGAAATTTGGTAAATTACATGGGTTGCCGGCGAAGATGGCATGCCGGCGGGGCGGTTTCCGCAAAAGTTGATTTTTTTGAGGAGAGAAAAATGCGACACTTTGTAATTGTAGGGCTTCTGGTGATCCTCATGACAGTCCTGTCCTACGCTGGATTAAACGCGATAGGGCTGATGCCTGTCGAGGCCAGTGCTCAGGCCGTGCCGATTGACTGGCTGTGGAACCTGGAAATCATGGTCATTTCTTTCCTGTTTTCGTTGATTGTGGTTCCTCTGGTGTATAGCCTGTTTGTTTTCCGCCGCCGCAAAGGGGACACCAGCGACGCGGAGCACATTGAGGGTAATACCACCCTCGAGGTAACCTGGACGGTGATTCCCCTGTTCATCGTGCTGATTTTTGCATACCTGGGCGGCTATACCCTGGGCGAAACGCGGCGGGTGGACCCAGGGGCAATGATCGTCAAGGTCAAAGCACAGCAATTCACCTGGTCATTTGAATATCCGGAGTATGGCATTGTCTCTGCTGAGCTTCACCTGCCGGTCAACCGCCAGGTGATTTTGAAGATGGAATCCAGTGATGTGATTCACTCCTTCTGGGTTCCCGAATTTCGCGTCAAGCAAGACGTGGTGCCTGGGCGGGTGACCGAATATCGTATTACCCCTACTTTGCTCGGAAATTATACGGTTCGTTGTGCTGAACTATGCGGGGCCTCCCATTCCTATATGGAGAAGCCGGTCATTGTCACCAGCCAGGCCGATTTTGACGCCTGGGTTACAGAACAACAGACCACTGCGGCACAATTGACTGGCCCGGAACGGGGGAAGTCTCTTGTCCAAAAGAATGGGTGTCTGGGCTGTCACACCGTAGATGGCTCTAAGCTGGTCGGCCCGACCTGGCAAGGGTTGTACGGTTCGCAAGTGGAATTGTCGGATGGTACGACGGTGGTGGCGAACGATGATTACCTGAAGGAATCCATTTTGCAGCCTCAGGCGAAGATTGTGGCCGGTTTTGAAAATCAATTGATGCCAACGTATCAGTTCAACGATACTGACCTGGCAGATATTATTGCGTATATCGCGACGCTAAAGTAGGCAAAGGAGGAGTTCATGAAAACAAGGAATCCCGTACAACGGGGTCTGTTCCTGCTGGTGGTGGGCGGGATTGCAGGCCATTTGTTGGGCGTTGGGGTGAATTTCCTGGCGAGTGGCAAGCTGAATCTGACCGCTCCGCTGGGCTGGCTGTTGGCGCTCTGGCTTGCGGCGGCAGCCTTTTTCTTTGGGGTTGTGGGGTATCGCTCTATCACTCGCGGCCTCACCTGGCAAGCCCTGGGCACGATTTTGGGGGCGGTGTTCGTCACAGCCATTCGCGCCGCTATGGGCCTGCCTTTGCTGGGCACTTTTCTGTTCACCGAACCGGCCTGGGTGTTTGGCGCCCTGGTGGGTGTGCTTTCTTTTTTGGCCGGTAGTGGAGTAGTGACAGATTGGTGGAAGTGGGCGCAGGGAATCGAAACCGCGGAGCATCACGAGGATCCGGCCGGTTGGGAGAAATACCTGAGCGTTTCCCTGGATCATAAAGTGATCGGCATTCAGTATACGGTGACCGCTCTGGCACTGATCTTGATCGGGGGCCTGTTTGCCCTGATCTTCCGCACCGAGCTGGCTGAATCCGGGCGGCAGTTCCTTTCTCTGAACATGTACAATACCCTGATGAGCTTGCACGGCATGATCATGATCGTTTCAATCTTGCTGGGTATTGCTGGCGTAATGAATTACGTCGTGCCGCTGTTGCTGGGTGCTCAGGATATGGCCTTCCCCCGCCTGAATGCTTTCTCGTACTGGATCTCGGTTCCGGCGGCGGTTTTGCTGTTGATGAGCCTGATTCTGGGTGGATTCGACACGGGTTGGACTGGTTACCCGCCGCTCTCGGCGCGCGCTCCGCTTGGGATGCAGATGTTCTTCTTGGGCGTGTTCACAGCCGGATGGTCTTCTATCCTTGGGGCGTTGAACGTGATCGCCACTGTGGTGCGCATGCGTGCCAAAGGGATGACCGCTTTCCGTATGCCGATCTTCGTTTGGGCTTCGGTTGCCACTTCGCTGATCGCGCTGACAGCTACACAGTTAATCGGCCTGGCCTTCCAGCTGGTCATGTTCCAGCGTCTGTTTGGAATGGGCTTTTTTGACCCGGCCAAAGGTGGCAATCCGATCCTGTTCCAGCATTTGTTCTGGTTTTATTCCCATCCGGCGGTGTATGTCTTTGTTCTGCCGGGGTTGGGCGTGATTTCAGAATTGTTACCGGTGTTTGTTCGCAAGCCACTCTTTGGTTATCGCTGGGTGGCTATGTCTTCGCTGGGAATTGCTCTGGTGGGCTTCCTGGTGTGGGCGCACCACATGTTCACCTCCGGTATGAATGAATACCTGCGTGTGCCTTTCATGTATAGCACTCTGCTGGTGGCTGTTCCGACCGGGGTGAAGTTCTTCTCATGGGTGGCTACCCTTTGGAAAGGGAAGATTGAAACCCCGACTCCCATGCTCTTTGTCCTGGGTGGAATTGTCGTTTTCCTGCTGGGCGGTCTTTCGGGTCCGCCGAACGCCACCGTTTCGACTGATTTGCATCTCCACGATACGTATTTCATCGTTGGGCACTTCCACGATACCATTTTTGGCGGGTTTGTCTTCCCCTTCTTTGCCGCGCTGTATTATTGGTTCCCCAAGGCCACGGGGCGCCGCCTGAACGAAACGCTGGGGAAGGTGCACTTCTGGCTGATGACCCCTTCCTTCCTGGTGCTTACTCTGCTGATGATGCGGGTCGGCTTATTGGGGATGCGTCGCCGCATTGCTGATTATGACCCGGCCCTGGGCATTGATACCTATCATCTCATCATGACCATTGCTGGCTTTTTAATCGGGATTTCCGTCCTGATCTTCATCTACAACCTGATTCACAGCCTTCGATATGGCGAGAAGGCCGAAGGGAACATCTGGAACTCGCGCTCGCCGGAGTGGCAGGTACCCTCGCCCATGCCCGCTCATAATTATGATCAACCCTTTGAAGTTGTTGGTGAACCCTACGATTACGGTTTGCCGAACTCACAATATGTCCGTTTCATCAAAAGCGAATAAGCGGGAGGAATTTCTCGATGCACACACACGATAAACCGTCGGCTCTTCGCCAGGGCGTGATTATCTTCATCTACCTGGCTATCCTGACCGCCCTTGAATATTTCGTCGCTGTGGCGATGGACCTGGTCCCGTTGTTGGTGGTGATCGCCCTGGTAAAAGCCGGCCTGGTGCTCTACTACTACATGCACATCTACCGCCTCAATCAGCAAGAGCCGGATAGCAACCCTCATTCCTACTCCTACAAGACTGGCACCAATCGCCTGGGATTGTGGCTCTTCTTGCTTTCCGATTCTTTTGTCTTTGGCGGCTTGATGGTGGCGCGGATGAACCTGCTGGGGCTAACCCGACCAGCCCTCAATCAGGTACTGGGGTTGCTGGTAACCTCCGTGTTGCTGCTTTCGTCCTTTTTCATGAACCGCGGCGAAACATCTATGGAGCATGGTGACCGCAAGGGCTTTTTGCTCAACACTGCCCTTACCTTGATTTTAGGCCTGGGTTTCTTGCTCGGCGTGGTTGGCGTGGAATGGCCGAGTGCGGTTCGCGAGGGGATCACCCCCTCCTCCGGCGCGGCCGGTGCAGTCTTTTTCATGACGACCGGCATGCACGCCTTTCACGTGCTCACCGGCGTCCTTTTCCTGATTGTGGTTTTGCGCAATGGAGCGCGCGGGCTGTATTCCGCTGAAAAACATTGGGCTGTAGAGGCTGCTGCCGTGTACTGGCACTTTGTAGATGTCGTCTGGATTTTCTTCTACCCCGCGCTCTACCTGATTGGAAAACTTGTCTGAGATAGAATCTTTCGGGTATAACTACAGTAAAGTTGTTGGTCCTGTTGTCCATCGGGGCGGACCGTTATGGTCGCCCCGATGGGAGGGTTAAAAGCCATGGAAAAACGTCTTCTTCGGCTGGGGGGTGGAGTCCTGGCACTCCTGGTGTTGGTGGCAGCGTTGACTTTCTGGCGGGCGCGTCCCGATACGTTCCGCGGTACACGCTATGATCCGCCTCTCTCTGCCCCCTCCATCTCTTTGAACAAAGCCGATGGGCAGCCTTTTCATCTTGCTGACCTGAAAGGCAAGATCACTCTGCTCTTTTTTGGCTATACCTCTTGCCCCGATGTTTGCCCTACCACACTGGCGGAATTGAAACAGGCGATTTCCATGCTGAAAGAGCCGGAGCAAACCGCCGTGCAGGTGGTTTTTATCTCGGTGGACCCCGATCGCGACACCCCGCAGCGCATGCAAGATTACGTCTCTCACTTCAACCCGGACTTTATTGGCTTGAGCGGGTCGCTAACAGACCTGGAGCCGATCTGGCAAGCCTATGGAATCTACCGCCAGATCGAACAGACCGGCTCCGCCAGCGGGTACACCGTCTCGCACACCGCCCGCATCTTCCTGATCGATCAGGATGGCAATTTACGCCTGACCTATGGTTTTCAGACCCCGCCTCAAGATGTAGCCCATGACCTTCAACTCCTCCTTCGGGCGAAAAAATAATCATTTGCCATGTTGAAACGCATCCTTTTTTCGTTTGTCTTGGGTATTGTCCTGGCAGCGGTGACCAGTGAAGTGGCCTATCGCCTGCAGCAGCGCGAAAATCGCCCCCCCCAACGAGTGGAATTGATCATCCCTGCCGGCACAGCCGAGCGCATTCAGCGCGGTGATGCATCTCCCTCCCTGCCCCAGAACATGACATTTGTGTTGGGCGATACCCTGGTGGTCGTCAATCAAGATAGCGTGGCGCATCAGTTGGGCCCCCTTTGGGTACCCGCGGGCACTTCGGCCAGCCTGCCGCTAGAAAGTAGCGAGAACTACGTGATGGAATGTTCCTTTCAGCCCTCGCGCTATTTGGGCCTGGAGGTGCGCGAACCGGTCACCTGGCGCACGCGTTTGAGCGCTATTTTCTTTGGCGGTATCCCCCTGGGTACTTTGTTGGCCATTTACAGCGTGGTGCTTGGCGCGGAACGCAAAAAGAAGGAAAGCCAGTCATGAAGCGTGCTTTCTCCCGTCAATGGATTCTCACCACTTTTCTGGTGGTGTTGGGCGCGGCCCTTTGTGTGCGTTTGGGCATCTGGCAGTTAGATCGCCTGGCGCAGCGTCGCGCCTTCAATGCCCATGTGCTCCAAATGCGCGCCTTGCCCCCTCTCGATTTGAACACCTCTCTCCCGGATGACCTGACCTCGATGGAATATCGCACCGTGCGAGTGCGAGGCAAATATGATTTTGAACATCAGGTGGCTTTGCGGAATCAATACTACGGCGACCAATATGGCTTTCACCTGCTCACGCCTCTTCTCTTGGGAGATGGGCGGGCGATTCTGATCGACCGCGGCTGGATCCCCGCTGACGGCAACGATTCCCCCGCCGCCTGGCGCGCCTACGATGAGCCGGGCGAGGTCGCCCTGGAGGGAATCATCCGCCTCGGGCGGGCCAGACCCGACGTAGGCGGAGTCCCCGATCCGACGCTTTCGCCGGGGCAAACGCGTCTCGATTTCTGGAATTCCGTCAATCTGGAACGAATTGCCGGGCAGGTTCCCTATCCCCTTTTGCCGGTTTATGTGCAACCCAATGTGAACCCGGATGATTCCACGCCGCCTATTCCCTTTCAACCCGAAATTGAAATCAGCGAAGGGCCTCACCTGGGCTATGCCTTTCAGTGGTTTACCTTTGCAGCCATTCTTTTGTTTGGCTATCCCTTTTACCTGCGCAAATCTGGCGCTGAATGACTCTGGTTTTATCCCCGCGTTCCGCTGAGGGGCGTGGTGGACGACAGGAAGAAACTAAATGAAAGAATTGCTTCGTTCGTCATTTTCTCGCCTGGTTCTGGCAGTGCTCTTGGCGATTCTGGTACTCACCGTTTTGGGCCGCACGGTGACCATCACCGGCGCGGCTGCGCTCTGTTTGGGCTGGCCGTTTTGCACTCCTCTTTCACCGCTGGGATGGTGGCAATGGGCGCATCGTCTGGCGGTGGCTGTGACGGCTGTTTTGATGTTTTTGCTGCTGCGTAAGGCCTGGCGGGAATATCGAGCCCACACGGTGATTTTGCCGCTGACGACGGTGAGCGCGGTGTTGTTTTCCGGGCAGGTGTTCATCGGGGCGTTGCAGGTGACCCATGGCCTGCCGCGCCATCTTTTGGTGTTACACACGCTGACGGCGCTCTCGCTTTGGATTTCGCTCTCAGCTCTGTTTTATGTGGCGGCTACCTTGCCGGAGGATGCTCCAGAACAGCCCGTGGCTTTTACCCGCCAACGGCTGAAGGATTTCCTGGTATTGACCAAACCACTCATCGTTTTGCTTTTGCTGGTGACCACGTTTGCCGGGTTGGTGGCCGGCGGCAGGGCCTGGCCCTCCTTTTGGTTGGCATTCTGGACTTTGCTGGGTGGGGCGTTGGCGGCGGGTGGCTCCAGCGCGCTCAATCAGTATATCGATCGCGAACTGGATCGTCAGATGCAGCGCACGGCCAAACGTCCACTGGCGGAAGGCCGTCTGACCGACGCGGAAGGGCTGGCCTTTGGACTGGCGCTTTCACTGAGCAGCTATTATTTGCTGGCGGGCCTGGTCAATTTCCTGGCGGCTTTGCTTTCGCTGGCAGGGATTTTTTATTACGTTGTTTTTTACAGCTTATGGCTGAAGAAGAGCACGGTGCAAAATATCGTGATTGGCGGCGGCGCTGGGGCGATCCCTCCTATGGTGGGCTGGGCCGCAGCGACTGGCTCTCTGAGCCTGACTGCCTGGTTGCTCTTCGCCATTGTCTTCTTCTGGACGCCGCCACACTTTTGGGCGCTGGCGATTGTCCGTAAGAAGGATTATGCCCGTGCCAACGTGCCCATGCTGCCGGTGGTGCGCGGCGAAGAAGAGACCCGCCGACAGATTTTGCTTTACACCGTGGCCCTGGTGGCGATCACCTTGCTCTTGCCGCTGTTCCATCTGGCTGGCAATATCTACCTTGTTTCTGCCCTGATTTTGGGAGCAGGCCTGATCTACGCTGCCTGGCGCGTATGGCGCATTCCTGGCAACAAAGTGGCCTGGAGGATGTATCGTTGGTCGAGCATGTATCTGGCGTTCATCTTCCTGGCGTTGATGCTGGATGCCGTCTGGTAAGACTCAGGGCTTTGCCAGCACAATGGAAAGCGGATCGCCATACAGTACCTGCCAACCCTTTTCTTCTAACAGCGGGATGATCGGCCAATCGGGTTCGAGCAATACCAGGCGAACCTGCCACCTCTCTAAAATAGCAAGGGCATGAGGCCCGGCGTTGACTACGTCGTGCCATTGGGCAAGCAGATCCTGCCCATACAGGTCGGCGCGGCCATCAATGAAGACGGGATATTCCCGCAATTCCCAAATCAGATAGCCGCCCCAGTTATAACTGTTGAAGAGCCGCCCAGCAGGGCGGTTTTCTTTGATCCATTCCACCGCGCCGACGGGCAGACTTTGTGCGGCGTGTTGTGGCTGAGAGACCCACCAGGCCCGCACGAGGATTCCCGTGGCCAGTATACTGACCAGGGTGGTATTTACGATGAAATTGAAGCGCGCGGAGGGATGTCTTGCGGCAGACGTATCTGCTATGCGCTGACGCAACCGGACAATGACCGGAACACCGGCAAAACTTTCCAACGCCGGGGAGAGGCTCCGCCCCAGGATGGGGAGGAGAATGATGGCATAAGGTCCCATGTTGCGCTGAGCGACGAAGAACAGGTAACTAAAGCCCAGTCCCTTCAAGAGATCCACAAAGGACGGGCGTTGATGAGAGTATGCCAGGCTGATGATCCACAAAAACAACAGCCAGAGCAGTGGATGGGTATAGGGTTGATGAAAATCGGGGGAGAGCCATTCTTGAATGGCCAGAGAAACGTGCACCTGCTCGAAAGGCAGCCGCCAGAGCGCCGCGCCATTGGGGTTGAGGGCAAGCGCCATCCCGGCGAGAAAACTCCAGATGGTCAGCATCCCGACGTCCTTCCAGGAAAGAGCCGCTTGAAGCCCCAGGAAAAGGTCGAGGCTGCTGCCCACGATCGTCGCCAGGAGCAGCAGCATCCCCCAGATAAATCCGCCATGCAGGTTGCCCCAAAGCGCAAAAAGAAGCGGCAAAACCCAGAGCGGTTGTCTTTTGCCCAGGCGATGGCGATCCAGAAAACCATCCAAAATGGCCAGCAGGAGGAAGGACAGGAGTTGGGGGCGCGCTGTCCAGTTTGGCTGAATGCCCAGCATGGCGAGTAGGAGCAACAACCCGCGCAGGTAGGGGCCTCCTTCCATGTGCCGGAAAAGCAGGCTCATCAACGCAACCGCAAGCAAAGCAACGGCCAGGGTGAGGGCAAAAAAGCCACCCAGCCACCACAGGCCATAAAGTCCCAGGTCCGAAAGCCAAAAGGCGTTGACCCAGGGCGAGCCGGTGCGAGTGTAAGAGAAAACATCCTCCAGCAAGATATTTTGCCGTTGCCATATTTCCTCGCCATTGCGCAAGTGCCACCACATATCAGCATCCACTGGCGGGGTAGTGGCGATGGCGGCAATCAGCAAGAGCACAATGACGATAAAAAGGGCTTCGGTTCGTTTCGCAGACGGGAGGGTGAGCATGGGCAAATTGTAGCAGAAAGAGGATACCTTGCCGGCTGAGAGTTTGATCTCACTTAGCGCCTCGTCCGGCCGGATGTTGGCTGGGGCGCGGCAAATGGACGTTCCCTAGCCCGATGAGCAGCCCAGCGTAGAAGATGTAAGGTAATGTATATTGCATACTGGTAGGTAGCAGGATAAGTGAGAGTAAGGTGAATGTCAGGGCAATAGATTGCCGCCAGAAGTGAAGAGAAGGCAACTTGAGCGCAAACAGCAGGGGGAGAATCAGCAAAGTCAGGTCATGAAAGCGCAGATGGGGGGCGGTGAACAAGGCGATGACGATAGACATTCCAGGCAGGCTTTCGGAGATGGTCTTAGCCCTGTGCCATAAAAGGATGATGATGCCCGTGCCTGCCAGGTAAGCCAGCCAGCTGAGCGAGTGAATTAACATTGGTTTGCCCTGCGGAAAAAGGCGCCAGAGCAGCCCCAACAGATTAGGCATGGTGTGTTGATTCATGCCATAGGCGTTTCCCTGTGCGCTGAGAAACAGAAGGTGGATAAATTCGACCGTGCCTTGTTTGCCGATCAGGAAAATGCTGAACAGCGCCAGCGGGATGACGATAGCGAGGAATCGCCAGCCCGCCTGACGGTTTTTCACGAAAAGCGGCAGGGAGAGCGCCAGCGCCAGGTGAGGGCGGAGAGTCACCAGGGCCAGGCCGGCAGTGATCAGCCCAGGACGATTTTTCATCCAGCCGAGATGCCAGAAAACGATTCCAGCGAAGAGCAGAGCGGTATCCTGCCCCAGGAAGAGGCTGAACACAAAAGGGAGGAAGATGAGCATGCCCAACAAGGCCGTTCCAGAATTCTTTTCCGCGGGAAACGTGGTTTTCCACAAAAGCAGGCAACTGACCGCATAGACAAGCAACATGACCAACACCCACCGCTGAAAAGAAGCCACATAATTTGCCGAAACCAGCAATTCGAGGAAGGGTACGAGGTAGGGCATGTGGTTATATGGCAGGAACTGATCCGCGGGCAGAGATTTTCCCATGATCTCTTGCATCAGATCGTGCTGGAGACTGGCGTTGTATACCGAAGAAAGGCCTTTCTCCTGAGCGATTCGGGCGGCTGTGTAAAAAGAGATAAAGTCTGCTCCGTTGCGAAGCGTTGGGGTGGAAATCCTATTTTCCCATTGAATCAGGAAAAGAATCCCCAGCGCCAGGCTGACTGTAATCTGGAAAATATGCCACCACTTGATTTTGGATACGCTCCTCATGAAAACGCTACCCAAATGGTTTATCCCACCCAGCCCCAAATGGCAAATTGGGCGGAAAGAAAAAGCAACCCGGCTGTAAATGCGTACACCAGGGCGCGATGCACAAGCGGATTCTCTCCCTGGCGGGCAAGGACGAAAAAGGCTGGATACAAAGCCAGCACATAACGCGTCATACTGAGCAGTGGATAAACCTCCGCGATGCGCGTCAGGTAAAGTGCCAGAAAGCCCAGGTAGTAAATCCCGTAGAGGCGCGGCAGTTCCTTCCACACCGGAACGGCGTAGATGACAAAAGCCAGTGTAAACGTAACATCGAGCAAATTGGGGAGGGGATACTGGTGAGTGAAAATCTGGCGGATGGCGGCGAGGATGTTGATGCCCGGAAACGTGAATCCGCCATGGAAACGCGCGCTTTGGGCGAGAAAAGGCGCCCAGGGTGATTCTCCCAGTCCCAGCCAGGCATAAAGGGGAAAGGAGATCGCCGTGAGCAGGGGGAATGCCACTGTCAGCCAGGCTTTGTATTCCCGTCGTTGTTTCCACTCCTGCCAGGCGGCCCAGGCGATGGGCAACAGGATGAGCGCCCCGGT
This sequence comes from Anaerolineales bacterium, assembly GCA_034433385.1. Lineage (GTDB taxonomy): Bacteria > Chloroflexota > Anaerolineae > Anaerolineales > Villigracilaceae > DAOUAN01. Next base: position 10,008 of record DAOUAN010000125.1, on the reverse strand, counting down.
CAGGCGAGAAGCGGCGGCCAGAGCAGCCCAGAGACCGGCCACCAACCATTTCTTCTGGCGGAGGGCATGTAGCGCAGCAATGCTTCCCAGCAGAAAGAGAGATTCGGTGTAGGGCGCAAAGAGGAAAAACGAAGTGGGAAAGAGCACGAAGTAAACCAAAGCCCGGCGGGCGACTTTTTCTTCACCCAGCTCAAAAATCGCGAGCTGATAAAACGCTACCAGCGCGGCGGCGCAGGCCAACGCCGAGACCAGCAGTCCAGCCAGCAAAGTGTTGCCATGCAAAAACAAACTGGCGAGGCGCATCAGGGCCGGGTAGAGGGGCGGCGTGAACAAAGCGGTGGAAAAGGCCTGGTAACCGTGGGTGGCGATGGCCTGGTAATGCAGCACATCCCAGCGCTGCCACACTTCTAGCCAGGCATGGGTTGCTGGGGCCACCCCTAAATAGGGGCGGAAAACCGGGTCTGGCGAAAGATCGCCGGCGTAAAAAGCGCGTGCCAGGCGCATCCAGATCCACAAAAATGCCCAGGTTGCACTGAAGATTGCTAATGGAAAGGTCAGGCGGTTGGCCCTGGCGTTGTGCAAATTTCCTCCCATAATATATAGAAATCACAAATCCACCCCTGAGGATGGATTTGTGATTTCAGTTATTCTCCGAGGTAATCCCGCAATTTGCGGCGGATGGTAGGGTGGCGCAGTCGGCTGAGCGCTTGCGCCTCGATCTGGCGCACGCGCTCTCGCGTGACGCCCATCTTGCGGCCTACTTCTTCGAGGGTGTAAGCCTGGCCATCCAGCAGGCCGTAACGCAGTTGCAAAATACGCACCTCGCGCGGCGGCAGGCTATTCAACACTTCCGTCAGGTGCTCGCGCAGCAGGTTGTATGTGGCGGTGTCATCGGGCGGGGGCGCCTCGTCGTCTTCGATGAAATCGCCTAAAACGGAATCCTCTTCATCGTCCGTGGGCGTTTCGAGCGAGAGAGGCCGGCGCGCCACCTGGATCATGTTTTCCACTTTTTTGGGTGGCACATCCAACGCCTCGGCCAGTTCTTCCACGGTTGGTTCGCGCCCCAGGCGCTGAGTCAACTGATGCTGAACGCGCAGCAGTTTATTGATCTGATCGCCCATGTGCACCGGGACACGAATGGTGCGCCCCTGGTCGGCGATGGCGCGAGTCACAGCCTGACGAATCCACCAGGTGGCGTAGGTGGAAAACTTATGCCCGCGGCGGTAATCGAATTTTTTGGTGGCGCGGATCAGGCCAATGTTTCCCTCCTGAATCAAATCCAGGAATGGGACACCGCGCCCCATGTATTTTTTTGCCACCGAGATCACCAACCGCGAGTTCGCGGTGATCAGATGCTCGCGGGCGGCCCAACCGTCCTCGATCAATTTGCGCAGTTCGGCGCGCCGCCGCGGCGAGACATTGCCACGCGCCAGTTCCTCGCGAGCCATGCGGCCGCGTTCGATGCGCTGCGCCAGCTCCACTTCCTCTTCCGCGGTCAGCAACGGCACGCGGCTGACCTCTTTCAGGTACAGGCCGATGGTGTCGTCAGTATCAATGTTCGCCAGATAGTCATCCAGCGAAAGGTCAACCTCCTGAATGGCCTCTCCTTCTTCCACGGCAACCAATTCGTCTTCGCTTGGCTCGGCGGTTGTGATGTCTTCCATGAAGGGGATACCCGCACTGAGCAGCGCGGAAAAGGCCTCCTCCAGCTGTTCAACATCTTGCTCGGCTTCCGGGAAGAAGTGGAGAATGTCATCCAGAGTCACATAAGATTTTTGACGGCCAAGGTCAATCAACCGCGCAATAGCGGGATATTCCTCTTCTTCGTCAACAATAAGAATCTTATCTACGTCCATTCTTCCTTCCAGTCTTTCTATTTGGTCTTATTCAGAATACTCTTTTTCAAAGAGAAAATCAATACCTGATGATTTTTGTAAACGGTTTGTTAGGGCGTCGGCGTCACCTCGGCCTCCACGGTCGGGGTGGGCGTTTCGGTCGGCGGTTCTGGCGTGACCGTAGGGGTGGGTGTTTCGGCATAGGGCGGTGAAGTGAGCAGGCCGATGAGCGAATCGATGCCCGACTTGGCCACAATCACCGTTTGGCCGCGATCCACCCGCACGTAATAGCCGCTTTCGGTGGGCGTCAGCGAGCCGATTTCCACCTCGTGTTCTTTGCCGCCGGTGAAACTGATCTTCAGGATGTAGGCGGGATGATCTAACCCGACGATCTCTGGGGCTAACTGGACTTCGGTCAACACCCGCAGCGAGGTGATTTGCGATGCGGCTCCCTCCACCAGACTTTGGTCGGCCGCGGCCTCCATTGGCGTTTTCAACACCCAGACGTTATCCGCGTTACGCACCACTTCGACGGCTTCTCCCGTCTGCGATTCGATACGAATCCGGAACGGCAGACCCTCCTCTGCCGAAAACAGCGTTTTTACACTGGCAGTGGGGAAGGTACTGGCCAGTTCTTGGGTGGCTTCTTTATCCTTTTGCAGGTAAATGGTCAGGCCTACCAGGGCCGCGAAAATTACGAGCAAAATCCACGTGCTTTTGCGAATCATACTAACCTCGACGGCGACGTGAAATCCAGGAAGCAACTCCGGCCAGGACGATCAACCCGGGCAGCACGAAAATGGAGCCGATCAGAATGGCGATCCATTGCAACTGCGAGGGTAGCTTGAAGGAGCGCTGGATGGGTTGTTTGGGCGTGATCTGGATCAGATTTTCCTGCTCGGCTGCCCAATCTACGGCGTTGACGAAAATATCGCTGTTGCCGTAGGCATCGAAGGCTTTGTCGGTGATGAAGAGCGAGTTCCCAAAGACGACCACGCGTCCTTTGGTGCTGGTGTTTTCGCCAGCGGCGGCCATGGTCAGCGGGCCGGCTTTGTCTTCGCCAGCGTCGTATTTCACGTTGTTGGTATCTTTGAAATTGGTCTCACCCCAGGCCTGTTGGGCGGTCTGAAGCAGGCCGGTCAGGGTGACATTGGCCGGTGGTACGCTCAGGCTAATGCTGCGCGCCTGAGGCATGATCACCACCATGGTCATATTGCGCGTAATCGGATGATTGGGATCGTAACCGGCAGCCACTGCGTAGAGCGGTTGCTGGCTAGGGGTGACGATGATGTCGTTTTCCAGGGTGATGCCCCAATCGGATGCCAGGTAAGCCGCTAGCGGGTCAGCGGCCTCGCCAAAATCGGTGAGCGGCACGGGGTCTTCCAGTACAATGAGGGAGCCGCCCTTTTCGACATATGATTTCAGCAACGAAACTTCCTGCTCGCTGAGCGGTTTGGTCGGCCCGGCAACGACGATCGCGCTGGCATCTTCGGGGATTTTGTTTTCCGCAGCCAGGTTGAGAGTTTTGACGGTGTAGTTTTTGTTTTCCAGTGTGCTGCGGGCGCTGTTTAATGTGGCGTTACCGCTTTGGGAAATATCCGCTTCGCCATGACCGGTGAGGAAATACACCACGCGCGTCTCCGGGCTGATCAGGCGAATCAACGAGCGGGTCAGTTCTTCCTCGGTGGAGTAAGAGGCGATTTCGTGACGATCGCCCATGGTGAGCAGGATCTTGCCGTCGCCGGTGATTCCTGCCTGGCGGGCCGCGACCGGATCGAGGTCCGGATCAACGAAGCGATAGTCGAATTTCCCATTGCTGTTGATTTTGAAATCCTGAAGCAGTTGGCTGACCGAGGCTGTGGAGAGCCGGGCGGAATAAAACGCCGTGGCAGTCACCTTATCGGGCAGCATGTTCAGGGCTTGCAGTGTTTCGGGGGCCAGGGTGTGGCTTTTGTCTTCGGTGACATCCCACGATTTGGGGTTCTGATAGACCAGCATGTTGAGCACGAACAGGATGCCAACGAATGCCAGCGCGTTGATCAGGGTGTTTGAGCCGTAGCGCGCCTGGCGTCCACTGAGGAAGCGGCGCACTTTTTCGGGCGCAAGCATGGCGTAGAGCGCCAGCCCGATAATGGTCAGGCCGATGCTGATTTGCAAGGCCAGGGTGAGAGTTTGTGGGTTGGCCGGGGTGTACAGTTTGAGAGCGGCAATGCCCTTGATCAGGCCCAGAACGAGGGTGCTGCCCAGGGCAAGCAGGGCAAGAATCAGGCCCACCGGGGCATATTGCTGAGGGTTGAATTTCTTGTTGGACATTAGCGCCATCTCCTCATTTCGACTGCGGATGTTCCGATGAAGAGGCCCAGGGCAGTTACACTCAGGTAGTAGATGATGTCGCTCAGGCCGATCACGCCGATGTTCAGCGAGTCGTAAAAGTGCGATTTCATATCCAGGTAGCGGAAGACTTCGCCGCCCACCGAGACCAGGTCAGCGGGGAAGCCAATAAGCCACCACAAGAAAATGAAGGCGCCCATGGTGATGAAGAATGCGGCAATCTGGTTGCTGAAGAGGGCGGAGATGCCCACGCCCAACCCCATGAAGGCAGCCGCGACCAGGATGACGCCCAGGTACGCAGTCATCATCGCTCGCTGGTCAATGCCTGGCGTGACCAGACTGTTCAGGATGATGGGGTAAATTAACGTAACTGCCAGCAGGGTGATAATGAACAACATCCCGCCTAACCATTTGCCGATAATCAGTTCCCAATCGCGGATAGGTGCAGTCAGGAGCAATTCCATCGTGCCCATACGATTTTCATCGGCCACCAGGCGCATGGTGAGCGCTGGCACGGAGAACACCAGCAGGAAGGTCAGGTTGCCGGTGATTGGGGTCAGGTCGGGGGCAGAGCCGAAGGATTGCAAAGCGTTGACCATGTAGCTTTGCAAGACGACCACAAAAATAATCCCTAAAATCAACAGAATGGTGAAGGCTACTACGTAAGCGATTGGGCTATTGAAATAGTGGCTATACTCGCGTTTGGCAATTGTCCAGATGTTTCTCATGGCTCACCTCGTTCTTTTCGGGCTTCTGCGCCGGTGAGTTCGAGGAAGATCTCTTCCAGGCTCATGCCGACCGGTCGCATTTCGAGCAAGTCGTAACCGGCGGCGATCACCGTGCGGGCCACTTCGGGGCGTACGTCTTGCCCTGGGGCGTATTGGAATTCGATTGTGCCGTCTTTGACTTCCACGCTTTGAATGCCGTTGATCTTTTGCAGCATGGCGGGTAAATCATCCACCTCGCCAGCCACGCGCAAGATCACCCGTTCAGCGCCCATCAGGCGGGCTTGCAGGTTATCGGGAGTGTCTTCGGCGATGATCTTGCCCTTGTCAATGATGAGCACGCGGTCGCATAGCTGTTGTGCTTCCGAAAGAATGTGGGTGGAAAGTAAAACCGTGCGCTCTTTGCCGATTTCCCGAATCAAATTGCGCACTTCGACCACCTGCGCCGGGTCCAGGCCGATGGTCGGTTCGTCCAGGATAAGCACTTCGGGACGATGCAGAAGCGCCTGGGCCAGCCCCACGCGCTGCCGCATTCCTTTGGAAAGATTGCCGATCAGACCGTTAGCACGATCTTCCAGGCCGACCATTTCCAACGTCTCGTAGACGCGATCTTCAGCGTTGGGCAGGTGACGCAGGTCGGCCATGAACTTCAGATAATCGAAGACGGCCATATCGGTGTAGAGCGGGACGGTTTCGGGCAAATAGCCTACCCGCCGCCGCACTTCGATAGAATCGTTGACGACATCGTAACCTGCCACCGTGGCGCTGCCCTCCGTGGGGGGCATGTAACCGGTCAGAATACGCATGGTGGTGGTCTTGCCGGCACCATTTGGCCCCAAAAAGCCGAGGATCTCGCCTTGCTCGGCCTCAAAGGTCAGGGCATCAATGGCGCGGCGCGCTCCGTAATCTTTGGTGAGACCGTTGACACGAATCATTGGCTCTCCTTATTAGATGAATTGACGAAACAAAAGGCACAGCAGCCAGGCGGCGGCAGTGCCGTTTTTACCGTTGAATACTATACAATAACGCAGAACGCAAAGTCAAGTGGGTTGTGAAATTCTAATCAAACGCTAATCTTCTGAGAAATGGCCTAGCCTGCCGGGGGGGATTGCTTCGACGGAAGAACGCCATCTTGCCATGACAGCCAAATTCGGGCGAGATGGGTGTTATCCTGAATTACCGTTATTTAGGATGAGTATGCTCCTATTTGTTCAGGCCTTCGAGTCTTTAACCTGTGCTATGATTGCGCTCAATACAGAGATTTCTCTCGCGAGGAATAAATGCGCCTCAAAGCCGACCTGACTCTTTTCCTGGTTTCACTGCTGTGGGGCAGTGCCTTCGCTGCTCAACGCATCGCCGGTCAGCAGGGAAGCGTTTACCTGTTCAACGGTGTCCGCTTCCTGCTGGCGGTTCTCTTCTTGTGGCCGTTGATCTGGCGCAATCGCCCGGACCGTGCCCAATGGCTGTGGATGTCGCTGGCTGGGCTGATCTTATTCGTTGCCAGCGCCCTGCAACAGGCCGGTCTGAAATACACTACGGCCGGCAACGCCGGTTTCATCACCAGCTTGTATGTGGTCATCATCCCGTTCTTGCTTTACCTGGGTTGGAAGGAGCGGCCCCACTGGCTTTCCGTCGTGGCGGTGATTCTGGCCGGGGTGGGAGCCTTTCTCCTTTCAACGGCGGGCCGCTTCGATGTCCGGCCAGGCGATGCGCTGGAATTGATTGGGGCGTTGTTCTGGTCATTCCACGTCATTTTGTTGGGCAAGTTCGCTGCCCGTTTCGAATCCATCTCATTTTCTGCCGGTCAATTTTTTGTGGCCGGTCTGCTCAACGTAGTCGCCGGCCTTTTCCTTGAACCGTTGACCTCGCTCGGTTCCCTCTCGCTGTGGGGAGCCGTGGTATACACCTCCATTGCCTCTATCGGGCTGGGCTACACTTTGCAAGTGTGGGCGCAAAAACACACTCCGCCCACCGATGCCGCCCTGATTTTGAGCCTGGAGGCAGTTTTCGCTGTCATCGCCGGCTGGATCGTTCTAGGTGAGGCGCTCTTGCTGGTGCAGATCCTGGGCTGCGTTCTCATTCTGCTGGCGATTTTCCTTTCGCAGGCGAAAGCATGGGGATTCAGGTAAAATAAAATCATCTCAGGAGGTTGCCATGCCCGCCAAAGTGATTTTGAACCCATATTCCAACCGCTGGAGGGCGCAGCAGCGCTGGCCCGAAGCAGAATCTGCCCTCAAAGCGGCCGGCATAGACTTTGAGCTGGCCGTTTCGCCGCGTAAGGGGGGCGTGGCCGAACTGGCAGAACAGGCAGCGCGAGCGGGGTTTTCGCCTATCATTGCTGCCGGAGGCGATGGCACCATCGGCGAAGTGGTCAACGGCCTGGTGCGGGCTGCCGGCTCCCTTGAGCAACCGGTGGGGCCGCTGGGCATCCTCCCTCTCGGCTCAGCCAATGATTTGGTGGATAACCTGGGCCTGCCCACCGACTTGCCCTCCGCGGCGCGGGTGATCGCCGCCGGCAAAACCGATTTGCTCGACCTGGGCAAATGCAACGATTATTATTTTGCCAACAACTCAGCGGCGGGTTTGGAGCCTTATGTCACCACACGCCACGAGCGCATTACCTGGATCAAGGGATTGTTCCGCTATCTACTCGCCGCCATTTGGGCTATTTTGGACAAGCCCGAATGGTACGGTGACATCCAATGGGACGATGGGGAATATCATGGTCCCCTCACCCTGGTCACCGTGGGAAACGGACGGCGCACCGGCGGCCTGTTCTTTATGACCCCCCACGCCGATCCCCGCGATGGCAAACTCACCTTTGCCTTTGGCTATCGTAAGACCCGTTTGGGGCTTTTCCAGGCATTGCCGCGGGCGATGAAACCTGGCCCAGGCAATTACCTCGAAATGGAGGGAATGTACGAAGGGCATTGCACCCATCTGACCATTCATCTCGACAAACCCTCCCCGGCCCACACCGACGGTGAGCTGTTTCCTGAGTGGATTCAGGACTTTGAATACTCGATTTTTCCGCACAAACTGAAAGTGATCCTCCCGTGAATGTTCTCTCGCCTTCCCTTGCGGTTCATCCCCTGACCCCGGAGCGGTTCGCCGATTTCGAGCGTCTCTTCGGCCCGCGCGGGGCTTGTGGTGGCTGTTGGTGCATGTTTTGGAAGCTGCGCGGCAAGGCGTTCACCGAAAACACCGGCGAACCTGCCCATCAGATGCAAAAATCATGGGTTGAATCGGGAGTGATCCCTGGTTTGCTGGCTTACCTCGAAGGGGAACCGGTCGGTTGGGTTGCCGTAGAGCCGCGCACCCATTACCCTCGCCTGCTCCATTCTCGTCTGCTCCAAACCACAGATGATCCTTCTGTCTGGGCGGTGACCTGCTTTTTCGTGGCGAAACCGGCTCGTCGTCAGGGATTGACCGTGGCCCTGTTGCGCGCCGCCGTGGAGTACGTTCGTCAAAAAGGTGGTCGCAGTGTGGAGGGCTATCCGGTCGAGACGAAGGGAAAAATGCCGCCACCTTTCATTTTCACCGGTACGGCTTCGGCCTTTCAACAGGCCGGTTTTGTGGAAGTGACTCGTCATTCTCCTACCCGTCCAATCTATCGCTACGTGATTGAGGACTGAGTGAAAGGTCTCTCCAAAGAAGAAATCAGAATTTTACTGACCTTGCTGGGCGGATTCCTGCTGCTTGTCGCGGCCCTGTTCGCCCTCAATTCGTATTTCATTCGCACCCAACCGGGGGCCGCAGGCGATTTTTTCACGCTGTGGGTGGCCGGCCGGGCCTTTTTGTTTGAGAAGATCGAACCCTACACAGCCAACATCCCTGCCCGGGTTCAACAGATGGTCTATCAGCGCAGCGTTCGCAGCGGCGAGAAGCCATACATTGCCGATTGGCCCTTTGCCTTGCTGTTCCCTCTTTTCCCTTTTGCTCTCTTTTCAAATCCCATCTCTGCTGCCGCTGTGTGGATGCTCCTGGCCGAGATCGCCCTCCTTGGGCTGGCCTTCCTCAGCCTCTATCTGACAGATTGGCAACCGCGCCGTCCCTTCCTACTAGCCTTCTACGCCTTTGCCATCCTCAACTTTTATTCTCTCACCGCCCTTTTGCAGGGAGGGGTTGCCATCTTCCTGGGCCTGAGCTACGCAGCCATGCTTTTCGCTTTGCGCTACGAACGCGATGAACTGCTCGGCGCCTTGCTGGCCCTTTCCTTTTTGGGCTGGGAAGTGGGTGGCCCCTTTCTTGTGCTCATCTGGTGGCGGGTGCTGACTGAACGCCGTGGGCGCGCCCTGGCCACCTTTGGTATTTTTGCCCTGGTGTTGTTGAGCGCCTCATTCCTGATCTATCCAGGCTGGCTCATTCCCTTTCTGCGGGCGGTGCTCAACAATCTGCGCGCCGATTATGGCTTCCGCCTCTTTACCCTTTTTTCCACCCTCTCACCTCGCTGGGGCAATGCCCTCGCCTGGGCCTGGATCGGCTTTCTTCTGCTCCTCCTTGGCTACGAATGGTCACGGACGCTTCGCTCCGATTTCCGCCGCTTCTATTGGACAGCCTGCCTGACTCTGGCAGTCACACCCCTCCTCGGCTTTCGTAGCGAGATGCAAAATCTCGTGGTCTTACTCCCTGGCCTGACGCTCACCCTGGCACTGATGCGTGAACGCTGGTCGCACTGGGGCTATCCCATCGTTTTCCTCGTGCTGTTTTTGGCCTTGGCTCTGCCCTGGCTGCTCGTCACGCGTGGCATTTCCCCCGCCGGGCTGCAACCCGCTGAAATCGCCTTCCTCTTCTATCCCCTTTTGACCCTGCTTGGGCTATACTGGATTCGCTGGTGGGCCGTGCGCCAGCCGCGTCCCTGGCTTGAACGTGTTACCCGCTCAGAATACCGATGAACCGTCGTGACCTGCTCCTGCTCTTCGCCCTCGGCCTGATCATCCCCCTGATCGTGGCTCACTTCCAGCCCTACCCCGGCTACCTGGATGCCGATTATTACTTTGCCGGTGGCCTACAACTGGCGCAAGGCAAGGGCTTTACCGAGCCCTATTTGTGGAATTACCTCGACGACCCCCAAACATTGCCCCACCCTTCGCACGCCTACTGGATGCCCCTCGCCT
>DAOUAN010000124.1:0-23593 GCA_034433385.1 Anaerolineales bacterium | reverse complement strand
CTGAGCACCATTCCGCCGGCGTTGCTGGATCGCATGGAAGTGATCGAATTCCCGGGCTACATCGAGGAAGAAAAACTGGAAATTGCCCGCCGTTATTTGATCCCGCGACAGTTGACAGAGAATGGTATTGATGATTTGAACATTTCGTTTGATGATGCGGCGTTGCATCGCATCATCCGCGAGTACACCTACGAGGCCGGCGTGCGCAACCTGGAGCGCGAGATCGGGCGGATTTGTCGCAAGATCGCCCGCCTGAAAGCAGAGGGGAAGAAGTACCCGACGGTCATCACTGCTGATCTGGTAGAGAAGTTTTTGGGGCCGCCACAGGTCTTCCCGCCGGAGGCCGAGCTCCAAGACGAAGTGGGGGTGGCAACCAGCCTGGCCTGGACAGAGACCGGTGGCGAAATTATGGCAGTAGAAGTAGCCGTGCTGGAAGGCAAGGGTAGCCTGCAAATGACCGGCCAGATGGGCGAAGTGATGCAGGAATCGGCCCAGGCGGCGCTGACGTACATCAAGTCACGGGCTGCCCTGTTCAATATTGATTTCGATGTCTTTGAGCGCATGGACATCCATGTTCACATGCCGGAGGGCGCCATCCCCAAGGACGGCCCTTCGGCCGGCATTACCATTGCCACGGCTATTCTCTCCGCGCTGACCGGCCGCCCGGTTTACCGCCACGTGGGCATGACCGGCGAAATCACCCTGCGCGGGCGCGTTTTACCCATTGGCGGCGTGCGCGAGAAGGTGTTGGCTGCCCATCGCGCTGGCCTGAAGACGGTCATTTTGCCGGAAAAGAACCTCAAAGACCTGGTGGATTTGCCCAAAGCCGTCCGCTCTGATCTCAAAATTGTACCGGTCAAACACATGGATCAGGTGCTGGAAGTGGCGCTCTCGAAAGAAGTGGTCATCGAACCGCCCCGGCCGCGCCTGCGAGAAAATTCTCAGGAAGAAAACGAATAAAAAAACGAGGCTATCCGGTTTGAAGGGATAGCCTCGGTAACTATCTTTTGCATCGAGGTCGAATTGGCGAATTTTTTTTCGCAAAATTCGCCCAACACAAGGCCTGATAGGATGAGTTGAGGTGAAATTTATTATGAAACTGGAAGGCAAAGTCGTTCTGATCACGGGTGCTTCTTCCGGGTTTGGGGAGGATGCTGCCCGGCTATTTGCTGCCGAGGGGTGCAAACTGGTGCTGGCTGCCCGCCGTGTGGAACGTTTGCAGGCGCTGGCAGAGAAAATCCACCGTGCTGGCGGCGAAGCCCTGGTCGTGCCAGTGGATGTGGCCGAACGTCAGGAAGTGGAAGTGATGGTGCAATCGGCCCTCGACCTGTACGGACAGATTGACATCCTCTTCAACAACGCCGGCTTTGGTCGGTTAGATTGGTTTGAGAATCTCAGCCCGGATCGCGACATCGAAAAACAGGTCCAGGTCAACCTGCTAGGGTTGATGCAAACGACCCGCGCCGTGTTGCCGCACATGCTGGCGCGCCGCCAGGGTCACATCATCAACATGTCCTCCGTTGCCGGCCTGATCGCTGCCCCGCTTTACACGGTGTATGCCGCCACCAAATACGGGGTGCGCGCCTTCACCGATGCGCTGCGCCGCGAGGTCGCGCCCTTTGGCATTTACGTTTCGGGCATTTACCCTGGCCCGGCGCGCACCGAGTTTGGGATGCACACAGGCGGCGACCACATCAAACGCAGCCTGAATCGCCTTTCCAGCTTTTCCATGACTTCGGAATACGTGGCTCGCCGCGTGGTATGGCTGGCCAAACACCCGCGCCGCTCGCTGATCATCCCCTGGTGGTATCGCCTGGTGATCGGCTTCGATACGCTTTTCCCCGCGGCGGTAGATGTAATCTTGAAATACGGATTTGTCCGTCGCTTTCATCAACTCCAGGAGATCAACGAATGACCCAACCCCGTTTAGATCGTCTCAACGCCTCATTGCGGACCTCGGGCCTGGATGCCGTTGCCCTGAACCCTGGTCCTACCCTGACGTATCTCACCGGTTTGCATTTCCATCTCATGGAACGACCGGTGGTCTTGTTTGTTTCGGCCGGGCAAACACCGGTCATCGTGTTGCCAGAGCTGGAAATGCCTAAAGTGGAACTTTTCCCCTATGCCGTGCAGGCCATTCCCTATGGGGAGAACCCGTCAGCGTGGGAGGCGGCCTTTCGTCGCGCTGCCCAGGCTTTGGGTCTGGATGGGAAGCGCATCGGGGTGGAGCCGCGTCAGATGCGGTTGTTAGAGTTCCGTTTTTTGCAAGCCGGGGCGCCTCACGCCGAATTCCCCGATGCGAGTCGCCTGCTGGCGGATTTACGTCTGCGCAAAGATCCCCTGGAGATTGAACGAATGCGGCGGGCGGTGCAAATTGCGCAACAGGCGTTGGAGGCCACTCTGCCGCTCATCAAAATCGGTATGACGGAGAAAGAGGTGGCTGCCGAGCTGGTGCTGCAACTCTTCCGCGCCGGTTCCGATGCGGAGATACCGTTCAGCCCTATCGTTTCGGCCGGCCCGAATTCGGCAAATCCCCATGCTTCGCCCACCGACCGCCCGTTGCAAGTCGGCGATTTCCTGGTGATCGACTGGGGGGCAGCGTATGAGGGCTATATTTCAGATTTGACGCGCACTTTTGCGGTGGGGGAGGTGGCGGCGGAGTTTGCTCGTATTCACCAGGTGGTGCAGGAGGCCAATGCCGCCGGTCGCCAGAAGGCGTGGCCGGGTGTTTCGGCGGCGGAGGTGGATCGGGCTGCTCGTCAGGTGATTGAGGCGGCGGGTTATGGGGAGTTCTTCACCCATCGTACCGGTCATGGCATTGGTATGGAGGGCCACGAGGAACCCTACATTCGCGGGGATAACGAACAGGTGCTGGAGCCGGGGATGGCGTTTACCGTCGAACCGGGGATTTATTTGCCGGGACGCAATGGTGTGCGCATTGAAGATAATGTGGTGATTACTGCCGATGGTGCCGACTGCTTGAGCGACCTGCCGCGGCAAATGCGGGTGGTGGGGCTATAACGGCTTGCGTGCCACCAGTTGGGCGATGCGGCGCGTGGCATATTCTTCGCGATGCCCGCGCCGCGGCCCTTCCTGGGAGTAGATTATTTCCCAATCGGCGAAGGCGCGACGCAATTCCCCACCTTCGAGATAGTGTTCGGAAGTGTGCAGGGAGTCTTTGAGATAGGTTTCAAAGAAGAGCAACCCGCCTGGTTTGAGCGCCTGGCGATAGCGTTGCAGTAGGGGGCGAGAAAGGTAGTAGAAGTTCAAGATGACGTCGAAGTGGTGATCCGGTAACCAGGGGTCGCTCAAATCCATCACTGCCAGGGAGAGGGGCAAGAAGGCCTGACGGGCACGTTGCTGTGCCAGACGCAGGCCGGTGAGCGAAATATCCAGGGCGATGACAGCCAGGCCGTGCTCAGCCAGAAAAAGTCCGCTGGCAGCCGTGCCGGCGGCGACATCCAACGCCAGGCCCTGGGAGGGGAGCAGGTGGGCAAAGACGCGCACCAGCTGGTGTGGAGGGCGGCGTAACCATTGTTCCGGGTTTTGACGATAACGTTCGTCCCAGCGGGAGGCATCAGGGTGGGGCATAGAGATATTGTACTCGCGACAATGTGAAGAGATGAACACATGTTATACTGAAAGTGGCGCTGAAAGAACCAAACACCCCATCCCCCCGCCCCCGTCCAAGAGATGAATGTTGCGCTGCATGGGTTCGCGGACGGGGGAGGGGCAGGGGGGCGGGCCGTGAAGATGGTACGTGCAAAATCTCGCCCCTGAGGTCGTTGTTCATGCTTTGTCCGCTAGTTGCACAAAAATTCGGCTAGAGACCCAAGGCGGCGCAACCAGGCCAGAGTGGCAGATGCGAGGAGGCTGCGATGATTTCGGATCGGCTCTATCATTTTCTGGTGGGTGTGCTGGATGCTTTCTTGTGGGGGGGAGAGTTGCTGGGCGAGGAGCATTTGCCCGAAAAAGGGCCGGCAGTTTTTGTCGCCAATCATCTTGGCGCTTTGGGGCCGATTGCCGTGATGGCTTCTATGCCAATACGTCTTTACCCGTGGATCATTGGGGATATGATGGATCCTGTCCGGGCGGCGGCTTACCTGAATATGGATTTCACCGAGAAACAATTGCATTTACGCCCGCCGCTGAGCGTGGCTCTTTCGCGGCTGTTGACGAAGATTACTATCCCAATGTTTGAGGCAATCGGCTGTATTCCGGTCTGGCAGGGGGAGAAACTGTATGAGACTTACCGGCAGAGTGTAGAGTATTTGCAGGCAGGAAGATGTTTGCTCATTTTCCCTGAAGACCCCCATCAGCCGCTGGATGAGCGTTATAAGATGTCGCCATTTATGAAGGGATTTACCCGCTTAGGAGAGTTATATTATCAGCAAACGGGGGAATGCCTGCGTTTTTATCCGCTGAGTGTGCATGCCGAGTCGTACCGTGTTCGGGTGGGAAAGCCAGTTGCGTTTAACCCCAATCGTCCGCTGGCTCAGGAACGCTTGCGCTTGAAGAACGTGCTGGAAGCCTCGGTGCGCGCGATGTACTGGAATATGTGTATGGATGGCTACCTGGGCGTGCCGTTGCCACGGTAATCAGGCAAAAACAAAGTACACTTGATTACCACCTGCTTCTCTGGCGCGTAACATAGCCTGATGGGCCTGATGAAGAAGTGGTTCGAGCTCGGTGGAAACGGTCACGGTGTTGATGGTAGCAATTCCGCTGCTGATCTGGATGTTCAGAGGAGCGGCCTGACCTATGGCTGAGATTCGCATCGAGCGGACGCCGGTGATGATGCGCCCGGCGATTTTCTCGGCATCTGGCCCAACGACTCCTGGCAGAGCGATGACAAATTCGGCCTCTTCCCACCGGCCGACGCAATCGTAGGGGCGACTTTTTTCGCGGATGACTTTTGTGACCAGACGGAGCACGTTATCACTGGTCTCTTCGCCGAAGGTCTCTTTGACGGTGGTGAAATTATCAATGCCCAGCATGATCAGGCTGAAGGAGGTCTGGTCGCGACGGGCACGCTCTACCTCGGCGCTGGCGGTGGAGAGAAATGCCTTCGTGTTGAGCAGATCCGTGATCGGATCCAACATGGCAATATGTTCCAGTTGGCCTTTGGCAAGGCTGAGGCGATCGCCGAGTTTTAAAATGCGTTCACCGATGGCCACCCGCGACTTCAGGTCCAGCGGGGCAATGGGTTTGTAGATGTAGTCATCTACACCGCTGCGCGAGAGGCTGAGCTCCACATCGGGAATTTTGGGGGTGACCAGCAAGATGTAGACGTAGCCCGGCAGTTTGGCGCTGCGAATCCGCTGAACGAATTGAGCGGCCTCCATGTCGCTTGTGGCGCGATCGGCGATGACGAAGCGAATGTTTTCTGATTGCAAAAGATCCCAGGCCATCTGGCTGTTTTCGGCAGAGACAATTTCGTGTCCATTGCGCTGAAGTACGTGCTGGATCACGGAGCGTTCCATCAGATCATTGTTTAGAACCAGGATCTTCATAGGCACTCCTCTCTTGGGATTATTATATCCTACACACTCGTTTCTGTTGACAAATAAAAAAGACCATAGTATATTTTGCCCGCTCTGGCGAGGTAGCTCAATGGCAGAGCAGGGGACTCATAAGCCCTTGGTTGTGAGTTCAAATCTCACCCTCGCCACCTGGAACAACGCACCCGCTGAGGTGCGTTTTTTGTTTGGCGGGAAATTGAAATTTGACGATAAAATACCTGGTGGAGGCCTTATGACGATCCCGGATTCCCTTCTCCAGATTTTGACCTATGACGGCACAGGCTATCAGCCGCTGGTAGATTATCAATCCTGGCGGGTTGCGCTGATGAATTACACGCCTGACCTTGTCCCCGAAAAAATCAGCCAGATGCAAAAGCACAACGAGACCGATGAGGTTTTCGTGTTGTTGGCTGGGCGTTGTATCTTGTTCTTAGGGGAGGGCATGGAGGAAGTCATCTGCGTTCATGCTGTGGATATGCAGCCGTTCAAACTCTACAATGTGCGGCGCGGCGTGTGGCACTCGCACACCTTCAGCCCAGATGCGCGAGTGCTGATTGTGGAGAACCGCGATACGACTGACGTTAACTCACCATTTATTGCTTTGACCGCGGAGCAAAAGACGCAAATTATAGAATGGACGCGGCGGTTGTGGGGCGAAGCCCAAGAAACGTCCTGAGATACCCCCCAAGACTTCCAAGGCTCCGTGGATTCGGAAGTCTGGAGGAATTAACGGGCAAACGCGAATCCGGCCACGAAGGCGACGGTCATCAAGAGGAGCAAGGCAGGCAGGATGCGCAAAATCGTCTCGCGCGGGACAATGGGCCTGCCGGCTTTCAAGAAGGACAGCAGCAGCCCGCCGAGGCCGATCAGCGCGCCGCCCAGGCCGACCAGCGCGAAACCGGGGCGCGCCGTCCCCTGCGCGGCGAGGACGCTCGGCAGGAAGAAGATGACCATCCCGGCCACGCCGTGGATGACGGCCAGGATGAGGGTCGGCAGGCGGCCTTTCAGCGGCAGGGAACGGGTCAGCAGGATGGACAGGAATCCGACCAGAGCGAAGATCAGGTACGCAGTCCGCCAGGCGGCGAGGTGCTCCCAGACCAGCCCAAGCGACAGGCTGAGCGGGATGATGGTCGAGACGATGACCACGGCCGGGCTTTCCAGCACTTCCAGGCCGAGGATGATCAGCAACAGGCAGGCAACGAGCAAAACGCCGAAGGCGACCGTATAGGCCAGGATGGGCACGCGTTGCAGGCCATCAATGCCAATGGCAATTTGCCAGGCAGCGAGCAGGGCAGTCAGAAAAAGGAAGAGGCGGGAGTAGAGAGAGGGTTTCATGGTGGACGGTAGACGGTGGACGGTGGACGGTGGACAATGGACGGTCTACGGTCTATGGTCTACGGTCTATATCGCCAACAAAATCATCGAAGCCAGCATATACAGCGAGGCATACTTGAACAAACTGTAGTTGACTCGCTCCGATGGGCGGAAGACCGTGGCAAAGGAAAGCACCAGCAACCCAGCAGAGAGCACGATCATCAGGCGCAGGAAACCGGCCTGAACGCCGATCATCACGCTGGCAACTCCCACACTGGCCGCAGCAATGATCGAAGAGAGGGCGATGATGGCGCGGGTGGTCTCGAAACCATAGGTAGAGGGGAAGGTCGGCACCCCGGCCGCCCGGTAGTCGTTGAAGAATTTGATCGAGAAGGTCAGCGTATGGGTCGGAATCCAGAACAGGACCGATGCGGCGAGCAGCAGGCCGACGATCTCGATTTCGCCGACGGCGAGGACGCGCCCGGCAAGGATCGGCATGGCTCCGGAGATACCACCCCAGAGGATGCTCCAGCAGGTGCGGCGCTTCAGCCACAGGGTGTACACGACCACGTCAAAAAACCAGCCTGCAAAGACGATCAGACCATAGAGCGGGTTGATGGCCACAGCCCAGCCGATGCCCAGGATGGAGACGATCATCCCCACGCGAAAGACTTCTTGCTGAGTTAATTGTCCCGAGGCCAGCGGTCGCTTTTTAGTGCGGTTCATGATGGCGTCAATATCGTGGTCGTACCACATATTCATGATTGTCGAGCCGCTGATGGCCAGGAACAGGCTGGCGGACATGACCAGGAGCAATGACAGGCTGGGCGTGGTATGGGCGCTCAGGTAGCCGGCAATGCCGGTTGCCAGCAGCAAGCCGCTTTGGGAAGGTTTGATGAGGGGGAAGTAGAGGCGAAGTTTGGACATTGGACGGTAGACGGTGGACGATAGACGGTAGACGGTGGATGATGGACAGTAGACGGTAGACGATGGACGATGGACAGTAGACGTAGACGGTGGAGGGCGGACGGTCTACGGTCCACGGTCTACGGTCCATCGTCTACAAGATACGGTGCCTGTTCTTCGCGAATCTGATCTTTGCCAAGCGCACGCCGGAAAGCATGCAGTTTCTTGGCCAACTCTTGCGCCATCTGGTCGCCTTTGGCAAGCAGGTCTTGAGAAACAGTGTAACGGCGGGCAATCAGACGCTGGCAGGCTACGGTCTCCATGAGAGAGCGAATAGCCATGCCCAGAAAGCGGTTTTGTTCAGCATCGCTTTGCCCGGTGGAACCCTCAGCAATGTTCAGTGTAATCGAAGTAGCAGCCCGGATGAGTTGGGAAGCAAGATTGTACTGTTCTTTTGACGGCAATTCCTCGCTGATGGAATACATCAAATCCACGTAATCAAGCGCCATTTGCCAGACTTCAAGGCGTTCGAATTTGAAGGGCATGGACATCTCCATTAGACGGTTGACGATGGACGGTGGACGATGGACAATTGACGGTGGACGATGGACGGTCCACGGTCTACGGTCCACCGTCAATTTTAGCACACCGGAACCCCACCGCCGGGCCGTAATACATCGGCGGGGCGGAGTTGCGCACCCAGATGCGCAGGTCCATGTCGTAGGTGTTGCGCGAGCCGCCGTGCATCAGCCGGTCGCTGAAGCCCTCCTGCGGCTGGACATCGCCCACCCATTGCCAGACGTTGCCGGCCATGTCGTAGAGGCCGTAGGGCGAGGCGGCGTTGACGGTCTGGAAGCCATCATAGGCGCGGCCATTGTAGAAGCCGACCGGCGTGGTCAGCGAACCGTAGGAAGCCATGTTCTCGAACGGGTCGCGGCTGGCGTAGAAGTTGGCGTGCTGACGAGTGATTTCGTAGCCCCAGGGGAAGGGGCGGTCGTCTTCGGACCCGCGGGCGGCCTTCTCCCATTCGAGTTCGGTCGGCAGCCGCCAACCGTAGTAGCCGCAATAGGCCCAGGCGCCGAACCAGGAGACGTTCGTCATCGGGTGGTTGTCCCAGCCCGGCTTGACGGCGAAGGTCTGCCCGTCGAAGGTGAAGCGCGAAGCCGGATCGTGGAGCGGGACGAGCAGGTAATTGCCCGGGTCAATGCGGATTTCGTGCTTCTTGCCGTGGAAGGGGTCGCCGGGGTAGAAGGCTACGGCGTAGTCGCCCTCGATGAGTACTGTCCCGTCCGCCAGGGCGGCGTTGAGGAAGTCCACGTATTGGGCGACGGTGATCGGCGTGACCATGATCTCGTAGTCCTCGGTGTAGGCGACCTCGTTGTGCTGGCCGAAGAAGAACTCGCCCGCCGGAATCTGCGCCCAGGCGTTCGCGTCCACGCCTGTGTCGTAGACCGGGACAGCCGGGTCGAGGTCCACGGGGGCGCAGGCGGCCAACAAGAGCAGGGTCATTGCGAGGAGCGCCGAGAGAAGCGAGGCGCGACGAAGCAATCTCCTCGGTCGCGGGGATTGCTTCGCGGCTGCGCCGCTCGCAATGACACCGTTGCCAGGGGATTGCTTCGGGCTTTGCCCTCGCGATGACATCATCCTTGCGCGCTTCATTTCGTCACCTCCTGTGCGAGTTCGTGCGTAGCCTCTTCCGTCCAGCGTCCTTTCGGCTTGAACAGGTCAATCAACCGCCAGACCATGACGACCGCCAGCAGGACAAGCAACGAGCCGAGGCCGAAGTCAATGGCATACATCAGACCGTTGACCAGCGGCTGCTGCGTGGCCTCGTCAATGAACAGGCGCTTCATCTCGAAAACGGTTACCGCACCCAGCGCAATATCCGAGAACAAGAGGATGAGCCAGCCGTAGAGTTGGCGGACTTTGCCTTTCAGGCCGATCATGTCGCCGTAGTAGAACAGGATGATGGTGGCGATGATCGCCGAGAGGGCGTGCCAGTGACCGGTCAGTTCGATGCGCTCCTCGCGGGCCGGCCACAGGCGGAAGATTTCGTCCAGGCGGACGGCCATGAAGATACCGATGCCGCTGGTGGTGAAGTTCATGAAGAGCATTTGCCACGTCGGTCCGAATTTGAGCGGGTCGCGGACGAGCGCGCCGAGTTTTTGCAGGAAGGTCGGTTTGACGATGCCTGCCGTGCCTTCCTTGATGAGTTGCCCCCAACTCCAGATGAGCAGGAAGAGCGCCGCCAGCATGGAGGGCGTCGCGCCGACGTAGATGATCATGTGGGCAATCGGTTCGAGCGGCGTGACCACGCCCCACACGCCCAGGTTCAGCACAATGCAGCCGAGAATCATCAGCGGCATGGCCATCTTGTGCAGCAGGCCGCGGAAATTCAGCCAGCGCCCGATGATGAGGGTGATCATGATGGCGATCAGCGCCAGCATGATGTGCAGGTGGCCGATGATGGAATATTCCATCGTCGTCTTTTCGGGCAGGCGGATGATGTTCTCGGCCAGGAAGACCTCGAAGCCGTTGCCGAAATAGGAGCCGGGCACCGCGCCGAAGATGGCCGAGATGACCGTGGTCAGCGCCGTGGTGAAAAACGCCGCCCGCTCCAGGTCCACGCCACTTTTCAGGCGGGCATAAGCGGGGTCGGGCTGATGGTAGGCCTTGTCCCAGGGCCAGAGGGCAATGGTCAGCAGGACGCTGGCAAAGAAGATGAGCGCCAGGCCGGTGATGTAGAGGCCGTGAAAGACCCACTCATGCCCCCAGTAGGCGAAGAGCAGGCCGAAGATCATTGCCATCAGGTAGCCGACGGTGATGAGGACGCGCACCGCCTGCCTGTAGAACGCGCGCATCGCCAGCAGGCCGGTGATCATATAGACCTCGATGGCGACGACGGCCATGGCAATCGAGTGGTAGAGGATGATGATGCGTCCCTCGCGCTCGGCCTGAGACAGGTCCATGTGTAAAGCGCGGACGATGACCTCGCGCACGCCCATCTCAGCCATCGGGCCGGAGAGCATCCCAAAAAGCGCCGTGACCATGGCGATCATCGCAATCGCCACCAGGATCAGGCCTTTGGTCGTGCCGAAGAGGTAGTGGAAACGGGATTTGAGGAAGGACATAGAGGCTCCTCTTGTTGGACGATAGACAGTGGACGATGGACGATGGATGGTAGACGGTGGACGGTGGATGGGATGGACGGAGACGGTCTACGGTCCACCGTCTACGGTCTATTTTCGGTCCACCGCCTACGGTCTATCTTCGGTCTACAGTCCACGGTCTATCGTCTGATATCCTTCACAAACCCAAACGTAAACGCCAGGGTCATGAGCAGCAGGAGCGGGGAAAGGATGTTGAAGACTAGCTCGGCGGTGAAAATGCCCAGCAGAGGTTTCCCCACGGTCAGAAATGCCAGGGCGATACCGCCAATACCGATCAAAGCTCCGCCGACACCAACCCACCAGAATCCTTTCGCGGCATTTTTGGCGAAGAATGGTCCCAAGAAAATAACCAGCCCGGCCACGCCGTGGAAGAGCGGCACGGCAATCTTGCGCAGCAGGTCGAGGCCGGCGAAACTGGCTACGGCAATCGCAAGGAAGCCGATCAGGGCAAACCACTTGAAGGCCTTTTTCCAGGCGGGGTAAAACTGTTCGGCAATGCCCATTGAAATTCCCAGCGGAATCAGGCTCGAAACGGTGAGCACGAACGGCGTCCCCAAGATGTCGTAGCCCAGGAAGATAAGCAGGATGCCTGCTACCAGCAAGACAAGAAAGCCAAGCATGTAATAAATATCATAGGTGGCCTTCTCTTTTTGCCAGCGGGCAAAAAATTGCCAGAGCAAATAGGCCGCGCTCAAACCTGTGGCCAGCAAGAGAACAACATCAAGCAGGGTAGGGTGATTCATGGCATTTTCTCCTTTCGGCAAATGAAGGGGCTATGTGAATTATGACACAATTTCGGCTGTTTTTTATGTGACTAAAATCACAAATGACACGAATACGGCAAATTTTCTTCGGGAAATTCGTGAAAATTCGATGCAAAAAATTGAGCCTTATTGCAGGTAATGACTTATCCCGAACTCAGGTTTTCTTAGATTTTTTACCCAAATTGCCAGGTGGATTTATAATGTTTTAGTAACTCACCTTACGCGGTGGCGCGAGATTTATCTCGTGGTTTCAGGCGACATTCATGTCGCTGCACGAATGAACTGCGTAATGCCATTAGTAACGTCAATTCGGGATAAAACCCATCTAAAAATTCGCCCAAATTGGGTTGTCATGGCGAGACGGCGTTCTTCCGTCGAAGCCATCTCCCACCAGGTTAGCCTGACTTTGGGGCAACGGACGGACCAACTTCTAGCAGCCATGACGGACAGAGAACAACTTATCCCGAACTCAGGTTAGTAGATTGTTCCTGTGGATAGTGTCTTTACTGCAGAGTGCGCACAGAATGCAGGAAAACGTGTAAATTTTGCGCTCTTTATGGTCTTGGTGGTAAAAGCAAGAGAAAATTGTGCTTAGAGGCAGGCCGATTGCCTATGAGATGCAAAAAACTTGATTGTTAAGAAATGAGGGGTTATGACGCCTTTGAATGTAAACACGGATGCGCTGCGCGCCTGGCAAGAACGCATTTTGCAGGGGGTTTTAAGAGGCATTTTAGGGTTGTGGTTGATTGGGCTGATCAGCGGTATCTATAACCTGATTGAGGCATATCAACACGAGGCAAATCAGTATTCTAACCCCTTGCTGAGCGCTGCAGCTGTTGGGCTTATCTATTTAAGCACAACGGCCCTCCTGCTGTTGGCCAATTTCGATCGTCGTCTGGGCTACAACCTGCGTGCCGGCCTGGTATTGTTTGTGCTCTATACCCTGGGGGGAATCGGATTGTTCCTGGCCTCATTGAGCGGTGATGGGCGCATCTTTTTCTTTGCCTTTGTGACCCTGGCGGCGGTGCTTTTTGATTTGCGCTTCAGTTTGTTGGCGCTTGCCTTGAGCATGGCTACCATGGTCGGCATTGGTGCCTTGCAAGTGAGCCAGGTTGTACTCGTGCCAGCAGAGCGTCAGATCAATGCTGCTGACACGGCCGCCTGGGTAAGTGGTAGCCTGGTTTTTTTGGCGCTCTCTCTGGCTGTGTTGCTCTCGGCTTCTTATCTGCTGCGCGCTCTGGCCGATAGCCTGAACGTTTCTGAGCAAACCCTGGAGCGCGAGAACCGCCTTAGTCGCTTGTTGCGCACTTTGAGCCTGGTCAATCAACTGATCGTCCGCGAAAAAAATATTTCATCATTGTTGCAGCAAACTTGCGAAATCCTGGTTCGTGAGCGCGGTTATTCTTTCGCCTGCCTCGGCTTGTTGCAAAGCGATGGCGTTACGCTCAAACTGGTGGCCTCCGCTGGGGATACGTTGGAAACGGCGCCGTTCGCCGTCCGCCTGGATCAGGAGCAAGCGGGACAATTTTGCGCAGCCATGGCTCTGAACACGTACAAACCTGTGCAAATTCAAGCTACCCCCGAAAATGATCTTTGTCTGCTTTGCCCTCGTCGTTCCTATTACCCCTATCGGCAGGCCATTGCAGTACCCCTGTTGCGCGAGGGAGCGAAATTAGGCGCCCTGGTCATTGACCAGGTCCAGCCGGCAATGCCCTTTGATGAAGATGAAATTCGCCTGTTGCAGGAGCTGGCCGATGATCTGGCTTATGCCCTCTCTGCCCTGGATGCCGAAAATCGGCAGCGGTCATTAGCCGAGGCAACCCGTGCCTTCCTGGCGGTGCGCGAAATGGAGGCTCTCTGGTCGCTGGTGATCGAAACGGTTCAACAGATTCTGCGTGCAGATCGGGTGGCCATTTATCTCTATGATCGTCTTCAGGATCGGCTGAGTTGTCTGCGCTCTTTTGGCCTTTCGGAGGAATACGTCAGCGAACTGAACCGTCGTTTTCACGAGGTCCCCGGCAGCCGTCTCATCACGGACCCGCAGCCGGTTCTGGTGAACGATATTTTGACCGACCCCGCTACTGCCTCCCTGCGCGCTGCCATGCTAAAAGAGGGCTTTCGGGCGTATGCGGTATTCCCCATTGTTTCTTCACAAGGCGTCGTTGCCGCTTTTGTGGCCTACCGCAATGGCCCCTTCGCTTTTTCGCCGACCGACGTCACATTGGGACAAACGCTGGTCAACATCGTAGGTACTGCCCTGGATAACCTTCGTTTGCAAACCGAGACTCGTGCCCGCGCCAGCGAACTGGGCGTTTTGTATGCTGCCACTATGGACATGTCCGCCAGTTTGCTGGATTCGCCCGCATTGCTCGAATCCCTCGCCCGTCATATGACCGAGGCGGTTGGCGCTACCAGCGGCTACATCAGCTCCATTGACCCGGGCAGCGCCACCTTCACCGTCCTGGCTGAGTATTGGGCCAGGGATGCCTCTGCCCCTGAACGGCGTTCTGACCTGAATCGCGTTTATCTGCGAGATGATTATCCAACTTCCTGGCGTGCTATCCAGAGTGGGCAGGTGATTGCCTTGCACGAAGATGACGAAAATCTATCTGCTGCCGAGCGCTGGCAATTTCAAACGTACGGAGTCCGTTCAATTTTGTATGTTCCTATCCTCTCCCGCGGAAAACCATTTGGCCTGATCGAAATCTGGGAGAGCCGCCGCAAACGCGAATTTACCTTGTCAGAGATTCGTATTGCTCAGGCCATGGCCAGCCACGCGGGGAGCATCATTGAAAATGCCCGCCTGTTCGAATCCCTGCGCGCTTCTGAAATGCGCTATCGCACGCTTATCGAGCAGGCTTCTGACGGCATCTTTATTGCTGATTCGGAGCGGCGTTACGTGGAGGTCAATTCCGCTGGGTGCCAGATGCTGGGCTACTCGCGCGAAGAGATCTTGTCCCTGCGCATGGAAGACCTGGTCCCACCCGAAGACCTGGCCTCCAATCCTTTCAAGATGGAAGACCTGCAGCAGGGAAAGACAGTCATCGCCGAGCGTCGCCTCAAGCGTAAGGATGGCTCCCTATTGCCCGTAGAAATCAGCGCTAAAATTTTGCCGAATGGATATTTTCAGGGCATCGTGCGTGACATCACCGAACGCAAGCAAGCCGAGGCCGCTCTCCAACAACGCGAAGCCTACTTCCGTGCCCTCATTGAAAATTCCGCTGAGGGCATTGCTGTTTTGGATGCGGATGGTACGCTGCTTTACATGAGCCCAGCGGAAAAAAGGCTTATGGGCTATAACGGCGTGTCCGGTCTCGGCACCAGCACCTTTGCCAATATCCATCCTGATGACGTGCCGCGTTTACGCCAACTATTGAATGAATACAAGCAAAAGCCCAATGCCATTGTTCGTCTGGAATATCGGGCGCGCCGCGCCGATGGCCTCTGGCGAGATTTTGAAGCCACTGCCCATAATTTGCTCCACGATCCGAACGTCCGCGGCATCGTGGTCAATTATCGTGACATCACCGAGCGCAAACAAGCTGAGGCCGCGTTGAAACAGAGTGAGGCGTATTTCCGCGCCCTGTTTGATAACTCTGCCGAGGGAGTGGCCATTTTAGATGCCGAGGGCAAATTTGTGTACGTTTCCCCTGCGGAGCAGCGTCTCACCGGCTACACTCCCGAAGAAGCCCTTGGCCAGAGCGCCTTCCGCTACATTCATCCCGAAGATTTGCCGCACCTGCTTCAGACATTCCGCGAAGGGATGAAAATCCCCGGATCCATTGCTACCCTGGAATATCGTCTCCAACGCAAAGATGGCCAGTGGCGCACCTTTGAAGTGACCGGCCACAACATGCTGGCCGATCCCCACATTCGCGGCATCGTCATCAACTACCGCGACATCACCGAACGCAAACAGGCTGAAGAAGCCCTGCACCGCCACGCCCGCGAATTGGAAACGCTGGTAGGCGCATCCATTGCCCTGCGTAGTGCCCAAAACGTGGCGGAAATGGTGCCCATCCTGGCCCGACATGCCCTGCAAGCCATTGAAGGCGATTACGTCTCCATCTTCCTCCTCGACACACAAACCAACGAATATGTCTCCCAGGGTTGGTTTGGTCGTACCCCGGAACTGGATTTTCATCTTCCAGATGAAAACCGTATCCGCCATCGCGCCGGCGAGGGCATTACTGGCCATGTGGCGCAGACCGGCGAAATTTACATTGCCCCGGACCTGCAAAACGACCCCTTCCTCCTCATCCTTGCCGGAGAAGAAGCCCGCTTGCAACGGGCGAAAAGTGCTATTTCTCTCCCCATGCGCGCCCAGGAGACCATCATCGGCGTTTTGAACGTATGGACGGAAAAACCCCGCACCTTCACTGAAACAGAGATCCAGCTCCTGACCGCCCTGGCTGAAACTGGCGGAAATGCCATCTATCGCGCCATGCTCTACGAACAAACCGAACAACAGGCGCGTGAACTGGCCGAAGCCTACGACAGCACCCTGGCCGGCTGGGCGCGCGCCCTGGAACTACGCGATGAACTTACCGAAGGCCATACCCGCCGCGTCACCGAACTTACCCTGCAACTGGCGCGTGCCCTCGGCATAGCGGAGCGTGACCTGATTCACATTCGTCGCGGTGCCCTGCTGCACGACATCGGCAAAATGGGCATCCCCGATTCCATCCTGCACAAACCTGGCCCGCTCACCAAGCAAGAACAACGCATCATGCGCCTGCACCCCCAATACGCCTACGAAATGCTTTCCACCATCCCATTTTTGAAAGAATCCCTGGATATTCCCTACTGCCACCACGAACTTTGGGATGGCAGTGGCTACCCTCGCGGCCTCAAGGGGGAAGAAATCCCCCTGGCTGCCCGCATCTTCACCGTCGTGGACAATTGGGATGCCCTCACATCTGATCGTCCTTACCGTCCCGCCTGGCCCAAAGAAAAGGCACGGCAATATCTTCTCGAACAAGCCGGCAAAATCTTCGATCCCCGCATCGTCGAAGCCTTCTTGAAACTCAATCTGGATTAACTCTCTCCCACCTCGCGGCGCAACAAATCCTCCACTGTTTCCCGCCGCTGAATCAGCCGCGCCCGCCCCTCTTCCAGCCAGATCACCGCCGGTCGGCGTGCTCCATTGTAATTGCTGGACATACTCAACTGATAGGCCCCGCTGACCGGCACGGCCAGCAATTCCCCCACCTCGACGGCAGGCAAGAGCACATCCTCCGCCAGCACATCTCCCGATTCGCAATAAGGTCCCCCCAGCGCCACTCGCTCGCTTCTCTCCCGATCCACGCCGGCTACCGCTAAACAGGCATAACGCGCACCGTAAAGCGCATACCGCGGATTATCGGCCAGGCCACCATCCACCAGTACCCAGGTCTTCCCCTCCCGCCGTTTAATCGCTCCCACTCGATAGATCGCCACTCCCGCCCGTGCCACCAGGCTGCGCCCTGGCTCCAGATGCAAATGCGGCAGATTCAGTCCGCGCTCATGGCAACCCTCCACCACCGCTGCGGCAATTCCCTGCACGTAACTTTCAATGGACGGATGCGGCAATTCCTCCTCATGATATGCCACCCCCCAACCCCCACCGGGGCTGAGATGCCACTCCCCCGCAAAACCGATCTCTCTGGCAAGATCCAGGGCCAGTTCAAGGGCTGGGAGCAACGGCTCCGCGTCGCGAAAATTTGACCCTTGATGAAAGTGCAACCCCTGGAGTGGCAAACCGTGCTGCTGACAAAACCTCGCCGCTTCCTGTATCTCGGTGGGATTCATCCCAAACTTGCTTTGCTGCTGACCGGTTTGTGTGTGGGCGTGATGGGTGGAAACCGCCAGGCCGGGCAATAGCCTCAGCCACAGCGCTGGTTGCTCTCCTGAGCCACTTAACCCCTCGTCTCCACCACCTGCCCACAGGGCCGCGAGCCGCTCCAATTCATCCAGGTGATCTACCACAATCGTGCCTGCATAGCGCCGCGCCGCCCGCAGATCGGCCAGCGATTTATTCACTCCGTGTACCAGAATACGCTCACGCGGCATCCCTCCCGCCAGCGCAAAGGCGATCTCCCCCTCGCCAGTACAATCCAGCCACAATCCCATCTCTCGCACCCAGCGGGCCACCGCAACCG
This sequence comes from Anaerolineales bacterium, assembly GCA_034433385.1. GTDB lineage: Bacteria > Chloroflexota > Anaerolineae > Anaerolineales > Villigracilaceae > DAOUAN01. The sequence goes on along the minus strand of DAOUAN010000124.1, from coordinate 5,777 downwards.
AAAGATACGCCTTCCCTGCATAGGTGATCCCCCCTTTTGCCGGATAATATTGCCGCAGGGCTTGCAAATAAGCCCGCGCCGCATCATCCATCGTGGCGCGGTCATACACATACAAGGGCGTCCCAAATTGCTCTACCAGCTTTGCCAGCGAATGCCCCCCAATGATCAGTTCGTCATTTTCGATTCGAGTTGTGATCGGGAACAGCGCCAGACCATCCATGCCTCATCTTCCCCGGCTCACTCCCCCAAAAATAAATTCCACCATACCTGCCAGTTGGGCAATGGTGTGGGCGTAGGGGTTGGGGTGGCATTTTGCATCGGATCGCTGCCTGGCAGGGGCACCGGCACCACCGCCTGATCTCCCTCGCGCACGTAGTGCCCTTCGCGGCGCGCCCACTCCTCCACCGCCTGATCCGAAGCGGCGTAAGCCACCTCTGTTAGCAATGCCTGCTGGGTCGCGATCAATTGCGTCGCCTGAACGCTCAATACCTGCGCCTGTTTCTTCAGCCGGTTCAATTCCACCAGCCGATTGTTGAAATCCATCATCATCAGCACCAGAATCACGATACCAGCAATGATAAGCACGCGCCGCACGTTGAAAGGCAAAACAGACATGCCTCAATCTTACCCCAGGGTAGGGAAGGTTGGCAAGAAGAGAAGCCTCTGGTAAAATCGGGCAACGGAGCGTTGTACCCTTCGCTCCGCAAATTTTTGTCAGAAAGGGCTTGATTGAAATGAAAGTATTGCTGATCAAAGATGTGTACAAACTGGGCCGTGCCGGCGAAGTCAAAAAAGTCGCCGATGGCTATGGCCGCAACTTCCTCATCCCCCAGGGATTGGCCGTGCTGGCCACGCCAGGGGCCTTGCGCCAGGTGGAAAAGATCCGCTCCCAGGCTGAAATTCGCCGCGCCGCCCTCAACGAAGAACTCAAAGAACTGGCTGAACGCATCAGCGGTGTGACCCTCACCTTTGCCGCGAAAGCCGGCGAAACCGGCAAACTCTATGGCTCCATCACCACTCAGGACGTCGCCACGGCCTTGCAAGAAAAGACACGCTACGAAGTCAAGCGCCAGCAAATTGATATGCAACCCATCCGCAACCTGGGTGAATACACCGCCCATGTGCGCCTGACCATGGACCTGGTGCCCGAAGTCAAAATCATCGTCCATCGCGAAGGCGAAGTCGTCGAAATCCCCGAAGCGGCCCAACCCGCCTGATCGCAACCCTGGATTGAATCTGGCATCACCGGTTCATACCCGCTCACTGGGGGGCCGGTGATGTTGCGTTAATCATGCCTGAAACGATCGGTCAACGCCTTCAACAAGCACGTCTCGCTCGCCGCATCAGCCTGGAACAGGCCGCTGAAGAGACGCGCATCCGCCTCCCCTACCTGCAGGCGCTGGAGGCCGATGACTATTCTGCTCTGCCTTCGGCGGTGCACGGGCGCGGCTTTTTGCGCAACTATGCCGCCTACCTCGGCCTGGATTTTGCCGAGCTTTTGGCTTTGCAGGCAACCCGTCAACAGCCCGAGGAGATCCGCGGACCGCTGCCGCGCCTGGGAGGCGATTCGCCCCCTGTGCCGGCCGCGCCCGCCCCGGCCTCTTCTCCCTCCCGCCTCGCCTCTTTCCTGACCCGCTGGCTGGCGCGCCGCCCCCCGGCTGCCTCCTCCGCTGAAGGCGGATCGCCTGCTTCCACCGCAGAGAACGAACCCTTGTCCCCGGCCTCTGCCCAGGCCGATACCGTCCCGCGCGGCGACAAAGCCCGTCGCGGCCGCAAGCCATCTAAACCCGCCCTGCCCACCCCTCAAGAGGATCGGGCGGAGAAAACACCCGATGGTCAGAATCCGCCTCCGCTCCCGCCCGAAGCGCCGCAGCCCGAAGCCGCTGGAGTGGATTCCGCCCCGCCGGGCGCGGCACAATCGGGGGCCGACCCGGCCCAAATTCCGGAGAAAAATGAATCTTCGCCAACAGAGCCAGCCGACCTTTCTGCTGAAGAGATTTTGCGCCAGATTGGCCAGGAGCTGCGCCAGCGGCGCGAATTGCTCAGCCTGACGCTGGAGGAAGTGGAGCGTCATGTGCACATCCGCGCTGCCTTTTTGCAGGCCCTGGAAGACGGCGCCGATGATCTCCTGCCCGAGCCGGTGCAAACGCGGGGGATGTTGGCCAATTATGCGGCGTTTCTTGACCTGAATGTGGATGCGCTGCTGCTGCGCTATGCCGAAGCGTTGCAAATTCGCCATCGGCAACGTCACCCTTACCGCTTCAGGCCGCGCAAGGGGCTGGCGCCGTTGCGCCCCACCCTGCCGCTTTTGCGCAGTTTCATCGCCGGTGACTTGTTGTTTGGCCTGGGCATGGTGGTCATGTTGGGGGCGCTGGCCATTTGGGGGTTGGGACGCCTGTTTGCCTCGCCGCCAGGACAAAGCCCCTTGCCGACCGCCCCTTCGATCCCCCAGGTGCTGGCCGAGATGGTCGCACCGACCTTCACGCAGGAGGTGACGCTCATCCCGGCTGCCGACACGCCTTTGCCCACGCAGGAAACGCCGCTGGCCACGTTGGAGACGCCGACTTTGCCAGTCAACGTCAACGTGTTGGTGAACATTGTCGCCCTGGAGCGGACTTTTATGCGCGTGTTTGTGGATGGGAAGCTGGCTTTCGAGGGACGGGTCACGCCTGGCTCGGTGTATCCGTTTGAGGCGCTCAGCCAGGTGGCGGTGTTGACCGGTAACGGCGCGGCCCTGCGCGTCACGTATAACGGCCAGGATATGGGCCTGCTTGGTGGGGTTGGAGAGGTGGTCAATGTGCTTTACACGGTGAGCGGCGTGATGACGCCCACGCTGACTCCCTCGCCAACGGCCACGCTGACCCCCGTCGTCACACCTTCGCGTACGCCGACGATCACGCCTGTGCCCAGTGCCACGCGCACACCTTCCCCTACTCCGACTATTCGACCTTAGGACGGTTTTTGTGTCTAAAAATACTTTTCATCTGGTTTCGTTGGGATGTGCCAAAAATACAGTGGATTCTGACTCGATGGCGCAGCTATTGATGCAGGATGGTTATCGCCCGGTAGCAGATCCGGCGCGGGCCAGCGTGTTGATCGTCAATACCTGCGGTTTTATTGGCCCGGCAAAAGAAGAATCGTTCAATGAATTGCGCAAGCTGGCTGCCATCAAGCGACCAGATCAGGTGCTGATTGCCGCCGGTTGCCTGACGCAACGTTACGGCGCCGAGGTGGCTGCGCAGGTGCCAGGCATTGATGGCGTGTTGGGCACGCGCCGTTGGATGGACATCGTTCAGCTGGTGCGGCAATTGCGCGCCAGCCCGCATCCACAGCCGCTCTATCACCTGCCCGATGAGGCCGTCACCGTGGGGACGGATGAAAAGGACACCCTGCGCGCCTCCCTGGCCGGGGCAAGCGCCTACCTGAAAATCGCCGATGGCTGCCGCCGTCCCTGCGCTTTTTGCGCCATCCCGTTGATTAAGGGCACGGCGGTCAGCCGCCCGCTGGAAGTGATCCTGGATGAGGCGCGGCGTCTGCGCGACCTGGGGGTGCGCGAGCTGGTGTTGATCGCTCAAGATACCACCGATTACGGTCACGATTTGGGGCTAAAAGAGGGCCTGGCCACGCTGTTGGAACGCCTGGCGACCGAGGTGGCGGATCGCACCGCCCCGGGGCTGAACTGGATTCGGGTGATGTATGCTTACCCTGGCTACGTCACCGATCGTTTGATTGAAGTGATGGCCAGTCACCCGGTCATCTTGCCTTACCTGGATATGCCTCTGCAACATGCCCATCCCAAGACGCTTTATCGCATGCGCCGCCCCTCCAATGTGGATTGGGTATACCGCACCCTGGAGAAAATGCGCGCAGCCATGCCCGCCTTGGCCATCCGCACCACCTTCATCGTCGGCTACCCTGGGGAGACGGAAGAAGAATTTGAAACGTTGCTGGATTTTGTCCGCCAGATGCGATTTGACCGCGTCGGCACCTTCACTTTTTCCTTTGAGCCGGGCACGGCCTCCGAAGCGCTGGGTGACCCCATCCCGCCTGCTGTAAAAGAAGAGCGCTATGCCCGTCTGATGGAATTGCAGCAGGGCATTTCCTTGCAAATCAATCAATCGTTCGTGGGGAAGACCCTGGATGTCCTGGTGGAAGGGCACGACCGCCAGATTTCCTTTGGGCGCTCCTACCGCGATGCCCCCGAAATTGACGGCATGGTGATGATTGAAGGGAAGGTGAAGGTCGGTGAGATCGTGCCGGTGAAAATTACCGGAGCGATGGCCTATGATCTGACCGGCATCCCCCTCCGTCAGGCCGTGCCGCTTTCGCTGCGTTGATTCAGTCTAGCGGAGGCTCAGGGTACGTGGTTCGCTCGCGGCGGAACTCGTACGTGGTCATGATCGCCTCGAGGACTTGCACCTGTTCGGGCTTTACTTCTTTGAATTCGAAGCCGACGGTGTGATACTCCGGGCTGACGTCGGGACGAGTCCAGGCCACGCGTGCCGGAATGCTCAGGCGTTTAGCGCTCACCCCCTGGATTTCGGGCACTTCGATCTGCAAGGTGAGCTCGGTGTTGACCATGAGCGGCTTCTCGCTGATGATCATCGCTCCCAGGGTATTCAGGTCGGCCAGGTAGCCGAGCAAAGCACCGCTGTACAAATCAAAAACCTGAGTGTAGGACATTAAGTTTTTTCGTGGTAATTTACGCCGCTCATCCATAGGGCAATCTCCCGTGCATTCTTCCCTGCCGATGTCACCGCTGCGACAGGCTGAAAGGGCTGCCTGTCACGGATACATTCTTAAGTGTACCTGACCTTTTTCGAGAGGGCAACGGCATGGGCAAGATTGCTCATCCAATCCTCTGCGTTTCCCGGAGCTTTCCATGCGCTTGATTTACCTTTCCCCTCACCTGGATGATGCCGTTCTCTCGGCGGGGGGCTGGCTCTATGAACAGGCGCAACAAGGGCTGCCTGTCGAAGTCTGGACTTTGATGGCTGGCTTCCCGCCGGACGAATCCGTTTCCGACTTTGCCCGTCAACTGCACGAAAAGTGGGGATTTACCAGTGCGACCGAGACCGTCCGCCTGCGTCGGTTGGAAGACCTGGCCGCGACCACCCGCCTCGCTGTTCGTGCCGTTCATTTTGATTTTCTAGACTGTATCTACCGGCGCGATCTCCAAGGAGAATCGCTTTACCCGCAGGATGTCTTCGTCTCCCCTCATCCAGCGGATCGGGAACTCCCTGAACGTATGGCCGTACTGCTCAAGACGCGACTCCACGCCGAGGACCGGGTTGCCTGTCAATTGGGCATCGGCTCGCACGTGGACCACTGGCTGGTTCGCCGCGCCGCCGAGCGGTTATCTCGCCCCCTGATTTATCTCGCCGACCTGCCTTACTTGTTTGATCATCCCGCCGATCTGACCGTCCACACCGCCGGGATGCACAAGCAACTCCACGAGATCAGCGAAGCTGGCCTGAGGTCCTGGCTGGATGCGGTGGAGGCTTATCGCTCGCAGTTGCCGAGCCTCTTCCAAAGTTCTGAACAAATGCGGCAGTCTTATCGCCGCTATCTGCTGGAGCAGGAAGGCTTTCCCACCTGGCAGGTGAGCGTGGGGTAAGGAGTAAAAAGCGCTTTGGCCCCTCTGGTGATTACCCAGATCTCTGGGGAAAAAAGGCTCTGCTCCTTTGGTATAACAAGGTAAACCGAATCCCAATACCAGGAGCAGAGCCTATGGAAAGTTTACCGCAAAATGGGCAGAATTTCATCCAAGGAACGCA
>DAOUAN010000123.1:0-13219 GCA_034433385.1 Anaerolineales bacterium | reverse complement strand
GCCAGGAATGGTGTAATGATTGTTCGATTTTGTGCTATCCTTTGTCATGGAGACGTTACCTTTTAGATTGGATTTTCGCAAACCCTTTTCTATCAGGTTTCGTCTCCGCTTTCAATTATTTTTCGGATAGGTTCTTATCTTTACCCTACAACTTAATCAAGTTGAGGTACTAGCCGCCCTGTGAGGATGACATGACGCTCCATACAGTGCTCAAGAAAACAACCCTGGCGCTCTTTGTCGCATGCGGCAGCGTACTGTGGCTCAGCGAGTGGCATCAAAACGGTTATACCCGCAGTCCGATTACCTTCCCGCCGGTTTCGACCTGGTGGAGGGATGCGTTCATCCTGTTGATTCCGCTCCTGTTGGCGGTCTGGCTGGGGAGCGCGCTTGTCCGGCGTCTGGCGGAGCGTTCCGCCAGACGCACGTCCCTCTCCACACAGGCTGTGCTGGCGGCGGTCATTTTTGGCGGTTTGACCACCGCCGCCATCCTGCTGGTGGAAAACAGCCACATCGTTTGGACAGGCATCGGCAACGAACTCACTTATCTGTCCGGCATTTGCGGAAGGCTCTATCCCAACGGCAACCCCACGCTCGATTTTCTCCAGTCTGTGCTTCCCATCAGTCAAGCCACGCGCGTACACATCCTGCTTCAAGATGGCATGAACTTGATTCTCTTGAATTGCGGCATCAGCCTTCTCATGCTCCTGTTGTTCGAGGCAATGGACAGGCGGCACGTCGGCATCAATCTTCCCGCCCGCCAGACGGTCGTTGACTCAAACGCTTAACGGAGCGCTGCAGGCACGTTTTTTAGCGTTCCTGGAAGGGATTGACAACGCTTCACCTGCCTCGCGCAGACCGGGGGTTACCCTGCCACAGCTCATCGGCTATACGAAAAAAACACGATCGGCATAGCCATTCTGCGTCAATTCACCGACTTTCGCCACGCCGACGTCGCCTGCGCGACCCAATTCACACATGTGACCCACCAGTTCTGAATCGAATTGGGTTCCAGCGCCTTCCTCAAGCCGACATAAAGCCTGCTCGACCGACATGCCCTTACGATAGGGACGAACGCTGGTCATGGCATCGAAAGCATCTGCAATGCTGACGATGCGGGCAGTTAGCGAGAGTTGTTCGCCGCTCAATCCACGCGGATAGCCCTTGCCGTCCACTCGCTCGTGGTGGTCATTTGCCGCGGAGATGACCATCTCCGCCAGTGGATGTCCGCTCAGCAGTTTGGCGCCGATGGACGGATGCGTTTTGATGACGGTGAATTCCGCTTCGCTCAGGGCGGAGGCTTTTTTCAGGATTTCATCGGGGATGCCGACCTTGCCCATATCGTGCAGGTAGGCGGCGATGCTGATTTTGATGACTTCCTCTTCGGACAATCCGATTTTGGTTGCCAGCAGTTTGGCGAACTGCGACACACGCCAGACGTGACCGCCCGTGTATGGATCACGCGCCTCAATGATGTCCGCCATGATAAGCAGGGATTTGAGCAGAGGCTTGTCTATATTCATCATCACTGATGAATTCCAGCCTTGCTGATTTCTTACGAGGTAGTGTTACACAGTTTCTCCGTACAGAGCGACACATCGTCCCCGAATGGGAATTCATGTCGCCTGAAAATGCGAGATGAAACTCACGCTACCGCATAGGACACATGCTCTTATGCGCCAGTTGGCGTTAGAAAACGCCAACTACTACTACGCGGTTACTGCCCAAATCATTGGAGGGCTGGGGGAAAAGGATAGTCAAAAGACTTGACCTTCCAGTTGCTGGAAGGTGTAGACTCAATTCATACCGCCTTTTACAGTACGCCATAGAGCGAAATTTATTTCGCCTTTTTCACGACCTGAAGGTCGCAGTACGGAGATAACATGAAAATTCAAGAACTGGCAAAACTCACAGGCGTCTCCGCCAAGACGATTCGTTACTATGAAGAAATCGGCTTGCTGCCTCCGCCCGCGCGCGGCGGGAACAATTATCGCCAGTACGACGAGCGCGACGCGGAACGTCTGCGGCTGGTGGCGGGCGCGCGGCGGCTGGATTTGTCGCTGGACGAAATCGGCGAAATCCTTGCCCTGCGCGAGCGCCGCGAAGCGCCCTGCCGCGTTCTGCTGGAACGGCTGGCGCGCAAAGCCGATGAAATCGCCGAGCGCATCCGTGAATTGCAGCGGTTGGAGCGCGAGTTGCGCGACTTGCACGCCTTGGGCTTGACCTTCCCCACCGATGACGTGGACGGCAAGCATTGCGTCTGCCACCTTGTCAGCGAGCGCGCGTAACGCGTACCGAACGTACCGCGAGACATCGTCCCCGCAGGGGATTTATCTCGCATACTGCGACATAAATGTCGCAGTACTTTTTTAGGAGATACTGCCAATGGAAAATAAATTCGACCTGGTTATTCTCGGCTCAGGCTCGACCGCCTTTGCCGCCGCCATCCGCGCCGCGGAGTTGGGCAAGACCGCCGCCATGACCGAAATGCGCACGCTCGGCGGAACCTGCGTCAATCGCGGCTGCCTGCCGAGCAAGAATCTCATCGAAGCGGCGCGCATCGTCTGGGAAGCGGCGCATCCGCGCTACCCTGGGCTGGCGCCCGTCAAAATGGACGTCAACTTCGCCGAACTCATCGCCCAAAAACAGGAAGTCGTCGAAGTCTATCGCGGCAAGAAATATCAATCCATCATCACCGATGACGACAACATCAAAGTCTTTGAAGGCAAAGCCGAACTGGTGGACGCGCACACCGTCCGCGTGGGAAATGCCGAATTAAGCGGCGACCAGATTCTCGTCGCGACAGGGACGCGCCCCGTCATGCCGGACATCGAAGGACTCGACCGCGTCCCGTACCTGACCTCCGACCTGCTGACCGTCAACGAAGGCATGGAACTCACCGAATTGCCCGAGTCGCTCATCATCGTCGGCGCGGGCTACATCGCGCTCGAACTGGGGCAGATGTTCCACCGCTTCGGCGTGAAGGTCACGATTTTGGAGCGCAGTCAGGTGATTCTGCCGCGCTACGAACCCGAAGTCTCCGACGCGCTGACCTTCATTCTCCGTAAGGAAGGCGTGAACATCGTCACCGAAGCGCAGGCGATGCGCGTGGCGGAAAAAGCGAACGGCGACATCGAAGTGACGGCAAACGTCAGCGGGAAAATGCAAACCTTCAGCGCGCAGAAATTGCTCATCGCTACGGGGCGCGAACCGAACACGGACGGCATTGGTTTGGACAAAGTTGGCGTAGCGTTGGACGAGCGCGGCTACGTGAAAGTGAACGACGAACTACAGACCAGCGTCCCGAACATTTGGGCGGCGGGCGATGTGATTGGCAACCAGACCGACAGCCAGCCTGCCACGCCCGTCGGCGCGCACGATGGCGTGATTGCGGCGGTCAACGCCCTGAGCGGGGCGCATCGCAAAGTGGACCATCGCGTCATCCCGCGCGTCATCTTCACCGACCCGCAGGTGGCAGTCGTCGGGCAGACAGACGAAGAAGTGGTCGGCTCAGGTGTGCGCTGCTGGTGCGGCACGATTCCGCTGGAGTATGTCCCGCGCGCGGGGGCGACTCATCAGACCGATGGCATTGCCAAAATCGTGATTGACCGCGACACGCAGGAAGTGAAAGGCGTCTCGCTGGTGATGCCCAACGCGGGCGAAGTCATCCACGAAGCGGCGATGGCGCTGCGTTTCCACGCCAGGCTGGACGATTTCATTGACCTGATTCACGTCTATCCCACCATGGCGGAAGCGTTGAAGATTGCGGCGATTTCGTATTTCAAAGACCCCGCCAAACTCTCGTGCTGCGCGGAGTAAATAGGATAGCAGGATGCAGTAACAGCGGCTGCAAATTGGGGCATCTAGAGAGTGTGATAAAATAACGCTATCCTATTCTGGCGATGAGGCTCGCCATAACCGTCTCTCCGACTGATAGCCTCTACCGAATTCACTCTCGGTAGAGGCTTTTTGTTTGCCTAAACCTGAGAACAGAGAACAGGACGCCCAATCATGACCTTTTACAGCATCCTTTTCGATAGAGACGCTGCCCGAAAAGAAACTGCCGAACAACCCGAATGCTTCGCCGACCTGAATCTGGATCAGGTCATCGAGGCTATTACGGCACGCAAAAAGGACTACAATCTGAAGCCGTTCTTCCACGCGCCCCTGCGCGACGCTGAGGCCATCTTCTACCGCCACGAAGTCTTTCGGGACATGGAAAACCCTGCGGTGATGGCGGCTATCAATGCCTTTGCTGAAAAGATGGCGGTGACACGTCGCTATCTGGGCATGGTGGAAAAACTGGATTTTCACCACCACAAGCAGGGCTGGTTGCTTGAGGCGGCGTTGCTCTATTGCGAAGCCGTGGGCAATCTGGCACATGACCTGAACCAGGCAAAGCTGCAATCACGCGGCTTGCAGTCCTTTCGCGGATATGTGACGGAGTACGTCCAGTCTCCCGCCTTTCAAAGCCTGCAAAAGGAAGCGCAAAAAGTCAAGCAGGGTTTATCGAGCGTGCGCTACTGCATCATCATCCAGGAGGGCAGGTTCAGCGTGCGGAGGTACGAAGGCGAGAGCGATTACAGCGTGGAGGTGTTGCAGACCTTCGAGAAGTTCAAGCAGGGTGCGGCAAAGAGTTACCTCTCCGACCTGCGTCAGGGTTCGGGCATGAATCACATCGAAGCGAAAATCCTCGAATTCGTCGCCCTGCTCTACCCGAAGCCTTTCGCCGCCCTCGACCAGTTCTGCGCCGCACACAGCCAGTTCGTGGATGAAACCATCCGCGTCTTCGACCGCGAAATTCAATTCTATGTTGCCTACCTTGAATTCATCGCCGACTTAAAGTACAAAGGGCTGAAATTCTGTTACCCGCAAGTGGGCGCCAGCCGCGAGGTGTACGTTTACGACGGCTTCGATTTGGCGCTGGCGCACACTTTGATGTATACCGACAAGCCCGTCGTCTGCAATGACTTTTCTCTCAAAGACCCTGAGCGGATTATGGTCGTTTCGGGTCCCAATCAGGGCGGCAAGACCACCTTTGCGCGCATGTTCGGGCAGTTGCACTATCTCGCCAGCCTCGGCTGCCCCGTGCCAGGGCGGGAGGCGCGGCTCTTTCTCTTCGACCAGATTTACACGCACTTCGAGCGGCAGGAGGACATCCGCAACCTGCGCGGCAAACTGGAAGACGACGTGGCGCGCATTCACGAGATTCTCGTCCGCGCTACGCCCGACAGCATCCTGATTCTGAACGAGATTTTTGCCTCCACCGCCCTGCAGGACGCGCTCTTCCTGAGCAAGGAAATCATGCACAAGGTGATGGAACTGGACGCGCTGTGCGTCTGGGTGACGTTCATGGACGAGTTGTCCTCCCTGAGCGAAAAGACGGTCAGCATGGTCAGCACGGTCGTTCCTGAAAACCCTGCCGTGCGAACCTTCAAAATCGTTCGCAAGCCTGCCGATGGTCTGGCATACGCTCTCTCGCTTGCTGAGAAGCACCGCCTGACGTACGAGCAAATTAAGGAGCGCATCCCCGAATGAACGTCTTCCTGATGCACCCCGACCGCGATTTCACGCCTGCGCCCAAACTCCCGTTCAACGAAAAGGCGTTGACCGAAGACCTGGAACTGAACGTTCTGTTCGAGGCGATGGCTGGCAAGGATGAATTCCTCTACGATGTGGCCATGAAAGCCCTCTTTTCCAGCCTCGATTCGCCCGAGGCCATCCGTTACCGCCAGGACATCCTCAAAGACTGCCTCAAAAATCCCGCTATTGTCCGCGAGATTTACAGCATCACCATCGAAGCCAACGAGCGAAAGCGCAGGCATTGGATGGGTATCTTCACTCGCTATCCGAGCGGCGTGTTGAGCGGCGCGCTGCAAATGCTGGAAATGTTCGTTCTCCTGCTCCGCAAGTTGAAGCGCATCGCCGACGAACATGCGGCCGAGTTTGAATCGGAGGGGTTCCGCCGCTTCTTCGCTATGATTCAGCGGGAGTTGACGGAGGAATACTTCGCCGTCGTGGAGGAACATCTCAAGACGTTGCGCTTCAAACGCGGCGTCCTGATTAGCGCCGAATTGGGGAACGGGAACGAAGGCGTGAATTACGTGCTTCGTAAGCCCAACGCCGAAGAGTCCTGGTTGAAGCGCGTCTTTTCGCGCAAATCCCCAATCTATTCTTACACAATTGCTCCCCGCGATGAGGCTGGGGCACGGGCATTGGGCGAGTTACGGGACAAGGGCCTCAACCTGGTCGCGGACGCGGCGGGACAATCCGCTGACCACATTGACAATTTCTTCAACGTCTTGAGAACCGAACTGGCGTTTTATATCGGCGCTCTGAATCTTGCCGAACGGCTGGCGGAACTGGAAGAGCCGATTACCTTTCCCGACCCCGCGCCTGCGGAGGCGAGACAGCACGCCTTCACGGGGCTGTACGACCCCGCCCTGGCGTTGACCATGAAGAAAAAGGTCGTCGGCAACACGGTCAACGCCGACGGCAAAGACCTGATTATCATCACGGGCGCCAATCAGGGCGGAAAATCCGTTTTCCTGCGCAGCATTGGGCTGGCACAGTTGATGATGCAGTGCGGCATGTTCGTTCCCGCCGAGTCGTTTCGCTCCAGCCTCTGCACAGGGCTGTTCACACACTACAAACGGGAGGAAGACAGCACGATGACCAGCGGCAAGTTCGACGAGGAACTCGGCAGAATGAGCCAGATTGTGGATAGTCTGACGCCGCACGCCATCGTGCTGTTCAATGAGTCATTTGCCGCCACCAACGAACGCGAAGGCTCGGAGATTGCGCGGCAAATTGTCACTGCCTTGCTGGAGAAAAAGATCAGGGTATTCTTCGTCACCCATCTGTACGAACTGGCGCATGGCTTCCACGCCAAAGGCATGGACAACGCCCTCTTCCTGCGGGCAGACCGCCGAGAGAAGGGACAACGCACCTACAAACTCATCGAAGCCCCGCCCCTCAAAACCAGTTTCGGCGCGGACGCTTATCACAAGATTTTTGGGAAACAAACATGACGACTGGCTTCAAGCGTTACTGTTCTTCCTTACGCTCGCCATAGAACGCCTGCTTCTCGATCCGCGCTGGCGCATCCTGCTCGCCATTGGCTTCCTCGGCGGCATCTCGCTGGCCATGCCCAACGCGGGCGAAGTGATTGATTTCAAAGACCCCGCCAAACTCTCGTGCTGCGCGGAGTGAAAGAGAACGTCCCGAAGGTTGTGAGCCTTCGGGACGTTCTCTTAAGACAGACTCGCTAACACCTTCAATAACGCTTCCACAGGCGGACGGTCGGCGGGGTTGTGGCTGGGATAGACCAGGCGCAGGACGCCGTTTTTGTCCACGATGAAGTCTCCGCCGAGTTGGGTGGTGTCATTGCCATGCGAATCGTAGAATTCGCCGCGCTGGAACCAGCGTTTGACGTAAATCCACACGACGCGCGGATGCCACGAGCGCAGGCGGGAACGCTCCAGCCCGTAGGCGTTGTAGGCGACGCGGTCACGGTCGAGAAGGACGGTGAAAGACAAGCAGACTTCCTTGATCCACTGCTGAACGCCTGGAAAGGTCCCAAACGAGATGATGAAGACACGGGTATTCAGGTCGGCAAATTCTTGCTGGCGCGCGCACAACTGTGCGGCATGTTCTCGGCAGGGTATTCAGCCAAGATGACGCAGAAAAACCAGCAGAACGTGATTGCCGTTTTTGAGAACTTCATTGCCTGATTAATTTGTTAAAGCGCAAAATGTCGCGCTACTCTTAGATAAGCCTCGCGGTGAAAGGATTACCTTGACTTATAATCATGCTATGGATAAACGCACCAACGAAGAATGGCTTGCTGATTTGCGCGCAGGCGGAGAGAGACAGGCGCAGGCGCTGGAAGATTTGCGTGCCATCATTTTGCGTGGCTTGCCCTACGCCATCGCGGGCAGACTCGACCCCAACAGCCCCGAATCCGAAGCGCTGACCGAAGAGGTGGTTCAGGAGACGCTCGTGCGTGTGCTGGAATATTTGGATACTTTCGAGGGGCGCAGTCAGTTCACCACCTGGGCGCACAAGATTGCGGTTCGCGCCGCGCTGACCGAGCTGCGCCGCGCCCGTTGGCGGGAAGCCCCCCTGCCCGAAATGGAGATGAACGAGGAAGGCGGCGACACATCGTACCGCGAACTGCCCGACGGTCAGGCAAGCCCCGAAGAGCAGGTCTCGCAAGCGGAGATGATGAAGCGCGTCAACCGCATCATCATGGAAGAGCTGACCGAGAAGCAGCGTCAGGCGTTGATGGCGGTGATGGAGGGCTTTCCGTTGGAAGAAGCCGCGCGGCGGTTGGGGACGAATCGCAACGCGCTGTACAAGATGATGCACGACGCGCGGCTGCGGTTGAAGAAACGGCTGGAGAAGGATGGCTTGACGCCGCAGGAAGTTCTGTCTGTTTTCGAGGAAAGCGGAGGGTAAGAAGATGACCGTCGAATGCTATCCTTTGACAAGGAATTTACTATGAACCTTTATCAGTACATCAAGCGGCTATTTGGCGCGCCGCGCAAGAAAGCGCCTGCCACACAAAACGAAGCGTCCGAGAAGATGCGGAAGATGATGACCATGCTGACGCATACGCAGGAGCAGGAATTGACCTGCGACGAAGTCTATGCCCTGCTCGATGAATTCGTGGAACTCGCGGCGCGCGGTGAGGATGTCAGCAAGTTGATGCCGCTGGTTCAGCATCACCTGGAGATGTGTCCCGATTGTCGGGAGGAGTATAAGGTGTTGGAAAAGATTGTGTTGAACGCAGCGTAGCGCCAGTGGCGCAAGTCTCCCAAGACTTGCGCTATTATTTTTTACAAACAGGTAAGAGAAATCCTTTGGGTGGCTATCCGTTCAGCAAGAAACCAATCCAAAGGAGAATAAAATGAACATTCTAAATGCAGTCATCGCTGGTGTCGTCGCAATCCTCGTTTTCACTATGGTCTTGATGATGGCGCCCAAAATGGGAATGCCAAAGATGGACATTACCAAAAGGAAATTTCGACCATGACCGACTCTCGCTTGACCCCTGACATCATCACCCTCTACGGCACGGGCTGGTGCCCCGACTGCAAACGCTCCAAGCAATTCTTCGGCGAACAGCGCGTCCCCTATGCCTACGTGGACGTGGACGCTGACCCCGAAGCGATGGCATTCGTCGAGAAAGTCAACCACGGAATGCGCAGCATCCCTACCATCATTTTCCCCGATGGCAGCGTGCTGGTCGAACCCTCGAACGCGCAACTGGCGGAAAAACTGGGGATGCAGACCCGCGCCAAACGGACGTTCTACGACGCCATCCTCATCGGCGGCGGACCGACGGGCTTGACCGCGGCGACCTATCTGGCACGCGAAGGCGTGGACACGCTCGTCATCGAAAAGGCGGGGCTGGGCGGACAGGCGGGCATCACCCAAACGCTGGATAACTTCCCCGGCTTCGATGAGGGCGTCCCTGGGGCGGAGTTCGCGGCGCGGCTCAGCCGTCAGGCGCAGAAATTCGGCACGGAGATTTTGCAGGCGCAGGAGGTGGTCTCGGTGGAGCGGGACGGGCAGTATCTTTGCGTGCGCACCGCCGACGGATCCGAGTACGGAGCGAAGGCGGTTTTGCTCGCCACGGGGGCGCGCTATCGCCGTCTTGGAATCCCTGGCGAGGACGAGTTAATCGGCGTTAACGTCCACTTTTGCGCCACCTGCGACGGGGCGTTCTACAAAGGCAAAAAACTGCTCGTCATCGGCGGCGGCAACAGCGGGTTCGAGGAAGGCTTGTTCCTGACCAAATTTGCCAGCCAGGTGGACATTGTTGAATTTAACGGGACTGCGAAAGCGAGCAAGATTCTGCAAGATAAGGTGGCGGAAAAGCCGAACATGTCGGTGACGCTCCATCACGCCGTCAAAGAATTGCGCGTGAAAAATGGCAAACTGGACGCGGTCATTGTCGAAGACCGCGCCACGGGCGAGCGCAAGGAATGGAAATACGACGGCATCTTCGTCTTCATTGGTCTTTCCCCCAACAGCGACCTGCTCAAAGGCAAAGCGGAACTGGATGCCTGGGGCTTTGTCGTCACCGACAAGACGCTGATGACCTCGCTGCCCGGCGTGTTCGCCGCGGGCGACGTGCGGGCGGGTTCGACCAAACAGGCGGCGTCTGCTGCGGGCGAGGGCGCCACCGCCGCGTTAATGATACGTCAGTATCTTGCTGATCAGTGAACTAAAGCCGCTCCATCCCCTTGTCCATCAATCAAAAACCGCCAGGCCATTCCTTTATGGAGAAGCCTGGCGGTTTCGACTTGCACTCAGTAGCGGGGGCAGGACTCGAACCTGCGACCTCCGGGTTATGAGCCCGACGAGCTGCCACTGCTCTACCCCGCATCGTTTTAGCCCGCCGATTTTATCAGACCTATTTGTGCATGTCAAGAAAAAAACAGCCTTTTGGGTGCGCGAAAAAGTTGTTAGTCAGGTGTGAGCGGTGGATGGATGCTCATTTGGCCAGTGCCTTGAGAAATGACGCTGTGGGCGAAAAACGCCGTTTTGTGTCATTGCGAGCCGCCAAAAGCGGCGACCTGTGCTCCGCAGGGGTAAGCAATCTCCTGGTCGGCAAGGAATGGATGGATTGCTTCGGGGCTGACGCCCCTCGCAATGACACTAGCCGTTTCCCTGTTTTCCATCTTACCCACAACCTTTTAGTGCTCCCCAGCCTTTAGCCTTTTTTCTTACGCTCTGAAGATGGCGAAACATCAGGAACGATTTAGTACCATCGGCGGAGGGCGCAGAGATTGATTCAGTGTATAATACAAAAAACCTTAACAAATCCTGGTCGCCAGGCAGCGCGCCTTTGAAATTCCCGTGCGCTTCCCTGGTGTAAAGAACAGTTCTTATTCAAATCTATGTCCAATCCCGTGCTCCTGGTCATCGAAGGCCGACATACTGAAATCCCTTCTTTTGTTCCTGCCCTACAAAAGAAGGGATTTGACGTTGAAACTGCCCAAAATGGCAGTACGGCCCTCGCTCTGCTCAAACACGTCAGCCCCAGTGTGATTATCGTCAACGCGGCCTCCCTGCGTAGCAGTGGACTGCGAATTTGCCAGTCCATTCGCGAGCGCGACCCTAAACTCCCTATTATCTTGATTCTGCCACCCGGTAGCCAGATCAGCCAGGAAAAAGAAATAGCCAATGTTGTGCTGGTCTTACCGTTTACCGTCCAAAAACTGGTTAACCGCATTCAACCCTTATTGCCAGAAGATGGAAAAACCATCCTGCATGTAGGCCCCATTCACCTCGATATCGAACATCGCCGGGTGCGCTGCCTGGGCAAAAGCACCAAACTCACCCCCCGCCTGGTAACATTACTTACCATTTTACTGGAACATCGGGGAGAAGTGGTCGAACGCGAAACTCTGTTCCGCCAGGTTTGGGATACCAGTTATACCGGCGATACCCGCACGCTCGACGTACATATCTCCTGGCTACGCCGTGCCATCGAAGTGGACCCGGCCATGCCCAAATTCCTGAAAACCATCCGCGGCGTTGGCTATCGGCTGGATGTGTAAAGATATTGCTGACCGTAGATCGTCACCAGCTGGATGCAGACACTGCGTCCGGTTTTGATTTCTATCTCCAGCGGAATCCCCCCGCTTCGCACCGGACGAGCAGCCTGGGCCGCGCTCCGAAAGATGGTCCCATCCCAGGCTGGATCCACCTCCCAATAATCCACCGCCAGATGTTCAGCCACGCCGGGGTTTAAGATCACGCGGTCAGGCAGGACCTGGATCGCTTCGGAGGGGAGAGCATGCAGGGGGAGATCGTTAACGGAATCCCGCTCGAGGGTGAAGGGGGCCGGGGAAACGGTCAACCGGCTACGGGTGGTGTGAATCGCTCGCCAGGTCACATCGCCAGCCAGGAATTTGCGCCCGTGTCGCGCCGCAACCAGGGGCGTGGTGCCCGATCCGCAGAAAAAGTCGGCCACCCAATCGCCCGCGTTGGAGGAGGCCAGGATGATGCGTTCTAGCAGGGCCTCAGGCTTTTGGGTGGGATAGCCAGTGCGCTCACGGTGCAGGCGCGCCACGACGGGGAAATACCACCAGTCTTCCGGCACTTTGCCACGCGCCAGATCGGGAATCTTGCCAAAGCCAGCTTTGGGTGATGAAGCGAAGGTCTTGACCGTGGAGGGGTGATACGGCTCGCGCACCGCATCGGTATTGAAGATGTAGTCCTGGCTTTTGACGTAGGCCAGAATGGTATCGTGCTTGCGATTGAAGGCGCGCCGGATGGGCGAGGGGCCATGATAGGCCCAAATGATTTCGTTAAGCAGATTTTCGGGGCCAAAGATTTCGTCGAGCAATAGGCGGGCGTAGGCGTCGGCGTGCCAATCCAGGTGCAGATAGAGCGTGCCATGCGGGGCGAGCAGGCGATGCATGAGTTGTAAACGCTCGTAGAGAAATTGCAGGTAGGAATCCAGGTCAGGCCAGTCATCGTGATAGCCCTCCGCCAGCATCCAATCGGCTGGTTTGCGCGAATCTTCGTCGCGGCCAATGCGGGCGTGGAATTTTCGGTTGGTGAAGAAAGGTGGATCGGCGTAAATGAGGGTGATGCGTCCTTCAAATTGTGGCAGCAAAGCTCGCATCACCGCCAGGTTATCGCCGAAGATGAGGCGGTTCTCGGGATGCGCCTGGGGATAGCCCTGGCCCTGAGGGTAGATGATCGCCTCGGTATACAGCGAGGGGGTGTTCATCTGCCCACCAGAGGGGATGTCGTTTCGCTGTTTTCCAGACCAAATCAGTTCAGGCATCAGTAATGGATGTTGACCGTCGTCCCATAGCCGCGGTTAAAAACGGCATCGGGTGTGTGGGGCGGCAGCGCCCAGCGGAAAAGCCATTTGGCCTCGGGGGTGCGCATGTTGATACAGCCATGGCTCATCGGCGTGCCAAAATTTTCATGCCAGTAGGTGCCATGAAAAGCATGTCCAGCCTCGGTGAAAAAGCACGTCCAGGGGACGCCGGGTAATTCGTAATCATCGGCATCGGCGAACAGGTTGCCGTTTCCCATATGCTTGGAGGGCATTTTTTCCTGGATGTGAAACGTTCCGGTTGGAGTGGTGGTCGGTAGTTCGGAGGCGCGTCTCTGCCCGCCGGGGATGCCGGAGGAGATTTTGGTTTGAAAGACGATTTGATCGTTTTCGTAGGCACTGAGCGTTTGGGTG
>DAOUAN010000122.1:0-30187 GCA_034433385.1 Anaerolineales bacterium | reverse complement strand
CGTGTCGGTGGATGAAACCCGCTTCCCTTATCGCCAGGGCGTGTACCAGTCGCCTGATTTTGATACCGCGCCCAACGCTGTGGATTTGAAAATAGACGCCGGCGCGGCCCAAATTCGCATTCGGTAAAAGGAGCCTGCGATGCGACGCTTTGACTTTCGGATTGTGCTGGGGATTATGCTTTTGTTGGGCGGGGGGTTGCTGCTTTTGCAGACCCTGGGCTATTTGCGCAATGCTTCGGAACTATTTTGGGGTGGCCTTTTTCTGTTGGCGGGCGCGGCCTTCCTCTCGATGCTGGTCAATAACCAGTGGTGGGCAGCCTTCCCCGGGATGACGTTGCTGGCTTTGGGGGTGACCATTTTGCTCCCCCGGCCGTGGGATGAATTTGGCGGCGCGGTTTTCCTGGGCGGCATTGGTCTGTCGTTTGTGATCGTCTATCTCATGGAACGGCCTTCCCGCTGGTGGGCGATCCTTCCGGCTGGCGTGTTGCTCACCCTGGCGGTGGTGACTCTGTTGCCGGAGCAAGGCGATTTTTCGGCGGGGGTGCTTTTCCTGGGGATGGCGCTCACGTTCCTGGCCGTTGCGTTACTGACCGGCATGCGTTGGGCGTATTGGCCGGCGGGAATTTTGGGGCTCATGGGGGTGCTCCTGGCGGCCTCGCTGGGTGATGTGCTCAATTATCTCTGGGCAACTGCGTTGATTTTAGCTGGTGGTTTGTTGCTCTACCGCTACTTTAGCGGGCGAGGCGCCTGATCAATCTGCTGAGGTGGCTTCGCGTTTTGTGATGCCGCGCTCCAGCAAAAATTCTCTTAGCCGATTCATTTCAACTGCCAGAGCGGTCAGCAAAAGGGGCGCAGTGGAGAGGTCTCCTGCTGCCCCTTTTGTTTCGATTTCTAGCGCCACTTGAGTGAGGGGTTGGGCGTTGAAATTGGCGGCGGCGCCTTTCAGGTTGTGGCCGAGGCGGCCGAAGGTCAGGGCATCACCGTTTTGGGCGGCGCGGGTCAGGTCGTGCAGGCGCTGATCGAAGCTTTGCACAAACTCCTGACACATCTCGGCGAAGAATTGTTCATCGTAGATGAAGCGGGGCATGGCGCCGGCGATGTCGATGGGCGGCAGCGAAGAGAAAGGCGAGAAGCCCGCATCGTTTTCTACGGCCGGGCCTGGGGCTTCGGCGGAGGGGAGGGCGGAGCGCGCCGCATCCAGGCCGGCTGAATTTTCCAGAAGCCATCTTTCCAACGTCGTGAACAGGATTTCGGGCTTGATGGGTTTGGAGATGTAATCGTCCATGCCGGCTGCCAGGCAACGTTCGCGGTCACCTTGCATGGCATGGGCAGTCATGGCGATGATGGGAATGTGCTGTGTTTCGCCTTCTTGCTGGCGGATGAGACGGGTTGCTTCGTAGCCGTCCATATCGGGCATTTGCACATCCATCAAAATGGCGTGATAGGATTGGCTGGTGACTTTTTCCACGGCTTGCAAGCCGGTCTCGGCGACTTCAACCTGATACCCCGCTTTTTGCAGGAGAGCAATGGCCAGTTTCTGGTTGATGGGGTTGTCTTCGACCAGCAAAATTTTGTAGTGACTGGGTTGTTTTTCGGGAGAAGGCAGAGCAGCGTTGAGAGGAGCAGTGGATGTTTTGGGGCCTTTTTGTTCCAGGGTGGCCAGGGCTTCGTAGAGCACACGCTGTTTGACCGGTTTAATCAGGTAGCCATCGCAGCCGATTTGGGCCAGGCGTTTCGCGTCGCCGCGCTGCCCCATGGAGGTCAGCACGATGATGCCTGGTTGCTGGTTCAGGGCGGTGCTGCGAATGGCGCGGGCTGTTTGTTCGCCGTCCATTTCGGGCATTTGCATATCCAGCAAGACCGCGTCGAAGGGATCGCCGGCCTGTTCCATCAGGCGCAGGGTGGCGAGGCCCTCGGCTCCCGAAGCGGCCATGACGGCGCGACAGCCGAAGGTTTGCAGCATTTTCTCCAACACCATGCGGTTGGTGGCGTTGTCGTCAATGGCCAGCACATGTAAGCCGCGTACATCTTTGAGCGCGCCGGTGGGGAAAGAAGATGTCTTCCCCAGCTGCCGCTCAAAGGTGATTTCAAAGGAGAAAGTGCTGCCTTTGCCGACTTCGGATTCCACGTGCATTTTTCCGCCCATCAATTCGATTAACTGCCGGCTGATGGCCAGCCCGAGGCCGGTTCCGCCATATTTGCGGGTGGTTGAGCCATCAGCCTGGGTGAAACGCTCAAAGATCGCGTTGATGCGATCGGGCGGGATGCCGATGCCGGTATCTTGCACGGAGAAGCGGATGGTGGCATGGGTTTCGCTGGTGTGAATTGGCTCGGCGCGGAGGACCACTTCGCCCTGGTGAGTGAATTTGATCGCGTTCCCTACCAGGTTGACCAGAACTTGCCGCAGACGAGTGGGGTCACCGCGCAGGCGCAAATGCAAATCAGGGTGCACCAGGCAGATCAATTCCAGGCCTTTGTCTTCGGCGCGTTTGGCCAGCGTGTAGGCCACATCTTCGACTGTTTTGCGCAGCTCGAAGTCAATGGTTTCCAGCTCGAGGCGCCCGGCTTCGATCTTCGAGAAATCCAAAATGTCGTTGAGCAGCGTCAAAAGGGCTTCGGCGCTTTGCAGGGCAACGGTGAGGTAATCTTTTTGTTCCGCGTTGAGGGGGGTATCCAGCGCCAGTTCCAGCATGCCGATCACGCCGTTCATCGGTGTGCGGATCTCGTGGCTCATGTTGGCGAGGAATTCACTCTTGGCGCGGTTGGCCTCTTCGGCGGCCTGGCGGGCGCGGACGAGGTCGGAAATATCGGTGTAAATGGCCAGCGCACCGATTTTCTGGCCGTTGATGTGTACCGGCACGCCCAGGAAGGCCACATCTACCAGTGAACCATCCTTTCGCTTGCGCCTGCCCGTGCCGCGGGCGGCGCTGTTGAGGGCCTGGCGGGTGTAGCCAATGGCTTCTGCCTGGGTTTCAGGGGTGGTAATCAAATCATCCAGGTTTTGACTCAGGATCTCATGTTGTTGATAGCCGAAGAGAGCCTCGAAGGCAGGATTGCAGGCGGTGATGCGCTGATTTTCATCCAGAACGACGATGGCTGCCGGGTTATGCAGGATGAGAGATTCAAAAAATTGCTTCTGGCGCAAAATCTCGGCTTCGATTTGTTTACGGCTGGTAATATCGTGGAATACCAGAATATTTTGCCGCCCCTTATCGCTCATAGCCAGCGTGGACAGGGCGATTGCATAACAGCCACCCAGGCGAGGAAGTTCCTGTTCGCCTTCCAGGTTTTTCACCGAAAACGTGCTGGGCGGCTGTTCAAACAAAAGGGCCGACAGGGGTTGGCCGATCACCTGGGCAAAGGGCAGGCCTATCCGTTCGCTAAAGGCGCGGTTACAACGGGTGACGATGCCGCCTTCGTCGCAGAGCACGATCGGATCTTTGACCGCGTCGAAAGTGGTTTCCCATTCTTTTTTGGCGTTTTCGATGCGGCTCTCTTCTTCGCGGCGCTGGCAAATTTCGGCTTCCAGCCGGGCGTTGATTTTCTCCAAGGCCAGGGTTCGTTCCTGTACCAGTTTTTCCAGACGGTTGTTGATCGTTGCCAGGCGTTCATCGCGTATCCCCAAAATATAGAACAGCACACCTAAAATGAAAGGGGCGCTGTCGGTTACCCAGAGCACGGGGTCGCTCCCTTGTGCATGGAGCAGGCCGCTTAGAGAAAAGGGATTGCCGCTTTTTAGCAGGCTGATCGCGCTGGCAATCAGGGGGAATAGAATGCCAAAGAGCATCCCCAAAATGGCATACCGAATTGGTTTTGCTAACTGAAAGGACATCACGGCCTCCGTAGATGGTCCAACTTTCTATGTTCACTATAACACGAAGTTCCTGACAAATAACTTTCAACTGCTCAATAATTTTGTTGACTTGTTTTGGCGCCCACACGTTGCTGCGTCACTGCGAGGCAGTCTCCTGTTTGCGCGGAGTTGCTTCGCTGCCTGTAGCGGCTTGCAATGACACCAGAAATCAGGGTTTCTCTTCTAATTGAGGGGATTCAAACTGTTGCAGAATCTGGAAATCTGCCAATTTTTTGCATCGAATTCCACGAATTTGGCGAAAGGTTTGTGCCATTCGTCAAAGTCGGTGCCTTCACTTTGCTGAATGATCTCAGCAGCCAAAAGGTTGAATTGGTTCCTTGCAAGAAGGCTATTGGTCAGTACCCCCAAGCGCCTTTGGCGAGAGAGCCAATGGCCTAACCGTCATGCGGAGGTGACGCGGCGAGAGGTGGAGTCGTTTTTTTGCTGGCGGGGCTTCTTCATTCCCTCGCTCAGCATCGAGTTCACCTGTTCGCGAGCATTCCACCAGCGCGAAGAAACCATTTGGGCCAGGCGATCCAGCACCTCCCGGCCGGTTTCTGGCTCCTCCAGGCAAATTTGCCGCAGATCATCGCCCCGCACTCGAATGGCATCTATCTCTTCTTCGCTTACAATGCTGGAGGTGTAAGTGGAACTGCCAATCACAGCCGACCAGCCGAACACATCTCCCTCTTTCAGGTGCGTGAGCGTAATGAGCGAGCCATCATAAGGCTTGTATTGTACCTTCACTTTGCCGCGCAAGATAATGTAAAGATACTCAGCTGGCTCTCCCTCCCGAATAATGGTTACACCAGGCGGACATTGGTAGGCCTCAAAGACCGACTGGAGCAATTTCAGCTGCTCGGTGGTGAAATCCTGAAAAAACGAAATTTGACGTAATGATTCCAGCATTTGCCGCATCTTACTGATAACAGACTATGTTTTCCAGTATCAAAATTACTGAAATGCAAAGACATTCATCCCATTTTCACCGGCTGGGATTTATCGGTTATACTCGGAGCGGCTGTGACTTTTTTGTGAGGAACGCATCTAAATGGTAACCAACGAAACGTCCGAAATTTCAGTTGAAGCGTTGCGCGCCGGCGATCGAGCCGAGTTTGCCCGTCTCGTCGACCTGGCCTCGGCACCGATCTATCGCCTGGCGCTTAAAATGCTCGGCGACCCACAAGACGCCGAAGATGTTTTACAAAATACCTTCTTGAAAGCCTTGCAGTCCCTCCCTGAATTTGAAGGCCGCTCCAATCCGTTGACCTGGCTCTACCGCATTGCCGTCAACGAAGCGCTCATGCAAATTCGGCGGCGTAAACCCCAGGTCGAAATTGACGAGAGCGTCGCAGACGACGATGAAAACGTTCCCCTGCCCGTTCAACTGACCGATTGGTGCTGCCTGCCCGAAAGCGACCTGCTTTCTGCCGAATCCCGTCAGGCGCTGGATGAGGCGATTCGTACTTTGCCGGAAAAATTGCGTGTTGTCTTCTTGCTGCGCGACATCGAGGGCCTCTCCATTCGCGAAACGGCAGAGACATTGGGGCTGACCGAGACTACGGTGAAGACGCGCCTGCTGCGCGCCCGCCTCCATTTACGGGAACAATTATCGGTTTACTTTGGGGAACGACTGAGAGAGGAGAACCTTCGATGACACCCACACCTGCGTGTCGTGATTTACTCAGTACACTTTCCGATTATGTGGATGGCACCCTGCAAGAAGAACTCTGCCGGGAGCTGGAACGCCATCTGGCTGAATGCGAAGATTGTCGCATCGTCGTGGATACCTATAAGAAAACCATCTACCTCTACCATACCACGGCACAGGCTGATATGCCCAGTGATGTTCGCCAGCGTCTGTTCAAACGCCTGGACCTGGAGCAATTCATCAACGACAAAAAATAATGCTCACCTGCCGCACGGAGCGCCAATGGGCTGGCGCTCTTTTTATGACGCAACTTTTTTCAATCTCATGCATCCAAATCACGTGACTGCAGAAAACGAAAAACAACTTTCGTCCCTCGAATTACTGCTCACTGGCCAGAGCCAACCGCAGAAGTCTGATACCCCGCCGCTGCGCTGGGGCGCTCCCTGCCCGCAATGCGGCGAAGGGAAACTGGACTACAACGGCCTGTTGCAACTGGAATGCCCCAAATGTGGCTTTGTGAGCAGCGAGGGTGGCGGTTGCACCTGATAACCCCAATTTCACGCCCCGTGTGGGCAATGGAGTAAGAAAATGACCAACCTTCTCAATGACGAAATCGTCAAACAAATTCGCGAAATCTTTGCCGATTTGAAACAACCCGTCCACATCCTCTTCTTCGGGCGTAATCATAGCTGCGATTACTGCAACGAAACCCGTCAATTAGCCGAAGAAGTCGTTGCTCTCTCTGATAAACTCAGCCTGAGCGTCTATGACCTGGATGCTGACGCCGAAGTGGCCCGCCAGTACAACGTAGATAAAGCCCCCGGCCTGGTCATTGCCGCCAAAGACGGCGATCAAATCCGCGATCTGGGCATACGCTACGCGGGCATCCCCTCCGGCCACGAGTTCAGCTCGTTCATCCAGGACATCCTGCTCGCCTCCGGCCGCGACTCGGGACTCTCGCAACAAACTCGCGATTTCCTCAAGTCCCTCAATCAACCACTGCTCCTGCAGGTCTTCGTCACCCCCACCTGTCCCTACTGCCCGCGCGCCGTTGTCCTGGCGCACATGATGGCGATGGAAAACCCGCAAATGGTGCGCGCTGAAATGATCGAAGCCACCGAATTCCCCGATCTGGCAAACCGGCATGGCGTCAGTGGCGTACCGCACACCACCATCAACGACGGGCGTGGCCACGTCATCGGCGCAGTTCCCGAAGATTACCTGCTGGCAGAAATCCAGCGCGCTCTGTTGAACTAAAGCGGAGAAAATGGCATGGCCTCCCGACGCTCCCGCAAACACCGCCGCTCAGGCAACAACATCATCCCGATGATCCTGGTGGGCGTGGGGCTGATCGTCCTCGGCGCGACGGCGATGATCTTCCTGCCGCGCGCCGGGGCTGCGCCTACCGCCGCCTCGCAATCGGACCTTTCAGCGATTCCTGTAGAAGTGAATTTCCCTGCCCCCGCGTTGGAACTTTCCGATGTGCAGGGAAAGTCAACCTCCTTGCAAGATTACCAGGGACAGGTGGTGCTGGTGAATCTGTGGGCTACCTGGTGCCCTCCCTGTAAGGCCGAAATGCCTACGCTGGAAGCCTTCTATCAGGATTATCGTGACAAGGGCTTTACCATCGTCGCCATCAACGATGGTGATCCGTCTGAAGACGTCGTGCAGTTTGTCAAAACCTATGGGCTGACCTTTTCTGTCTGGCTGGATCCAACCTACAAGGCTTCGGAGCAGGCCTTCAAAACCCGCAATTTGCCCAGCTCCTATGTCATTGACCGCAAAGGTACCGTGCGCCTGATGTGGGTCGGACAGATCACGCGCAACAAACTGGAGCAATACGTCGTTCCCTTGATTATGGAGTAAACATGGACGCAAAAGTTACCTGGAAAGAGCGAATGACCTTCGTAGGCACTTCCGATAGCGGCTTTGAAGTTCGCCTGGATTCCAGCCCGGCGGTAGGCGGGGATAACAGCGGCTTTGCCCCGATGGAATTGATGGCCATCAGCCTGGCGGGCTGCACGGCGATGGATGTGATCTCCATCCTCAACAAAAAGCGCCAACAGGTCACCCGTTTTGAGGTCAAGGTTCATGCCGAGCGAGCCAGCGAGCACCCCAAAGTTTTCACCGCGGCAACGATTGATTACCTGGTGACCGGTCACCAGGTGGAAGAAGCCGCGGTAGTACGCGCCATTGAACTTTCGGCGCAGCGCTATTGCCCGGCGCAGGCTATGTTGGGCAAAGTTTTCCCCATTACCCTGCATTATCAAATTTTTGAAGAGGGTGAACAGCCGACGCTGGTCAAAGAAGGGGATTACCAACCGGCCGAATAAGGGCTGTGGCTTCGCCCTGCGGATAGCAAAGAAGACTTCCGAAATCTCACAGACTTCGGAAGTCTTTTTATAGCCGCTGGTCGCAGTTTATTCCAACAATTTTGTCCCCCCGCCCAATACAAAGCGAATCACCATGTCGTTGACGATCCACTCGATGGGGGAGCGGTCATCGGTGAAGACCTGCGTCGTCTCGTACGCGGGGCGCAACGAGACAAATGTAGTTTGCATCGCGCCCAACAAGAGAGGATGAATCCCTGGCTCTTGCGCCAGTGCTACCAGGTTGGCCGCGAAATCTTCGGGCCGGGTGGGCTGTTTGGTGGCAAAGATCATCGTGTTGAGGGTGCCGGGCACATCCATAATGTGCACCGATGGGAAGACCGTCGCCAGGGTGGTGGCCAGTCCATTGATCAGGCGGCGATCGCCGGGGACGCTGGCCGCGTTGATGGTCAGCACCCCGTTCTCCGTCAGGTGCGAAGCGGCAATAAGAAAAAACTCGCGGGTGGTCAGGTGGGGCGGAATATAGGGCGGCCGATAGGCATCCACGGCGATGATGTCATAAAGATAGGGACTGCGCTCCAGGCCCAAACGTCCATCTTCGGTATAAACATTCAGGTTGGGCATGGTCATCCCAAAGTATCGTCGCCCCACTTCCACAATTTTCGGGTCGATCTCAAAGCCATCGATGGGAATAGCGCCGTACACGGCGGTAGCCTGTCGCGCCACTGTGCCGGCTGCCAGCCCGACGATTGCCATGCGTCGGACCTGTTCTGGGCGGTAATGGGCGTTGAAATAGGGCCCAACCAGAAATTGCTCCCACGGGCCGCCATATTGTAACGTGTCGGGATGATACATGGAATGAATGCCCTGTCCCTCGTTCAGGCGCAACAGCGTGTAGCCATTGACTTGCTGAACCTGGATATAGTTATATGCCGATTCGGTCTCATACACCTGACCGGCGCTGTTTTTGATGGCCTGTCCGGCCGAAAGGATGGCTGCCAGGGCGAGCAGCAGGGGCATCCACAAATGGCGGAGCATCTCGCCGCGGCTGGCGAACTTTCCCAGCCCGGCCAGGGCAACGAAGAGCAGCAACAGGCTAAAGGTCAGGAAAGTGAGGCGGGTGCCGATGGTCGGAATGGTGACCAGCACGGGCAGAAACGTCCCGATGAAAGAGCCGAGGGTCGAGATGGCGTAAATCGTCCCGGCGGTGACGCCGGCCTGGCGCGGGTCTTCCACGCTCAGGCGGATGGCAAACGGTGAGATTGTCCCCAGCAGGGTGATGGGCACGCTGAACAGGATCAGCACGGCGACGAAGGATCCGGCCAGGATGCCGACTTGCAACCCCTCGAAAGCGCTCGCTGCGGACCTGAGAACGGGTCCCGCCAAATAGGGGACGAGTCCCAGCGTGAAAGCGCCCCAGGCCAGGATGCGATACAGGGCAGTCGCGGTGGGGTAGCGGTCGGCCCATTGCCCGCCGAGGAAATAACCCAGGGTCAGGTAAATCAGAATCAGGCCGATGATGCTGGCCCAGACGAAATTGCTGGTGCCAAACACGTTGCCGATCAAACGCGAGGCGGCGAGCTCCGCCGCCAGCGTGGTCATACCCGAAATGAAGACAGTGAAAAGGAGAAAGCGACGCATAAAAAGATTATACTTGACGAAAGGCGCTACGCCGTATAGAATTACAGCCGTTGTCCCCTGCGCCTCCGCACGGAGGCGCGTTTCATGTCCGTGTGGAGTTGTGCCATGACTGAAAAAACGGCTCTGCCGCCAATGGACGAAGAACAGCCGCAGGTTGTCAACCTGACGCAGGTAGCTACCGAAGCGGTACAGGCAGAATTGGTGCGGATGCATCAGAGCTCGGCGCAAAAAATCGAAAGCGAAGAAAGCGAGCTTCACATGAGCGCCGCCTTGCAGGTCAACGCCCAACGGCTGAGTGGGCACGATGCTGCCCTGGGCGTAGTACAGGCCAGCGAAGTGACCCTGCAAAATAGCAGCGCGGGCGTTGTGCGGGGCAATGAAGTTTCGTTAAATGGCTATGCTGGCGTGATTGTGACTGACCAGGCTCACCTGGGCAATACCTATGCGGGCGTGGTCGCCGGGCGCGAAGTGCAGGGCGAACGCATTGAAACGGTGGTGCTGCTGGCACGTCATGTAGATGGGAACGTTTCCACGGCGCTGGATACGCGTGGGGCAGTGATCGCCGGCCTGGTGGGCGGCCTGGTTGCTGGCGTGTTCTTTTTGCTCGGTCGGCTTTTGTTCGGTCGCAAGTCGGACTAGCCGATCAAGTTTTGCAACGCATGAACGTGTGAATCCCCTGGCATGTTGCCGGGTGAAATTTATTCTAAAGAGCGAAGGTAACCTGCACTCAGGTGAGAGGCGCTCGAGGAGAAAAGATGGAAAAGTTTGTTTTGCAAGGAACCAAACGCGAGGTAACCGGTAAGCAGGTCAAAGCCCTGCGCCGGGAGGGGAAACTCCCCGCGGTCATTTATGGCCGTCACGTTGAACCGCTCAACATTACCCTCGATGCTCGCACGGCTCAGAAGGTGTTGAGCAAGGTCACTTCTTCCAGCCTGGTGACCCTGGTGGTGGATGGTAAGGAATATCCGGCGCTGGTACGCGAAAAGCAACGCGATTTCATCAAGGGCGATTTGTTGCACGTGGATTTCCTGGCCGTCTCGCTCACCGAGAAGATCCGTGCTACGGTGCGCATCGAAATTACGGGTGTTTCGCCGGCGGTCAAAGACTTCAACGCGGTTCTGGTCACTAACCTGGATGAGCTCGAAGTGGAGTGCTTGCCTGGTAACCTACCCGAACGCTTTGTGGTGGATATTTCCAGCCTGACTCAGGTGGGCGATGCCATCCACGTGCGCGATATCGTCGTCCCGCAAGATGTCCGTGTTTTGAACGACCCGGACGAGGTGGTGGTGGTAGCCACGTACGCGAAGGAAGAAGAAGCTGCCGTTGCCGCAGGCGAGGGCATGGTCGAGCCCGAAGTGATCGAAAAGGGCAAGAAGGAAGAAGAAGTGGAAGAATAACCCTCTGGGGTGTTTGTTTCCTGAAAATGCGCTGTGGAGCGGAAGTGCCGCTCCACAGCCGTTTTTTTTACAATACGCCGATGGTTTCCAGAAAGTTCACCGTCATGCGGGCCGTGGCTCCCCAGAGCAATTCGCCATCGTAAGGGTGATAGGCGATGACCGACCGCCCCGAATCGGGCAAGGGAAATTCCCAGTAATTTTGCCGGTTTGCCAGCCACAAAAGGGGAATGGTAAACAGTCGGGCTACTTCTATTGTTGAGACGCGAAAGGTATAAGGCCAGGGGATAACCCCCACAATCGGCCGAACGCGAAAATAGGTTACGGTTACCAACGGATTTAACCGCCCCAACAGGCGCACATGGCGTGGATTCAAGCCGATTTCCTCCTCGGCCTCGCGCAGAGCCGTTTCTTCAGCGGTGGTTTCTCCTTCATCGCAGGCCCCTCCGGGGAAGGAGACCTGTCCTTTGTGCGCTTCGACGCGCTCGGTGCGGCGGGTGAAGAGGAGATGCCATTCTCCCTCGATGCACGCCAGGGGAATCAACACGGCGGCGCATTTCAACTTCTTTTCGCCGGGCAAGGGGATTTCCGCATATTCGCCAGAAGCGTTTTGGGCCTCGGCTTCCTGCAATTTTCGGGCGATGAATTCTTCTGTCAGTTTCATGGTGGGTTGGTAGCAATTATGGCGTTTTTCAGAGGTTCTGTCTAGCCTATCCACGCTGAGTTATCGCGCCTTTGGCTGTGTGGTTGAGACAACTCATTGAGTTGTCCACACTGAGTTGCTCCACGGGTTGACCCACGTCATAGGTTGGTCTTACAATGAGCGCTACAACGGTGAACGCCAGGTTGCTTCCCACGGAAAGGTGAAAAGTTATGGAGAATTGGCTTTCCCTCACGGTCAATGGTCAGCACTATTCCCTGCCTGTTATCGCTGGAGAAATGCTTGCCTCTCTTCTGCGAGAGCGGTTGCGCCTGACCGGCACGAAAATCGGTTGCGGAGAGGCAGAATGCGGTGCCTGCACGGTGCTGGTGGATGGGGAGCCGGTCGTTTCTTGTATTTATCCGGCGGAGCGCGCCGCGGGGAAAGAGATCCTCACCATTGAGGGATTGGCCGCGGCAGGACAGTTGCATCCCTTGCAGACGGCATTTGTCGAATATGGAGCCGTGCAGTGCGGCTTTTGCATCCCCGGCCAGATCATGACGGCCTACGCGCTCCTCCGCCGTAACCCCAGCCCAAGTCGTGAGGAGATTCGCTTTGCGCTCAAAGATACTCTTTGCCGCTGCGGTGGCTACCCCTCTATCGAGGAGGCGATCCTGGCCGCGGCGCATTCGTTGCGCACGGGAGAGCCGTTGCGCCCGCGCCCGCTACCGATCTCCGTTCACCGCAAAAATGTGGTCGGGAATGTTCGCCCTCGCCCCGATGCTCTTGCCAAGGTCACGGGTCAGGCCACTTACACCGATGACCTGGTTTTTGAGAACATGCTCTATGCTGCCGTGCGGCGGGCAATGATTCCCCATGGGATTTTGAAAAAACTGGATATCTCGAAGGCGCAGGCCCTGCCCGGGGTGAGAGCCGTTCTGACCGCGGCGGATTTGCCGGCGGAACGCAATCACGGCCTGGTCATTTACGATTGGCCGATTTTGGTAGGGGTAGGGGAACGCGTCCGCTATGTGGGGGATGCGATTGTCCTCGTCGCTGCGGAAACGCCGGAGGTGGCGCGCCAGGCCCTCGGTCTGATCGAAGCGGACTTTGATCCGCAGCCGGTCGTCAGCGACCCGGTACAGGCGCGGCAACCCGATGCGCCGGCGCTGCATCCCAACGGGAATCTGCTCAAGCACATTAAAGTGCGTAAGGGGGATGTTGAGCAGGGGTTTGCCGAGGCCGAGGTGATCCTGGAGCATACTTTTCACACCCAAATCACCGATCACGCTTTTTTGGAGCCGGAATGCAGTATCGCTGTGCCGCTCGCTGATGGGCGCATGGAGATTTACGTCGGCTCACAAATCCCCTATCAGGATCGAACACAAGTAGCGCGCGCCCTGGGCTGGCCCGAGGAACGGGTGCGCATCGTCGGTCAACTGATGGGAGGCGGCTTTGGCGGCAAGGAGGATATTGCTGCCCAGATTCATGCTGCCTTGCTGGCAAATGTCACCGGCCAGCCGGTGAAACTGCTCTTCGATCGCCGCGAGAGCTTGCTGGTTCACCCCAAACGACATGCGACGCAGATACGTGTCCGCCTTGGCGCCCGCAAAGATGGCCGCCTGACCGCGGTGGAGACCGAACTTTATGGCGATACAGGCGCTTACGCCTCGCTGGGTGAGAAGGTGATGACCCGCGCCACTACCCATTCCGCCGGGCCCTATGATGTGCCCCATGTGCGCGCCGATTGTTATGCCATGTACACCAACAATCCACCGGCGGGCGCCTTCCGCGGCTTTGGGGTGACGCAATCGGCTTTTGCCATCGAATCCATGATGGACATGCTCGCCGAACATCTTGGCCTGGACCCGGTGGAGGTGCGTCGCCTGAATGCCTTGCGGGTCGGTAGCGTGACGAACACCGGCCAGGAACTACGCGATTCGGTGGGGCTGCTGGAATGCATGGACCGGGTGACGGCGGCCATGTGCCAGATTTCGGGGCTGCACCGCGAGGAACTGTTCCGTCCACGCCCGCTGCCCGATGATCCGCAGCGCGTCCGAGCCTGGGGCTTTGCTGCTGCCTATAAAAATACTGGTCTGGGCGGAGGCGCAGCGGATGTTTCCGGCGCCGAAGTTGAGTTATTTGCCGATGGCACGCTAGAAGTGCGCAGCTCTGCTGCCGAACTGGGGCAGGGATTGGTGACGGTGATGCAGATGATTGTCGCCGAGGAGATGGACATCCCCCCCGAACAGGTGCGTGTTCTGGTGATGGACACTGACCTGACCCCCAACGGTGGCCCCACGACCGCCTCGCGCCAGACGTATGTGACCGGCAATGCCTCCCGCTACGCGGCTCAGGCGTTGCGTCAGGCCATTCTGGCGGTGCTGGCGGAGAAGTACGATGTCCGCCCGGAGCAGATTCGCTTTGAGAAGGGAAGAGTGCAGGTCAATGGACATTCGCTGACCCTGGCGGAAGTGGCGCGGGAGATGAATGCCCTGGGGCGCACCCCTCGCGTCCGCTACGAATACGAAGCGCCTCGCACCCAACCGCTGGGCAGCGGCGGAGATATGCACTTTGCCTTCTCCTTCGCGGCTCAAGCGGCCGAAGTAGAAGTCAACCGCCAAACTGGCGAAGTGCGTGTCTTGCGGGTGATCGCTGCCAATGATGTCGGCATGGCGGTCAACCCCCTGGGATTGCAAGGACAGGTGGAAGGCGGCGTTATGATGGGCCTCGGCAACTGCCTGACCGAACATTTCATCGTGGAGCAAGGCCGCGTAATCACTGACCGCCTGGCTCGCTATCGCGTACCGGGCATTTCTTTGACGCCAGAGATCACCTCCATCGTTGTGGAACACCCAGCCCGTGAAGGCCCCTATGGTGCGAAAGGGGTGGGCGAAATCTCTAGCATTCCCACCACCCCGGCCATCACCAACGCCATTTACAACGCTGTTGGCGTGCGCATAGACCGCCTGCCCGTTGATCAAGAACAAATTGCCACAGCCTTATGGCAAGCCCCTGGAGGGCGGGTCATCGAGTAAAATCAGACCTGGAAAGGGCCGCAAATGACCAAATTCATTGGCTATCGCTGTTCGTTATGCCGCACGGAATACCTCCCTGGGCAGGTTACCTACACTTGCCCGAAAGATGGCGGGAATCTGGATGTGGTCCTCGATTACGAAACGCTGCGCAACAAATATCAGCCCGAAGACATCCTCTCCCGCTTGGATGCCTCCCTGTGGCGTTACCTCCCCCTTTTGCCTGTTTCCGAACCGGTGGGGCAGGCCACGCCGCTGCACGCGGCCGGCTGGACTCCGGTCTATGCCCTGCCGCGCCTGGCCGATGAACTCGGCCTGAAATCGCTCTGGCTCAAAGACGAATCGCGCAATCCCACGGCCTCCTTCAAAGATCGCGCCTCTGCCGTGGTTGTGCGCCGTGCCCAGGAAGTGAAGGCTACTGTTGTCGTCACTGCCTCCACTGGCAATGCCGGCGCCGCCCTGGCCGGAATGGCTGCTGCCGTCGGACAAAAAGCGGTCATCTTTGCTCCTAAGACGGCTCCCCCGGCCAAAGTGGCCCAATTGCTCGTCTTTGGCGCTAAAGTGTTGCTGGTAGATGGCACCTACGATGATGCCTTCGATCTCACCATTCGGGCGGCTCAGGAATTTGGCTGGTATTGCCGCAACACTGGCTACAATCCGTTCACCGCCGAAGGAAAGAAAACCGCCGCCTTCGAAATTTGGGAATGGTGGCAGGAAGCCCATCGTGCCTGGCACAAAAACATGGGTGAAGAGGTAGATCACCCTCCCCTGACCATTTTCGTTTCGGTGGGAGATGGCAACATCATCTCCGGCCTCCACAAAGGCTTCAAAGACCTGTTCGCCCTGGGATGGATTCCCCGCCTGCCGCGCCTGATCGGCGTGCAAGCGAGCGGATCGGCGGCCATTGCCCATGCCTTCCAGACCCATACCGAAACCATTACCCCGGTCACGGCTCACACCCTGGCCGATAGCATCTCTGTGGATTTGCCGCGCGATGGGGTGCGCGCTCTGCGCGCTGCCCGCGAGACCGGCGGCACCTACCTGACCGTTTCTGATGAAGAAATCCTGCAAGCCATTGCCGCCCTGGGGCATGTAGGCATCTTTGCCGAACCAGCGGGCGCGGCCGCCTATGCTGGCCTGGTGCGCGCCGTCGCCCAGGGCATCGTCGGTCGCGAAGACCCCATTCTGGTGCTCAACACCGGCAGCGGCCTCAAAGACGTAAACGCTGCCCGCCAGGCTGTTGCCGAAGCCCCCATCATTGAGCCTACCCTGGAAGCAGTCAAACGACACCTATGAAATCCTTTTGGGATGTTCCCTTTCGTTACTTCACCTTAACCCTGCTCATCATCCTCATCCTGGCTGCCATCTGGTACATTCGAGAGATCTTTCAACCCCTGCTGAGCGCCGCCCTCATTGCCTATTTTCTCAGCCCGGCGGTCAATTTTCTCACCACCCGTTTTCACCTGCAACGCAAACTGGCGGCCAACCTGGTCTATTTCCTGGTCTTGGCCCTGCTCATTGCCCTGCCAATCATCATCCTGCCGATTGTGTTGGGGGAAATTCAAGGCATCCTGAGCGACTTCGACCGCGCCCTCGATGGCCTGCAATTTGCCCTGCAAGAGCCCGTCCGCCTTGGCAACATGCGCATCTACCTGAGCGGCCTGCTTTCCAGCCTGCGCCAGAACATGAACAGCGGCATCGTCCCCCGCCCCGAAGATGCCATCCGCATCCTCGAAATCACCTCGCGTAACTTCCTCTGGCTGCTGGTCATCCTGGTCAGCGCCTACTACCTGATGACCGATTGGGAGCGTCTGCGCCACTGGCTGATTCGACTGGCTCCGCCCGAAGAACAACCCAACCTGAACCGCCTGTATCGCGAAATCCGCAAAATCTGGTTGGGCTACCTCAACGGCCAGATTCGTCTCATCGTCATCCTGGCCCTCATGTACTCCCTGGCGTGGTGGGCCATTGGCCTGCCGGGCGCCTTTCTCATCGGCACCCTGGCCGGCGTACTCAACCTGCTCCCCGAAATTGGCCCGGCGAGCGCAGCCATCCTGGCCACCCTGGTCGCCTTCCTGGAAGGCTCGCTCTTCCTGCCCGTCTCCAACCTGTGGTTTGCCATCATTACCCTGGGGGTGTACCTCCTGCTCAACAACATCAAAACCATCTGGTTGCAACCCCGCATCCTTGGCCATAGCGTCTTGCTGCACGAGGGATTGGTCTTCGTGGCCATCGTCACCGCCATCATCCTGTGGGGCGCCCTGGGCGTGTTGATCATCGTCCCGCTCCTGGCGACGATTGGCGTGCTTGGCCGCTACCTGCGCAGACGACTGCTGGGGTTGCCCCCCTTTGACGATCCGGCCAGCGATTCGCTGCCGACCTCGCAGCCGGGCGCGGCCCCTCAAGCCGAATCCACCCCTCCATCCTATCCCGCTTAAGAGAATCCCCTCATGAAACCCACCTACTCTATCATTGCCCCCATCTTCAACGAACTTGAAAACCTCCCCGAACTTTACCGCCGTGTCCGCGAAGTCATGGACGCCACCGGTGAACCCTGGGAACTCATCCTGGTAGATGACGGCTCAAGCGATGGCTCCACCGAAAAAATCCGCGAACTGGCCCAAAACGACCAGCGTGTGCGTCCGGTCATCTTCGCTCGCAACTTTGGACACCAGATCGCCATCACCGCGGGCTGGGACTATGCCCGCGGCGATGCCATCGTCATCATTGATGCTGATCTGCAAGACCCCCCGGAACTGATCCCCGAACTGGCCCAAAAGTGGAAAGAGGGCTACGAAGTCGTCTATGCCGTACGCGCCGAACGCGAAGGCGAGACCTGGTTCAAGAAGACCACCGCCGCCCTCTTCTACCGCCTGATCCGCTGGATTACCGATGTGGACATCCCCCTCGATGCCGGCGACTTTCGCCTGATGGATCGAAAAGTAGTCAACGTCCTCAAGCAGATGCGGGAGCGCCATCGCTTTCCCCGCGGCATGTCGGCCTGGGTGGGTTTTCGCCAGGTAGGCGTCTCCTACAAACGTGCCCCGCGCTTTGCTGGCGAGACCAAGTACCCCTTCCGCAAAATGCTCAAACTGGCGCTCAATGCCATTACCGGGTTTTCGTACTTCCCCCTGCAAGTGGCCACCTATTTTGGCTTTGTTTCGGCAGCGCTTGCCATCCTGGCCATTCCCGTGGTCATTTACCTGCGCATGACCGGCTCACAGGCCTTCTTTGGGCAAGCCACCACCCTGATCGCTGTTCTCTTCCTTGGCGGCGTGCAACTGATCTCCCTGGGCATTCTGGGCGAATACATCGGTCGCATTTACGATGAAGCCAAAGGGCGCCCGCTCTACATTGTGCGCGAAGCGCCGGAAGAAGAAAAATAGCCCCAGGTTGACTCACTTATGCTTACTGCTATCCCTGAGCATGGTGTTTGCATGGTGTGTGGCACCTCCAATCCGCATGGCATGGGGGTGACCTGGCTGGACGCTGGCGATGGCCGCATTCTCGCGGAGTTTACGTTGGATGAAAAATTTCAGGGGCCGCGTGCTCATGTTCATGGCGGCGCCTCGGCAGCAATTCTCGATGAGGGGATTGGAGTCGCCATCTGGCGCGCCGGCTACAATGTGGCGGTCGTTCATTTGAGCGTCACCTATCGGAAAGCCCTGCCGCTCGGTGTTCCCCTGCGCCTGGAAGCCCGGATGACGCGCAAAGAAGGCCGCAAAATCTATGGTCAGGGCGCGATTTACCTGCCGGAGGGAGAAACGGCGGTTCAAGCCGAAGGCATCTACGTCGAAGCACCTCACCTGTTTGAAGAGAATCGTTATCGTGAGTAAAAAAGGAGATGAAAATGTCCGCTTTGACCTATCCGGCTGTTCAAGAGTACCTGACCTCGCTGGTGCCGCCGCGCCCGCCCGAAATGCAGGAGATGGAAGCCTATGC
This sequence comes from Anaerolineales bacterium, assembly GCA_034433385.1. Taxonomy (GTDB): domain Bacteria; phylum Chloroflexota; class Anaerolineae; order Anaerolineales; family Villigracilaceae; genus DAOUAN01. The sequence goes on along the minus strand of DAOUAN010000122.1, from coordinate 11,701 downwards.
CGCCCGAAGCGATTTTCCCATCATTGGCCCGGCGGCGGGCTATTTTTGCTATCAGATCGCCCGCATGATCGGCGCCAAATCTGTTTTTGAGATGGGGTCTGGTTATGGCTATTCCACGGCGTGGTTCGCCCGCGCCGTTCAGGAGAACGGCGGAGGGGAGGTGCACCATGTCGTTTGGGATCAGAAACTCTCGCAGCAGGCCCGCCAGCATTTGTCCCGGCTTGGATTCGAGGAGCTGATCCGCTATCACGTCGCCGAAGCGGTCGAGACCTTACGCTCCGTGCCCGGCCCGTTTGACCTGATCTTCAACGACATCAACAAAGAAGGCTATCCGGCCTCGTTGCCCGTCATCAAAGAAAAACTGCGCCCCGGCGGCGCCTTGATTGTGGATAACATGCTCTGGAGCGGACGCATTTTTGACCCTGCCGATCAGAGCAAAGCTACGGAAGGAATCCGCCAACTCACCCGCAGCCTCACCGCCGACCCGGATTGGATCGTTTCGCTTATCCCGATTCGCGATGGGATGATCCTCGCCTGGAAGCGATGAGCGGGGAAAAGAGGAAGTTTCTGGCTGACCTGTTATTGCAGGTCAGCCATTCGTTTTAAAAAGGCATCAACAACTTGCGGATCGAAATGTTTTCCGGCCTGTTCGCGGATATACTCCAACGCCTGCTCTTTGGGTAATGGCGCACGGTAGGGGCGATGGCTTGTCAGGGCGTCGAAGACATCTACCACAGCAAAGATGCGGGCTGCAAATGGAATTTGCTCTGCCTTTGTTGCCAACACGTTGCTGGGTCACTGCGAGACGGTCAGAAAGGCCGCCGACGGCGCGGCGTGCCTGTGGCAAGCGGTCCCCCGGCGGGGTGCGGAAATGGCTTCGCTGCCTTCAACGGCTCACAATGATCCCAAAAACGAGGTTTCTCTTATGCTTGCAACAGAGCAATGTGGGATTAATTCCCTAATTTCTTTTTCATTGAATATTTCAGCGCCACTTTGTAAACCGTGCTCAGGCGTTCGGCCAGCGCCTGCGCTTCCTGGTTGCCTTGAGCGGCGGCGTTGTTGACCTGGCCTGCCAGCCCGCTCAGCGTTTCCACAAACTCATCCGTGACCATGGCATCGTTTTCGCGCAGCATGGTTTCTATCGCGGTGTCATCGGGCGCATCCAGTAATTTTTCAATGAAAGTTACCTCCGGCGGGGGCGCAGAGGCTTCTTGTAGCACTTCCATCACTTTTTGCAATTTCCCCAGACGCACATAATCGTTCTTTTGTGAGGCCTGCCGATACATGCTCTGGAGTATATCCACCGCGTCTTGGGTGAACTCGTTCAGATGATCGCGGGTGGCTTGTGCTACGTCTTCTTGCGCCAAAATGTTCTCAACCAATTCTTGCGCCTGGCGGTAACGCGCCTCAATTTGTTTATCCACCTCATCCACATATTCGACCAGCTTGCTGCGCAGCGCTTCCAGGCGGGCCTTTTCTTCCCCGCTGGCGCGGTCAATGCGATTGGTCAGCTCCTGGAAGAAGAGGTAATCCATGCCCTGGCGCGCCAGGCTGACGTAGGCGCGCACACGGGCGTCGGTGGGGGCAGCGATGATCAGATCAAGGAGCTTTTCCCGGGTGAGGCTTTGTCCCGCTTCCTGCAGCGACCGGGCGGCGGCCTCTAGCTCCCCGACCGATTCCTGCAACCCGCGACCAAATTCTGTCTCTGCCAGCAATTGTTTTTGGATTTCGGCCATTTGGGTGGCAAGTCTTTCCTGACCGCTGCCCAAAACGCCCTGGAGCAGACGGCTGAACAGGGCAAAGAATTGTTCATCGAACAGGTTCGCGTTTTGCTTGATGATTTCGCTGCGCACATCTGCCGAGGAGGCCTGTAACAGGCGGTCGATCAGGTTCAGGCGCTCCTGTTGGGCTTTGAGCATCTCTGGCGTGATTCCGTCTTTGGCCAGGATGGTCTCGAGCATCGACTCATAGGTGAAGTTGGGCTGGGGCTTGAACAGATAGGCCTTGCGTTTTTCGGGCGGCAGGCGGTTGACTACCTGGTTGATCAGCGGGCCGATTAACTTCTCCTGCTCGTGGACGGGTAGGCCGAGTTCGGGCGGGAAGTAGGTGAGCAGCAGTTCTTTGTCCGCATCGTGATAGACAATGGGGGTGGCCAGCCGACCTTCGTAGCCGCAGTGCGGGCAACGGGCAACGTTGGAGAGGCCGCCCAGCAACCGCTGTTTGGCTTGTGGGTCGTAGGTGACATCAAAGAGCTGTTCGACGTTGGCGGTGATGGGTTGGCGACAGTTTGGACAGGCAATGGTTGTTTGAGGCATGGGGGATCCGATTGTGAGATTTTAGATTGCAGATTTTAGATTTTAGATTTTAGATTGCAGATTTTAGATTTTAGATTGCAGATTTTAGATTGCAGGATTGATGGATTGGGGTTATTTTACTCTCGAATGGGGAAACGTGGGGAATGGGATGGGGGGGCGGGGTTAGCGCGGGAGGGAGAAACAAATTCGGGCGCCGGAATCCGGCTTCGGGTCCGCCCAGATGCGCCCGCCGTGGGCCTCGACGATGGCGCGTGCCAGGTAGAGGCCGAGTCCGGCTCCTTTGGTCTGTTTGACCGCGTTGGTCGAACGGTAGAAGCGATCGAAGATGTGAGGTAGGTCTTTGGCGTCGATTCCGGGCCCCTGGTCGCTCACGCAAAGGATGACCTGATCGCCTCGTACCTGACCTTGAATGCGGATCTCGCCCGAGGGGGCGTATTTCAGCGAGTTGGAGACGAGGTTGGCGATGACTTGTTCGAGGCGAGTTTCATCGGCCAGGATGATGGGGAAATTTTGGGGGAACTCGGTGATGATGGTGTGCTTTTGGGTCTGGCTGCTAAAACGCCTGGCGACGCGCTCGGCCAGGGCCGGCAAATAGACATCAGCACGGTTGAGGGTAAGGCCGCCGGCTTGCAGGCGAGAGGCATCCAGCAAGTCGTCTATCATTTTGGAGAGGCGATCGGCTTCTTCTTCGATGACGGCCAGGGCGTCGTTGATCACGGTGCGATCCCAGCGGGCGTCATCGCGCCGTAAGGTGGATGCATAGCCTTTGATGAGGGTGACCGGGGTGCGCAATTCATGGCTGACGATGGAGATGAAGGTGGATTTGATCTCTTCGGCGGTGCGGAAGTGGGTGATGTCGCGCACGCTGGCGATGATGTTACGTAGTTTGCCGCTTTCGGAGAGGAGCGGGGCGTAGGTGATGCCAACCGGCAGCGGTGGGGGTTCGGGGCGTTCGAGGTCGCCTTCAACGTAAAGGTGGGCGTTGGGGGTGAGTGGCCAGCCGCCGGCTTCCGCTTCTTCCAGGGTGGTGCCTTGCGGTGGGCGCGCCCAGCGGATGATTTCGTGATGTTTTTTGCCGACGATTTGCTGGCGTGGCTGGCCGTAGAGTTTTTCGAAGGCGACGTTGCAGCGTTCGATGGTGTGATCGGCCTGGAGGATGAGGATGCCATCGGCGGCGGAATCGAGGAGGGCATCGAGACGTTGTTTTTCGTAACTGATCTGGCCGTAGAGACGAGCATTGAAGACGGCGATGGCGGCCTGATCAGCAAAGGATTGGAGCAGGATGCGGTCGTTGGGGGTAAAGAGATCGGGGTAGTTGCGGAAGATGAAGATGACGCCGATGACCTGTCCATGGGCAGCCAGAGGCAGGCCGGTGCCGTTGAGCAGTCCCATGCTGGCGGTGTAGGTCAATTCTTTCAACATGCGGTTGAGTTCGCGCACATCCAGCTCGCGTACTTTTTCTTCGGCGAGCAGAGGTTCCAGGTAACTGAGGAAGGCAGGGGCGATGCCATGAGCCGCGGCGACGCGCCAGCCGTCGCTCTCTTTAAGGGCGATCAGGCCAGCCTGACCGGCCAGCATTTCGATGGAAATACGCAAAATGCGCGCCAGCAATTTCTCCAGGTCGAGTTCCTGGGTGAGGGCGCGCGAGATTTCGAGCAGGTAATCTCGTTGGCGAACGCGAAAATCGGGCAGCATAAATAGAATTTTATCACTGCCTTGTTGAGCCATGGGGCAAGCTTATCAGGTTGGAAGTCTCGGCAGATATCTCACCGTCTGCCGGGCTGCACTTTAAGGGCTGTTTAACATTTTTGTAAATTCCTGCCATTGACAGGTGTTGAACGAAAATTAAAATTTGAATTACTTTTTCAGCGGCGATGAGGCAGGTGATACATCCTTGGGCGCCTACGTATCCCTGCGGAGCCAGTGGCGCAACCGGCTGGAAAGATGTTTTGAAATGCGGAGGGAAGTATGCAACAAAACATTTTTGGTTTGCGCTCCGGCTGGCTGCATTCTGTTTTTCAATTTGTCTTTATTGTTCTTTTGCTTGCTGGCCAGAGCGTGTGGGGAAACGTACAAGGGGTTCAGGCCGCCCCGCCTGAGCGTCCGCTGGCGAATACGCCGCCAGCCGTGACGCTCAATGTGCCGGCGGAAGCCTTCATCGGTAACACGGTCAATTTCACCGTCACCTTTGACAACACCGACACCGTCCCCGGCTACGGCCCGCTGATTGACCTGATCCTCCCCGCCAACGGCGCGGATGGCGCGCAGAACACCAACCCGCCGCTGGATGGCTTGACCTTCGTCAGTGCCACCTATTTGGGGGTGAACGTTGAAAACACCGTCCTGACCTTTCCCGGCTCCGGCGGCGTAACCTGCGTGAATCATCCTTACATGGTGAATAGCAGCGGCAACCCGGTGCAAGTGTGCGGGAATGCCGGCGACACGTTCGTTGCTCTGCGCCTGCCCTTCGGCTCCTTTACGCCGGATCAGCCCCCCGTCACGGTGAATGTGACCGTCGCAATGAGCAACCTGGCTGACCTGGGCACGCCGCTTACCATTCAGGCGCGCGGCGGCTACCAGTTCGGCTATACCCCGCTCAATGACTGGTGCTGCGGCGACGACCCCAGCCTGAGCCTGAGCAGTTGGGTATCGGACAGCGTCACCCCCACCCTGTTCACCCTCTCCAAGTCCTACCTCGGTCCCGAAGACGAAACCGCCACAGGTCCCAACTTCCCGCGCCGCTACACCGTCACCGCCCAGATCGCTCCCGGCCAGACGATGACCTCCTTCAACCTGAGCGATGTGCTGCCGGATAACATGCAGTTCGTCTCGCTGGTCAGCACCAATCCCGGCGGCGCGACCTGCACGCACAGTAACCCGGCTGCGCCCGGCGGCACGCTCTCCTGTGACTTTGCCTCGGTCAGCGGCACAGTGACGATGACCTTCGAGTACTACATCCCGCTGCGCGATGCGGGCGGCGCTTCGGTGATTGATCCCGTCAGCGGGGATGACGCCCTCTCCTGCAACAACGCCAGCGGCGGCGGGACCTGGGCGCCGCTCGACCCGCGCGATACCGGCGGCATGTTCACCCAGAACCCGGCCGGCTGCGAACACACCCTCACCGACAAATCCATCGCCATCCAGAAATCAGTCAGCGTGGTGGGCGGCGGCGACCCGGCCCCCGACAAGTACCTGGAATACACGCTCGATTTTCAGGTCTCCGATTTCTTTGCTTTCCAGAACGCGGTGGTCACCGATGTCATCTCGGATGGGCAACACTTTGACCCTACGTTTACGCCAACCCTGACTTTCGCTGGCAGCGGCGGATTCACGTACAGTGGCAACTTCGTCCCCGCCAATTATGATGTTGCCTGCCATTACACAGGCGGCGGCGCGGAATGCGAGACGAACACAGGTCCCTTTGATGGTTCTACGACGCTTGTTTTCCGCGTTTCGGATCAGATTGGCGCAGGCGGACGCCTCATCGGCGGCTGTGTGCCGACCAGCGGCACCGGCGGGGGAGGCCCGAGTTGCGGCGCCTACAACGACGGTCCTACCACCGGCCGCATCGTCTTCCGCACCCTCATCCAGGAGAACTTCACCGATACTTTCCCCTCCGGCGACTCCAGCGTGGACCAGGGAGATACGCTGACGAACAACGTCACCATCGGCGGCAACCTGCTTTCCACCACGGATGCCTCCACCCCCACCGGTCAAAGCGAAGCGGATACCTCGTCCGCCTCGGTGCAGATCGGCCGCGGCGCGCTGACCAAATCCATTTACGCCATCAACGGAAGCACATCCTTCGGTTCCCCGGTGGAAGTCAAACCGGGCGATACCGTCACCTACCGGCTGACCTACACCCTGCCTACCGGCGATGTGGAAAACCTGTCCTTCGACGATTACCTGCCTTTGCCCGTCTTCCATGTCGGCGACCCGGATGAGAATGGCGCACCCGGCCCGTCCTGGACGTTTGACCCGACCGTCAGCGCCGCGGCGCCGGCTGCCGGCGTGGCTAAATTTGGTCCCTCCGATACGTTTTACGCCTATTCCGCCATCGCGCCGGCCATCTCCAGCGATTCAGCCAACAACCGCCTGAATTTCTTCTACGGCAATTTCGATGGCTCCACCGAGCAGCAGTATACGGTGGACCTCCTCTTTACCGTCACCGTCTCCAACGCCCCCTTCGCCGACCGCCTCTACCTGACGAACCAGGCGCACGCCTTTGAAGGCTCCACCAACGCCGGCACGGCCGATGCCAACGCCATCGTGCAGATCATCCTGACCGAGCCGGTGCTGCGCATGCAAAAGGGCGTCATCTGGACCGATAACTCCAACGCCGTTTTCAGCCCGGCCACGCCTGGCCCGGTCACTTTCCTGGGTCCCAGCAACAGCCCGCGCTGGAGCGGCACGATTAACTCGACTAACCTGGCCTCCACGCCCATTGACAGCAACCTGAGCAATGTGGACGCGGGCGATCTCGTCACCTTTGCCATTGTGATTGAGAACCAGGGCAGCAGTGGCAACGGCGCTTTCGATATTCGCATTCGGGATACGCTCCCGACCGGTTTTGTCATCCCTTCAGGTGGCTTGAATTTGCAAATTTATCGCGGCGATGGGACCGCACTCAGTTACACCGATTTGGGAGGGGGGATCTTTGGCACTGGTATAGAAATTACCGACCCCGGTCCCGCTGAAGGCGCCTGCCAGAAGTATGACCCCAATAACGGCAAGAACATCGTCCTTATCACCTACGACTTGGAACTGGCTTCCACCGTCCAGGGCGGGCAGCAACTGATCAACACCGCCACGCTCTTCAACTACGCCGGTTCCGAAGGCGGCCCCGACCACACCGCCAACGACCTGACCGATACCGCCCAGGTGCAGGTGCGCTACGACGGCCTGGGCAAGACTTTCACGACCGAGATCAACAACGCTTATAACGGCCTGACCCAGGTAGTCATCGGCGAGTTCGTGGATTACACCCTCACCCTGACCGTTCACGAAGGGGTGATGCCGAACGTGACCATCGAAGAGAACCTGCCGGCCGGCATGGCCTTTGTGGACTGTCTGAGCATTACGCCTTCCTCGACAGACCTCACCACTGACCTGACCGGCGGATTCAGCGCCGCCTGCAACGACCCGACCAACCCGAACGTCGCCTCGCCCGGACAGAATTTCACCTTCACCCTGGGCACCATCACCAACGCCAACCGCAATAATGCGGTGGATGAGACCCTTGCCATTACCTTCCGCGCCGTCGTCCTCAATGGGAGCGGCAACCAGGCCGGGACGAACCTGATCAACCGCGCCACACTCCGCATTGACGGCGGCACCGGTGGGACGGCGGTTGTCCAATCCTCCCCGGCCACGGTCATCGAGCCGGTGGTCAACACAACCAAAACCGTCCTTCCCGCTACCGCCGACGCCGGCGATACCGTGACCTTCACCGTCACCCTCGCCAACCCGGCCAGCGGCTCCACCACCGCCTACGATGTGACCTGGAGCGATACCGTCCCGGCGGGCCTCACCTATGTCTCTGGCACGCTCGCTTTGGGCGCCTGCACGGCCTCCACTCCGCTCACCCTGAGCGAGGCCGGCGCGCCAACCCTGAGCGGTTCTGGCGGCTTGCTCCAGCCAGGCGAATCCTGCACCATCACCTTCCAGGCGACGGTAAATTACTCTGCCACCCCCGGCCAGACCCTCACCAACACCGCCATTTCCCAGTGGACAAGTTTACCTGGCGCTGTCAACGACCGCTCCACCTACAACACGGCTTCCGATGAACGCACCGGCGCCGATGGCGTGGGCGGCGCGCTCAACGATTATGCCAGCCAGGGATCGGCGGCGCTCACCATCAACAGCACCGCGCCGCAAAAATCAATTGTTGCAACCTCCGAAGCCAGCACTGGGGTTCAGGGCGCGCCGCCTGTCGAACGCCTGGTCATTGGCGAAATCGTGCGTTACCGCTTGCAGGTGCAATGGCCCGAAGGCACTTCTCTCAATGCAATGTTGTTCGATAACATTCCTGCTGGTCTTCAATTCCTGAATGACGGGACAGCCAAAGCCGCCTTCGTCTGCAATAGCGGATGCATCACCTCTTCCAATCCGCTCATCGGCGCCTCCCCGGTCATCAGCGGCAACGAGACCACCATTGGCAGTATCACGCCTTCTTTTGTCCTGCCCGATGATGCGGTTTCTTCCAGTCCCGCTGCCAATACTGATACGTATGGCAGCAGTACGGATGTCTATTTTAAGTTTAGTGACCTGGTCAACAATGATAGCGATGCCGACCAGGAATTTGTGGTTGTTGAGTTCAACGCCCTGGTGTTGAATATCAATAGTAATCAGAGCGGCACTGGGCGAGACAACAACTTTGCTGTCCTGATCGGTGGAAGCACCCAGGCGACTTCGAATAACGTCACCATCCGCATCGCGGAACCGACCCTCACCCTGAGCAAGACGGTCACAACGCTTCCCACGGATGCCGGCGATTCGCTTGTGTACACGCTGTTGATCACGAATACATCCAGCGGGGTGAACCGCGCCACCGCCTTCGACCTGACGCTGACCGATACCTTCGATTCCTACCTGACAGGCCCCACCGTCTCCAGCGTTACGACTACGCAAGGCGCAACCTGTGTCGGACCCAGCGGCTCCGGCACGACCGTCTTCAGTCACAACGGCGGCTCGTTCACTGGCAGCACCTTGACCTTCACCGCCACCTGCCTCGACCCCGGTCGGACCATCACCATCACAGTAACGGCTACCGTCGCGGCGGCCGCTCCGGCTGGCTACACCATCCCGAACACCGCCAGCCTGACTTACACTTCCCTGCCCGGCTCCAACGGAACGACATCTAACCCCACCGGCTCCTCCACGCCGGGCGCTTCGGGGGCTGGGACAGGCGAGCGCAACGGGCAGGACGGCGTAGGTGGCGCGCTGAACGACTATGCCGCTACCTCCACCGTTAACACCTCTCTCGCCGCGCCGCAAATTGACAAACGTTCTCCCACCCCAGCCAGCGCGCCCATCGGTGCCACCGTCACCTTCCCCATTCTGGTCACCCTGCCGGAAGGACTCACCCAAAACCTGACGGTAGTGGATAACCTGCCTGTGGGACTGGTCTATGTCAGCCACTCCATTGTCACCACAGCCGCAGCCAGCGGCGGACTGCTGCCTGCCGATTACAACGGCACGCTCCCCGCGCCCACCGTCACCGCGCCGGGCGGCAGCGGCGATGACCTGACCCTGGCTTTTGGCAATGTCACCACCGCCGCCGACAACGTGACGAACAATAACGCCTTCGTCGTCTTCCTCACCGCCCGCGTCAACAACGAAATCGGCAACCAGAACGGCACAGTCCTGGCGAACACCGCTTCCCTGACCTACACCGATACTGATAGCGGCCTCACCACCATCTCTGACCTTACCCCTGAAAACGTCACCGTCCTCGAACCCGAACTGGACATCCAGAAAGCCGCGGACGACACCACCCCGGCTTACAGCCAGACCCTCACCTACACCCTCACCGTCAGCCACCTGGCTACCAGCACCGCGTCCGCCTTCGACATCGTGGTCACCGACACCATCCCCTCGGGCCTCACCTACGTCTCCGGCTCGATCTCCGCTCCCGCTGGCTGGACGGCGAACGCCAGCGCCGCCCCGACCCTGACCTGGACCTGCGCCGCGCCCTGCTCCCTGCCGCTGGGGAACACCGCCGCGCTCACCTACCAGGTCACGGTGAACGGTCCCCCCGGCCCGCCGAACCCCGGCGACGTGCTGACCAACACCGCTTCCATGACCTGGACCTCGCTGGACGGCGCGGACTCCAACGAACGCACCGGCGCTGGCGGCTTGAACGACTACGCCGACAGCGATAGCGAGAGCGTCACCCTCACCTACCCCGACCTGACCATCACCAAGACCGACGGCCAACCGACCTACGTCCCCGGCGCGTCGCTCACCTACACCATCGTAGTCCGCAACGTGGGCAACGGCGATGCCACAGGCGTCACGGTGAGCGATAACATCCCGTCTCAAATCCTTTCCTGGACGTGGACCTGCGTCACCACAGGCGGCGCGACCTGCAACGGCTCCGGCGGATCCATCACCACGAACTTCAGCGACACCGTGAACCTGCCCGCCGGTTCTTCCATCACCTACACCGTCACCGCCCAGACCGACCCGGCCGCCACCACCGACCTGACCAACACAGCCACCGTCACCCCGCCGGCCGGCATCACCGACCCGACTCCGTCAAACAACACTGCCAGCGATACCGATACCCCCACCCCGCAGGCAGACCTCTCCGTCACCAAAGACGATGGCGTGCTGGTGTACGTCCCCGGCGGCACGTTGACCTACACCATCACCGTCAGCAATGCCGGCTCCAGCAACGCCCCCGGCGCGCTCGTCAGCGACGCCATCCCCGCTCAGTTCACCTCCTGGACGTGGACCTGCGCTGGCAGCACGGGCGGCGCAACTGGTTGTGACGGCTACGGACCCGGCAGCGCGAACTTCAGCGATACGGTGAACCTGCCGGCTGGTTCATCCATCACCTACACGGTCACCGCTCAAATTGCCTCCTCCGCTACAGGCAATTTGACCAACACAGTCAGCGTGACCGCTCCCTCCGGCGTCACCGACCCGACGCCGGGGAACAACACCGCCAGCGATACGGATACGCCCAACGCACAGGCTGCCATCTCGGTCACCAAAGATGACGGCGTGAGCGAATACGTCCCCGGCGCCTCGCTGACCTACACCATCACCGTCACCAACGGCGGTCCCAGCGATGCCCTCGGCGTGAGCGTTGTGGATAACATCCCTGCCCAATTCGCCTCCTGGACGTGGACCTGCACCACCACTGGCGGCGCGACCTGCACCGGCTCCGGCGGATCCATCACCACGAACTTCAGCGACACCGTGAACCTGCCCGCTGGCTCCTCCATCACCTACACTATCGTCGCTCAAATTGCCTCCTCCGCCACGGGCAACCTGACCAACACCGTCACCATCTCGCATCCCGCCGACACCACCCCCGGCGACAACACCGCCAGCGATACCGATACCCCCAACTACCAGGCTGACCTCTACGTCACCAAGACGGATGGCTCCGCCACCTACACCCCCGGCGTAGGCGTGACGTACACCGTGGTCATCGGCAACAACGGCCCCAGCGATGTGAGCGGCGCAGTGTTGACCGACAACCTCCCCGCGCAAGCCGCCTCCTGGACGTGGACCTGCTCCGGCGCAAGTGGCGGCGCAACCGGCTGTGACGGCTACGGACCCGGCAACGCGAACTTCAGCGACACCGTGAACCTGCCGGCCAACTCCTCCATCACCTACACCGTCACCGTGACCATCCCCTCCTCCGCCACCGG
>DAOUAN010000121.1:0-7572 GCA_034433385.1 Anaerolineales bacterium | reverse complement strand
GCTGACCAATCGTTGAATATCGTGTAGCCAAATATGTGTTGGGGGGCATCTTCGGGGGAAATATCCCGGCCGCTTTTGCCGATGATCACGGCGATTTCCAGCTCGTAGTCCAGCGCGGATGTGTAGGAGGGGTAGGGAATTTCTTCGTTTGGGCCGAAGATGGCGTTGGGGTTGGTGAAGTAGAAGACGGGGAATTTGTACCACTCTTCAGGAACTTCGCGGCCGCGGTTGGCGTTGGCAGTTTTGACGTGTTGTTCGAAGGCGTAGGCATCGCGCAGGGTGGTGGGGCGCAGCGGGGCGTGAAAGGTGACCTGGGCGATGGGAATAGGCGTGGGGGATGCTTTTTGCACGGCGACTTCGGCGCCGGCTTCGATGACGGCGCGCATGTCGGGATAGGGCAAGGGGTAGACGCGGCCATTTTTAACGAGACCCGGCCGGGGGTCAGCGTGAGGCGTGGAGAAGGTGGCGAAATACATCGGGGAGCGGGATCCAATCTTCAGCGGGAATCGGGGTTGGGGGCGCGCATCCTGTTACAGGTTGCCGCGGCGGGCCTGTTCGAGTTCGAGCGATTCAAACAGGGCTTTGAAGTTGCCTTTGCCAAAGCCGCGCGCACCGTGGCGTTGAATGACTTCGATGAACATGGTGGGACGGTCTTGAATGGGGCGGGAGAAGATTTGCAGCAGGTAGCCTTCGTCGTCGCGATCGACCAGGATGCCAAGTTCCTGAATGGCTTGCAGGTCTTCGTTGATTTTCCCGACGCGTTCGGGGAGGATCTCATAGTAAGCGTCGGGGACGCGCAGGAATTCGATGCCGCGTTGTTTGAGTTCGCGCACGGTCTGAAGGATGTTGCCGGTGCTGAGGGCGATGTGCTGGACGCCAGGGGTCAGGTAGTAATCCAGGTATTCTTCGATCTGGCTTTTTTTGCGGCCTTCAGCCGGTTCGTTGATGGGGAATTTGACGCGGCCGTTGCCGTTTTGCATGACTTTGGACATGAGGGCGGAGTATTCGGTGGAGATGTCTTTGTCGTCGAAGTGCAGGAGCTGGCGGAAGCCCATGACCTGGTGGTAGAAGTTGACCCAGTAGTTCATTTTGCCCAGTTGGACGTTGCCGACGATGTGGTCAATGGCGGCCAGGCCAGCGGATTGGGCAGTTTTGTCGGTGATGGGGCGGTAGGTGGGAGCGAAGGCGCCGCGGTATTCGGAGCGATCTACAAAGACGTGAAGGGTTTCGCCGTAGGTGTGGATGGCGGCGGTGCGGTAGATGCCGTTTTCGTCTTTTTCTTCACGCGGCCCCCAGGCGCTTTTGCCGCCGCGAGAGGTGGTTTCTTTCCAGGCTTTTTCAATGTCATCCACTTCGAGGGCGATGACTTTTACGCCATCGCCGTGGACCATGTGGTGGGCGGCCATCTCATGGGTGGGGGCGTAGGCGGCGGAGAGGACGAAGCGGATGTGGCCGGATTGCAGGACGTATGAGGCGAATTGGCGATTGCCGGTCTCCAGGCCGGAGTAGGCGACGGGGGTGAAGCCAAAGCCTTTCCACCAGAAATACATGGCTTGTTTGGCATTGCCAACGTAGAAGTGGACGTGGTCAATGGCTTTGATTTGCAGGAAATCGGCTTCCTCGCTCATGGGCCGGGAAGCGATTTCGGCGGTTGGGGTGGTCATCGTACCTCCTTTGGTCTTTTCCTGAGCGTGGCGTCAAGGCGCCACAGCCGAGGGGGGTAGTCTGAGGAGATTTTACGACAAAGAAGGTCTGATTGCAATGAATTTGTGTTGCAGATTTGCTTTGTCGCCCGTCGCCTGGCAGGATGGGGGAATTATTTTACTTTTACTACTTTTCCGCCGGTCATTTGTTGCAGTTCGGCAGGGGTGAGCTGGAAGATGGCGTTTGGGGTGCCGGCGGCAGCCCAAATGGTAGGATATTGGAACAGGTCTTCGTCCAGGTAGGTTTCCATCGGTTGGGCGTGGGCGATGGGAGGGACGCCGCCGATGGCGAATCCGGTCACGTTGCGTACGAATTCCGCTTCGGCGCGGATGATGGGTTCGCCGGTATATTCGGCGAGGCGTTTTTCGTCCACGCGATTGGCGCCGCTGGTCAGGACGAGGATCGGTTTGCTGGTAACTTTACCGCGAAAAATGAGTGATTTGACGATTTGCCCAAGGGTGCAACCGGCGCGTTCGGCTGCTTCTTGGGCGGTGCGGGTGGATTCGGTGAATTCAATGACGGTCAGGTGATACCCTGCGGCGCGTAGGGCGTCCTGAATCTTTTGGGCACTGGGAGAGAGGGGCATTTTTCCTCCGCGGGTGATGATTGATTTGTGCTATAGTTGAATCCACAGGTCAGGGGTTGTGGCTTGAGTGGCAAGTATATCAAACAGGAGAAGAAATATGCCTTCTGAAAAGCAGGTTTATGAAAGTGATGCTGAGCGGTATGAGCGTTTGATTCGGCGGGAAGATTTTCGCGGGAATATTCAACGTGCCCTGGAGAACATTTTCACGGCGGCGGGGGCGGATGTGCTCGATCTCGGTGCGGGGACGGGACGCTTGACGGAGATGCTGGCCCCCCAGGCACGGCGAATCTTCGCTTTTGACCTTTCGGCCCACATGTTGGCGTTGACGCGAGAGAAATTGAAACGCCTCGCGCCGAGCCGGGGGCTGGCGGCGGTGGCCGATCATTGTTTCCTGCCGTTACCGGCGGCCATTGCAGATGTGATCGTTTCGGGGTGGAGCGTCAGTTATCTTGCGGTGTGGAATCCGGAGCGCTGGCGGCTTTTGTTGGATGCCTGGCTGGCGGAGGCGAAGCGTGTGCTGCGAAGGGGTGGGATGATCGTATTGCTGGAATCGCTGGGCACAGGAAATGAAGCGCCCCACCATCTGCCCCATTTGGAAAACGTGTATTATTGGCTGGAGCAGAACGATTTTGCCAGTACCTGGATTCGCACGGATTATCGCTTTGAATCGCTGGAGGAAGCGGTTGAATTGAGTGACTTTTTCTTTGGCGAGGAGATGGCCGCGCAGGTGTTGCGTCAACGCCTGGTGATTCTGCCGGAGTGTACGGGAATCTGGTGGAAGCGTGTTTAGGCCAGTACGATTTGGCCGGCAGGGTTGAGCGCATCGGCAATGCGCTGTTTGTGATGACCGAGCAGGTCCATGGTTTGGATTTCTTGCCAGGTGAAATAACCGATGTCGGTCGTTTCGTCGCTCAGGCCGGGTTGACCGCCGATGACGGCGGCCTCGAAGTTGAGCACGACCATTTGAACGCGGTTCCCATCGGGGTAAATGACGAGGGCATCGCGATTGCTATATACCCCAAGCAGGCGTAAGACGCGCACGTGCAGGCCGGTTTCTTCCCAAACTTCGCGCTCGCAGGTTTCGGTTACCGATTCGCCGGCCTCCATAGCGCCGCCGGGCAGACACCACTGGCCGTTGTCGGCGCGGCGGGTGAGCAGGACGCGGCGTTGCTCGTCAAAGATGACTGCGGAGCAACCAATACGCAGGTTGCCTTGCTTGCTGATTCTTTCGCCGAAGAGAATTTTTGTCATGGGAGATTTGGAATTGTTGTATCTCTTTCTGATGATTTTGAAATTAGACTGAAAGGCTGAGCGATTTCTTACGGGTGAAAGGGTGTGCTATACTCCCTGAAAAGGTGATTTGGGGATGATGAGGAGACTTTTTCTGTTGACTGTTTCCTGGTTCCTGGCGGGGTGCACGCTGGCAGTGCCGCTTTCGCTTGTGCCAACGGCGACGCTTTCGCCTGACAATAGCCGACCGACTCAGACGTTTACGCCGGCGCCGAGCGCTACGTGGACGCCCACGCTTCCCAGTCCGACGTTTTCGCCGGTGCCGACGCTGATTTACCCGACCGACAGTGGTAGACGGTCCCTGGATTTTCCCACGGCTACGCCGACCCCGCTGATGTATTTTCCGCCAAAGGAGAGCGGCTTCTTTTCGGTAGTGGTTTCGCGGGATGTGGTGTTTTGGGGTGGCTGTGAGCCCTCCGATGTGGAGATTGCGGCGCGGGTAATCAAGCCGGAAGATGTGGCGTATGTCACTCTTTTTTTGCGCTATGCCAATCAGGTGACAGGGGTACACAGTGATTGGCTGCCTTATATTATGATGCAAAACGCGGGTTTTGGGTTGTACCGGGTGACGGTCAATGCCAATGACCTGGAGCGTAAATTTTATTCGCCTTCGTGGCTGGAGTTACAGCTTGTGGCCACGAACGGGCGGTTGAAAGTTGTGGGTCGGACAGAGACCATTCGGGAAGTGGTTGCGTTTTTCCCATGCCCGTGAGGCGTTTCGCCGCGCATGGGGATGGACACGGGGCATCTTTACAAAATCTTTAAAGAGTTTATATTGAATTTTTACGGGGGCCATTTATAGTTTGTGCCAGAATTCGGATTTAGAAAGGAGAGAACAATGAACAAAACACTCCGTATTCTTTTGATTGTTGTCGGCGCGGTGGCTGTTGCCGTAGCTGGCTTTTTTGCTGGACAGGTTTTTGCGCGTTGGCGTGCTTCTCGCGTGACGACTGGCTTTTGGCCGCGACCGATGATGGGATTTGGTTGGCGAAGAGAGGGTCGCTTTGTCCCCGCTTTTCGCGGTCATGGCCCAGGGATGGGCTGGGGATACCGCCGCTATTCCGGCGCGTCGGCGGCTCAACCCTTGACCGAAGAGCAGGCTCGCCAGGCGGCTGATGATTATCTCCAAGCCCTGGGTTTGACGAATTTGGGCATTGCCGAGGTGATGATTTTTGATAACCATGCCTATGTTGCCGTAAAGGAAACGGATAGCGGCATGGGTGCCTTTGAATTGCTGGTAGATCCAGTCAGCAAGGTGGCTTATCCGGAGCCAGGGCCCAATATGATGTGGAATCTCAAGTATGGCGCCATCAATCACAGCCGTATGATGGGTGGCCGTCGGCCAGGGATGATGTGGTGGGCGCAGGGAACGCCTTCGCCTGCAGATGTTTCTGCTGAGATGCCGGTGAGCCAGGAGGAAGCGGCAAAAGTGGCGCAGGAATATCTGGATCAATATATTCCGGGCGCAAAGGTGGAATCTTCTGCTCTGGCGTTTTATGGCTACTATACCTTTGATTTTGAGAAGGATGGAAAAATTGCCGGCATGCTGAGTGTCAATGGTTTTGACAGGGCTGTATT
Source organism: Anaerolineales bacterium (assembly GCA_034433385.1). Lineage (GTDB taxonomy): Bacteria > Chloroflexota > Anaerolineae > Anaerolineales > Villigracilaceae > DAOUAN01. The sequence continues at coordinate 2,414 of DAOUAN010000121.1, read as the reverse complement.
CCTGCATACCTGGCACGGCAACTTTATCTCAATGTCTGAATAAATGGCCTTTCGGGCGAGGCTGTTTGATGACAGCCTCGTCTTTTTATGAGTAAAATGGTCTTATGTCTGCCAAAGCCAAAATTTTGATTATTGACGATGAACCAAGCATCCAAAACCTGGTGAGCGCTTATCTACGCCCAGAAGGATATGAGGTTTATACAGCATCAGATGGCCCTTCAGGTTTGAAAGCGGCGCGGGCGTATAAACCGGATTTGATTGTGCTGGATGTTATGCTGCCGGGCATGGATGGGATTGAATTGCTTTCCCGTTTGCGCCGCGAATCAGATGTGTATGTGATCTTGTTGACGGCGCGAACCGAGGAGACGGATAAGGTCGTTGGGCTTTCGGTGGGAGCGGATGATTATGTGACCAAGCCCTTCAGCCCGCGCGAGTTAACGGCTCGCGTCAAAGCGGCGTTGCGCCGTCTCCATGCAGGATCCGGCCCAGGTCCGGAAGGAGGCGTGCTGGCGTTTCGTCATGTGCGTATAGATGTCGGGGCGCGGGTGGTCACGGTGGATGATCGTGAGATCGATCTGACCGCGATCGAGTTTGATCTGCTGCGCGCTTTGGCTGAGAACCGGGGGCGTGTTCTGACCCGTGAGCAGTTGCTTGAAAAGGTGTGGGGGAGTACGTATTATGGCGAAATGCGGGTGGTGGATGTGCATTTGGGGCATGTTCGTCAAAAGTTGGGATACCCGGATTTGATTGCGACGGTGCGCGGGGTGGGCTACCGTTTTGATGATGAGCCTTTATAGGCAGGAGGCAGAATGGATGCTATCCGTTCACGGCTGGGGCTGAAGATTTTTCTTTCCTATTTGCTGGTGATTTTGATCGGGATGGCTGTCCTCGCCTTGACCACCCGTTTTACTGTGCCTGGCGCTTTTAACCGGCACATGGCCGGGATGGGGCGGCAATTTGGTCCCATGGGGATGATGCGCGATCCTTCCTTGGGCATGATGGGTGATTTTTATCGGAGTTTTCGCGATTCCTTCAATGAAGCCATGCTTACGGCTTTGTTGGTGGCAACGGTAGCGGCCGTTGGGGTGAGCCTGTTGCTCAGCCAGGGAATTGTGGCTCCGGTACGGGCGATGATGCAGGCCACGCAGCGGATTGCTGAGGGACATTATGAAGAACGCGTGCAAATTCGGGGGTCCGATGAATTGCAGCAACTGGCCGCGCGTTTTAACACCATGGCAGAACAGTTGGAGCAGGTGGAGGTTATGCGTCGCCGATTAATTGGAGATGTGGCTCATGAATTGCGCACGCCTTTGACGGCGATTAAGGGCTCGATGGAAGGTTTGATCGATGGCGTGTTGCCGGCTACTCCTGAGACTTTTGAGCAAATCTATCAGGAGGCAGAGCGCCTGAATCGCCTGGTGGATGATTTGCAAGAACTGAGCCGGGTGGAGGCGGGCGCGTATGAATTGTCGCTGCGGCTGGTGAGCGCGGCCAGTGTAGTTGGAACGGTGGTGAAACGTTTGCATCTTCAGTTTGAAGAAAAGGGCGTGGAGCTCTCGACTCACTTGCCTGCAGAGGAAGTGCAATTTTGGGCAGATGAAGATCGAATTGTGCAGGTGCTGACCAACCTGGTGGGGAATGCCTTGCAGTATACGCCAGCCGGCGGAAAAGTGACGATTTCGGTGGGGCGTCAGGCGGATGGGGTGCGTTTCAGCGTGCGCGATACAGGAATCGGCATTTCAGCAGAGCACTTGCCCCATATTTTTGATCGCTTTTACCGGGTGGACAAATCGCGTTCGCGCGCCCGCGGCGGCTCAGGGGTAGGACTGACGATTGCGAAGTATCTGGTCGAAGCCCATGGCGGGCGAATCTGGGCGGAAAGCGAGGGGGAGGGAAAAGGCAGCACGTTTATCTTTACTCTGCCTTTGACCAGGCGAGATAGTCGCTCAGGGTGAGATCGGTTTGATCACGCCCAGCTCGGAGGGGATGATGCCGCTGATGCTCAGGTCGCGGCAGGCGGGTTGATCCACGCGCATCAGCAAGGTGCCGTTGGAACTGACATCTACCTGAATGATGGTGTTTTGCCGGAAGGTGGAGTCGACGGTCAGCTTTTGGGTCACCTGGTAGCCCGCGGGCAGATTGTTGATACAGCGAGTTTTATCAGGATGGGGGCGACCTTCATCGTTGGCGCGCAACAGGGCGCAGGTGTTGGGCAAATCTACATTTCCAATGTTTGCGATGGTGACGTAGGCATTGGTCACTTCTCCCATGCCGTGAGAAAGATCGAAGCCGGTGGTGCAACCCAAAATATCCACCTGGATAGCTTGAAAAGGTGTGGCGGTGAGGATCACCATTGTGGCCGTAGGAATCAGCGTGGGGGTTGAGGTGTCGGTAGGCGATTCGGAAGGGGTGCT
>DAOUAN010000120.1:0-12086 GCA_034433385.1 Anaerolineales bacterium | reverse complement strand
GACCCACAACGGGCAGGGCATCTTCAAAGGCATCCCATCCCCGTTCGAAGCGATGCGCTATCACTCACTCGTCGTCTACGACCCCATCCCATCTGAACTCGAAGTCACCGCCATCACCCCCGAAGAAGAAATCATGGGGCTCAAACACCGCGAGCATCACACCTACGGCGTGCAGTTCCATCCCGAATCCATCCTCACCGAACACGGCAAACAGATTCTCAAAAACTTCCTCGACCTGAATCCCGCTCCCGCCGCGAAAGGAGAACTCTCCATGCTCAAACCCTTTATCGCCAAAGTCATCAACCGCACCGACCTCACCGCCGACGAAGCCGAGCAAGCCATGAACGTCATCATGACGGGTCAAGCCACGCCCGCGCAAATCGGCGCATATCTCGTTGCCCTCCGCATGAAAGGCGAGACCATCCCCGAAATCACAGGCTCCGTCCGCGCGATGCGCGCCAATGCGGTGAAAGTCAAACTCAGCACTGATGAACCCGTCTATGACATTGTCGGCACAGGCGGCGACGGCGCGCACACGTTCAACATTTCCACTGCCGCGGCTTTCGTCCTTGCAGGCACGGGACGCAAAGTCGCCAAGCACGGCAACCGCGCCGCCTCCTCGCAATGCGGCAGCGCCGACGTCCTCTCCGCCCTCGGCGTTAACCTCGATCTCACCGCCGAACAGGTCGCCCAAGCTATCGAACAGGTCGGCATCGGATTCATGTTTGCGCCCAAATTTCACCCCGCCATGAAACATGCCGTCGGTCCGCGCAAAGAGATCGGACAGCGCACCATCTTCAACATCCTCGGTCCGCTCACCAATCCCGCGGGCGCGCACATCCAACTCACAGGCGTCTTCGACCCCAAACTCACCGAGCCGCTCGCGCACGTCCTCAATGAACTCGGTTCCAAAGCCGCCCTCGTCATTCACGGCGCGAACGGACTCGACGAACTCAACACCACGGGCGTCAATCGCGTCAGCCATCTCAAAAACGGGGCGGTCGAAACCTATGACCTTCATCCCGCCGACCTCGGTCTCGCGCAATCCACTGTTGCAGACCTGCGCGGCGGCACACCTGACGAATCCGCACAAATGATGCGCGACCTTCTCGGCAACAAACTAAACGGCGCGCGCCGCGACGCGGTTCTCCTCAACGCCGCCGCCGCCCTCGCCGCCGAATCGGGCGATTTCAAATCCGCTCTCGCCGAAGCCCAAGCCTCCCTCGATAGCGGCGCAGCCCTCGCCAAACTCAACGCTCTCGTTGAATTTACGCAACAGTTCCAGACTCTGCAATGAGCATCCTTGCCCAAATCATCGAACAAAAAAATATGGAAATCGCGGCGCTCGACGCCCAAGCCATCCGCCGCGCCGCAGACTCTTCCCCCGCGCCCCGAGATTTTCTTTCCGCATTAAAGCGCCGCCGCTTCGGGACTCACCCCAGCCTGATCGCTGAACTCAAGCGCGCCTCCCCCTCCAGGGGACTCCTCGCCCCGCACCTTGACCTCTTCCAGCTTGCCGAACTCTACACCCAAAACGGCGCCTCCGCCATTTCCGTGCTCACCGACGAAAAATTCTTCATGGGAAGTCTTCAAACCTTGCGAGAACTTCGCGCCCGAAACCTGACACCTGACACCTCGCACGTTATACCTCTTTTGCGAAAAGACTTCATCCTCCACGAAACCCAACTCTACGAATCGAGAGCCAACGGCGCCGACGCCGTCCTCCTCATCGCCGCCGCATTGCCCGATGATGCTCTCTTCGCTGATTTACATGCGCTTGCTCTGGAACTCGGTCTGACGCCGCTGGTCGAAGTCCACGACGAAGCAGAAACCGAACGTACCTTGAAGTTGAAAGATGTCAAGTTAATTGGAATCAATAACCGCAATCTCGCCACCTTCGATGTCTCTCTCGAAACGACAGAAAGACTACGCCCAATGATTCCATTGGAAATCGCCGTCGTCGCCGAAAGCGGAATTTTCACGGCAAACGATGTTGAGCGATTGGCAAAAGCAAACGTAGATGCGATTCTCGTCGGTGAGGCACTGGTGACGTCGGATGATATTCCTGCAAAAGTCAGAGAGTTGTCAGGTTTACAGGTTGAAAAGCTAGAACATTCAAACCTGTCAACCTTCAAACATTCAAACTCATGATAAAAATAAAAATCTGCGGAATTAAAACATTGGAAGATGCCCTCGCCGCCATCGAGGCGGGCGCGGACCTCATCGGCTTCAACTTCTACCCGAAAAGCCCGCGTTACATTGACGTGGGTCAGTGCAGAGACATTATGTCAGTGTTGCAGAAGTATGAGCATGTCGCGTATGTCGGTGTGTTCGTCAACGCTTCGGTGGAGGAAATCCGCGCAACGATGGATACTTGTGGATTGGGTCTGGTGCAGTTGCATGGAGATGAATCGGTCGAGGTGTTGAAACAACTCGATGGCAAAGCCTTCAAAGCATTTCGCGGCATCCCTGAAAACGTAGATGGATTTGCCAGAAACGAGGCGCCTGCATTTTTGGTGGATGCTTCTGTGAAAGGCGTCTATGGCGGGAGCGGAGTCACTGCCGACTGGAACGGCGCGGCTGAGTTGGCGGAGAAGTATCCGCTCTTGCTGGCGGGCGGGTTGACGCCAGAGAATGTCGCGGAGGCAGTTGGCAGAGTCAAGCCGTGGGGGGTGGATGTGGCTTCGGGTGTGGAGTCAGCCCCAGGGAAGAAAGATGCGGGGAAGATGGTTGAGTTTGTAAAAGCGGTTAGGGCAAGTCAATCAAGTAATCAGTGACCAGTCATCAGTGGTCGTCATCAGGAGAAGTAATGGAAACTTTGTTGCCGAAAAAATTTGGTCCGTATGGCGGACAGTTCGTGCCAGAGACGTTGATGCCCGCGTTGATCGAGTTGGAAGAGGCGTTCGTCTCAGCGCGAGCGGATGTCGAATTTCAGCGCGAGTTCAACAAGTTGATGGCGTCGTTCGTGGGGCGACCGACACCGTTGACGTACGCCAAACGACTCTCGGAAAAATTGGGCGGGGCGCAAATTTATTTGAAGCGCGAAGATTTGGCGCACACGGGCGCGCACAAAATCAACAATGCGTTGGGACAGGCGCTGTTGGTGAAGCGGATGGGGAAGCGGCGCATCGTGGCAGAGACGGGCGCGGGTCAGCATGGCGTTGCGTCGGCGACGGCGGCAGCGCTGCTGGGGCTTGAGTGTGTGGTGTACATGGGCGAAGTGGACATCGCACGGCAGGAGCCGAACGTGTTTCGGATGAAGTTACTCGGCGCGGAGGTGCGACCGGTGAGTTCGGGGACAAAGACCTTGAAGGACGCCATCAACGAAGCCATCCGCGATTGGGTGACGAACGTGCGCGATACGCATTACCTGCTCGGTTCGGCGCTGGGACCGCATCCGTACCCGACGATGGTGCGCGAGTTTCAGTCGGTAATCGGACGGGAGGCGCGCGAACAGATTCTGAGTGAAGTGGGTCGCCTGCCCGACGCGGTCATCGCCTGTGTGGGCGGCGGGTCGAACGCCATCGGTGTCTTCAGCGGATTTGTGGATGATGAACAGGTGGAGTTGATCGGCGTCGAAGCAGGCGGAAGCGGAATCGAAACGGGCAAACACGCCGCGCGCTTCGGCGATCCGTCGAAGGGACGCGTGGGAGTCATCCACGGCACGCGGACGTATGTCTTGCAGGATGAAGACGGTCAGATTGCGGAGACTCATTCGGTCTCGGCAGGGTTGGATTACGCGGCGGTCGGTCCCGAACATGCCCTGCTGCGCGATACCGAACGGGCATTTTACACCTCCGCAACAGACGAGGAAGCGTTGAGCGCGTTCCAGACGTTGTGCCACACCGAAGGAATCATCCCTGCGCTGGAGTCGTCGCATGCGGTGGCGGAGGTCATCAAGCGCGCGCCGAAGATGAGGAAAGATCAGGTGATACTGGTGAATTTGTCGGGGAGAGGGGATAAGGATTTGAATACGGTGATGAAGGAGATTGGAGAAGTAGAGACTGGAGATTAGAGATTGAATGGCAACACGACTTTTCCGTAGACGTGAAGTCTCAAATCTCTATTTACGAGGAACCTATGAATCGAATTGAATCTGCTTTTACTAACAAACCCATCTTCATGCCTTACTTCCCGTTAGGCTACCCTGATTTGGAAACATCCATTGACGTGATCGAGGCGCTCGCCAAAAACGGCGCGGACTTGATCGAGGTGGGGCTGTCTTTCTCCGATCCGCTGGCGGATGGACCTGTGATCCAGCACGCGACACAAATCGCCCTGGAAAAGGGCATCACGGTCAAGAAATCGCTCGAAGCCGTGAAGGAGTTACGTCACCGCGGCGTGGACATCCCGTTGATTTTGATGGGCTACTACAATCCCATGCTGGCGTATGGACTGGAGAAATTCGTCCGTGATGCGAAAGAGGCAGGCGCGGACGGATTCATCATCCCTGATTTGCCGATGGAGGAATCGGATGAGTTTGAGAATGTCGCGGGCGATTTACCGTTAATCAGAATGCTTGCCCCCACATCATCCCCCGAACGCATGGAAATGATCGCGCGTAACGCCAGGGGATTTATCTATCTCGTTTCGGTGACAGGGATCACAGGAGAACGCAAATCCCTGGCGGAAGGACTTGGTGCATTGATCGCGCAGGTGCGGGAACATGCTGCACAATCCGCGCCCGTGTGTGTAGGATTTGGAATCAGCACGCCCGAGCAAGCCAGGGAAGTAGGCAAGATGGCGGATGGTGTCATTGTCGGGTCGGTTTGTGTGAAGACGATTGGGAGGAGTGACAATCCCGTTGAGGCGGCGAGGGAATTTGCGAGGAGTTTTCGGGAGGCGCTGAGGTGAGTCGGTACCAGATTCACACTTTCTCCTGATCCTGCTTCTGCCGGCGAAGCTTTTGCTTTTCCGCCTGTTCCTGTTCCAGTTTTAACTGCTCCTGACGGCGCAGTTTTTGTTTTTCTGCCTGTTCCTGTTCGAGTTTTAACCGTTCCTGTTTGTGCAATTGTTGTTTTTCCGCCTGCTCTTGCTCGAGTTTCAGGCGTTCCTGTTGACGTTGTAACCGCTGCTTTGCCTGCTCCTCTTCCAGTTCCTGCCGTTTTTGCTTGCGTTGTTCCATTTCTTCCTGTTGTTTTTGGGTCGCTCAACCGCCGCGGTTATGGTTACCGCAATTTCAATTCCTTCCGACTACATGTTTTAGTCGCTTTTGAACCTGTTTCCCGTTAAAAACGGGAGAGCCAGATTGGCTGTACCGCTTGCTCTGGGGAGTAGCCAGGCTATGGATTACCGCTTCCACCCTCAAGCTGCTCAACACCTACCCACCCCCAGCAAGTTTTGGGTAATCACCAGAGAGTAATTTGTTGACTTCGCTCTTCTCTTTCACTATAATCTTTTCAACCCAAACACTTCGAACAATTCAGCCATACATTTCGGTAACTGATTTTCTCAACAGGTAAGGAGGTGCACAGTGAGGAGAATACTTTGCCGTTTTCCGAATTTAACCAATCGCCAAAAGGAGAAGAAAATCATGCGTAAGCTATTGCCTCTTTTGAGTCTGATCGCGACAGTGAGTTTGCTGCTGACTGCCTGTGGGTCACCAGCCAATGCGCCAGTCACCGTGGAAGTAACCAGGGTGGTTACAGTGGAAGTCACTGCACCAGCCCCGACAGCGGCACCCCCTCCCGTCGCCGGCGGGGACCGCCTGAAGACGGTCCTGGAACGCGGCAAAGTGATCTGTGGCGTGCACGGATCCTTTCAGGGATTTGGATATGTGGATAGCGCGGGAAATTGGTCAGGGTTCGATGTTGACTTTTGCCGTGCCTGGGCAGCCGCGCTTTTCGATGACCCCAACGCGGTCGAATTCCGTGGCCTGAGCGCTCAAGCGCGCTTTACTGCTCTTCAATCCGGCGAAGTGGATGTCCTCAGCCGCAACAGCACCTGGACCTTTACCCGCGATGCCGAGTTGGGCTTAACTTTTGGCCCGGTGACTTTCTATGATGGTCAAGCCATCATGACCCGCAAAGAAATCGTTAGCGACCCAGCAGCGGGATTGGCAGCTTTGGAGGGAGCACAGGTTTGTGTTCAATCGGGCACTACCACTGAACTGAACCTGGCGGATCAATTCCGCGCTGCCGGTGTCAATTACACCCCTGTAGTGTTTGAGGATCAAAATGCAGCGTTCCAGGCCTATGATGAAGGGCGTTGCGATGCAATTACATCTGACCGTTCTCAACTGGCCACTCAGGGGCAAGCCGTGCTCAAGAACTTTGACGATCACATTATCCTGGACGTAGTTATGTCAAAAGAACCGCTCGCTCCTGCGGTAGCTCAAGGGGACGAAAAATGGGCAGATTTTGTCCGCTGGGTAGTTTATGGCATGATCCAGGCAGAAGAGCTAGGAATTACCTCGCAAAATGTAGATCAATTCTTGAGCAGCACAGACCCGGTAGTGCGTCGTTTGCTGGGCGTCGAAGGGGAACTTGGCTCAAAGCTCGGTCTCAGCAACGACTTCATTTACCGCGTCATTAAGCACGTGGGGAATTATGGCGAGGTCTATGAGCGCAACCTTGGCCCCTTCCACCTGGCCCGCGGATTGAACGAGCTGTGGACCAAGGGTGGCTTGATGTACGCCATTCCTTTCCGCTAAAATTGCAATCTGCGCACAAGGGCGGCCTAAACCTTCAAGGCCGCCCTTGTGCCAAATCAAGCCCCTGGTTATTTCCCATGAAAGCATTCTGGCGCGATGTGCGATTTTTACAAATTCTGGCGCAAATCGTCTTTGCGCTTCTGCTGGCTTTTCTTGCTGTGTATCTCTATTCGAACGTTACAGATAACTTGAAGAGGCAAGGATTGACCGTTGGCTACGGGTTCATGAAGAATCCGGCCAGTTTTGATATTGGCGAATCGTTTATTCCTTATCAGGCATCGGATTCCTACCAGCGAGCTTTGCTGGTGGGTGCAGTGAACACGCTTGTTGTCTCTGTAATTGGAATCATTTTCGCCACCATTGTCGGCATTCTGGCCGGCATCGCCCGTCTTTCATCAAATTGGTTGATTAATCGCCTGGCAGCCGCGTATGTTGGCGTTATTCGCAACTCGCCGCTGATCATTCAGCTGATGTTCTGGTATTTTGGCATTATTTTGAAGTTGCCAGCAGTGAAGCAAGCGATTGAACTGCCCGGCCCCATTTACCTGAGTAATCGGGGGGTTTATTTGCCCTGGGGAGAAGCCAGTGAAACGTTCACAAGCTGGCGTATTTATATATTTCTAGCCATTCTTTCTTTGCCTGCAATCTGGATTTTCTTCCGCTGGATGAGCAAACGGCTGGCTGGCCTTGTGCCGTTTTGGTGGAATATCGCCTATCTTTTGGTACCTCTGCTGATCTTATTCTCGGGTGCCTGGCTACAGCCTGCCCCTCCCGTGAAATGGAATATTCCTGTTTTATCTGGCCTTAACTTTAAAGGCGGAATTCGTCTGACCCCTGAATTTTCTGCTCTCGTAGTGGGCCTTGTCGCTTATACGGGCGCTTTTATTGCCGAAGTGGTGCGCGCCGGGATTCAATCTGTATCGCGTGGGCAGGTTGAGGCGGCGCGTTCGCTAGGTTTAAAAAATAATCAGGTTTTGCAATTGATCGTCTTTCCCCAGGCGCTACGCGTGATTATCCCCCCTTTGACCAGCCAATATTTAAATCTCGCCAAAAACTCATCACTTGCTATTGCCATTGGTTTCCCAGATCTTTTCAGCATTGCGGGAACGATCTTCAATCAAACAGGTGCAGCGATCGAGATTGTGGTTATTCTGATGCTTAGTTACTTGAGCATGAGTTTGTTTACCTCATTGCTGATGAATATCTATAATAATCGCATCAAATTAGTGGAGCGATAATGAGCGCTATTGAAATGCAACCTCCTCGGCTCACGGTTGGCCCTTTTGCCTGGTTGCGGAAAAACCTTTTCAATACCTGGTATAACACTGTCTTCACTTTTGTTGGGCTTTGGCTAATTTACATCCTGGCAAAGCCAGCATTGCTGTGGGCGCAAACCGAAGCACGCTGGGGCGTTATTGAGGCTAATCTTACCCTTTTCATGGTGGGGCAATATCCACGCGACCAGCTATGGCGTATCTGGCTATGTCTTTACGTTTTTGGTGGTCTGATCGGTCTCTCATGGGGGGTATGGAAGACAGCAGCACGAGGTTTTGCGGCGATTGCTATTGGCGCAGGAACTGTTTTCGCTCTTCTGAGCCTGTTGTTTCACTGGGATGTCTGGTTGAACTGGTTTAGCGTGGTCTTGATGATTTTCGGGGGATATGCGCTTGGTAGATTTTTGCCGAAAGGCACCCTCATCACCGGGATAGGGTGGCTGGTCTATCTGCCTACCATATTCTTTCTGGTGGCAGGCAGCCGCTGGATTCGCGCACTACCTCCAGTAGAAATTGGAACCTGGGGTGGATTGTTGCTTACACTTTTAATTACTATCGCAGGCAATCTTGGCTCTCTACCTCTTGGCATTTTGTTGGCCCTGGGCCGTCGTAGCAATTTGCCACTGGTACGTTATTTCTCCATCGGCTACATCGAACTTATTCGCGGCGTTCCTCTGGTCACCATTCTCTACATGGCCGATCTTCTGTTGCCTTTATTTTTACCGGTAAATGTCCGACCGGACCGCGTGATTCGCGCCATGGTGGGCTTTACACTGTTTGAAGCCGCTTACCAGGCCGAAAATGTACGCGGTGGTCTGCAAGCCATTAACCGCGGCCAATACGAAGCCGCTTATGCCCTGGGCTTGAACAACACCCTGACAACTGTATTGATTATCCTTCCCCAGGCCTTACGCACCGTAATCCCGGCGCTCTTTAATTCCTTCATTAGCCTGTTCAAGGATACTAGCCTGGTCGCCATTATTGGTCTGTTCGATGTATTGCGCATTGGGCGTTCGGTACTGGCACAGACAGAGTGGTTGGGCACGCACCGAGAAGTATTTTTATTTGCCTTCTTGATCTACTGGAGTCTCAGCCTGGCTTTTTCCTATGGCAGCCATCGTCTCGAAGAAGCCTTAGGTGTGGGCAAACGCTGATTACGGAGTCCGGTTATGACAGATAGCACTCAATCTCAAGAAATTATCATTTGTCGTGATGTGCATAAATGGTTCGATAATTTCCACGTCCTGAAAGGCATTAACTTGACCGTAAAAAAGGGCGAAGTGATTGTTATTTTCGGCCCGTCGGGTTCGGGAAAATCCACGTTCATCCGTTGCTTGAATCGCCTGGAGGAGCATCAACGCGGCCAGATCATCGTGGACGGTATCGAGCTCAGCCACGATATTCGCAACATCGAGAAAATCCGCCAGGAAATTGGCATGGTTTTCCAGCAGTTCAATTTATTCCCCCATCTGACTGTTATGCAAAACATCATTCTTGCTCCAATGTGGGTAAGACATATGCCGAAAGAGCAAGCACAAGAATTAGCATTGCAATTGCTCAAGCGGGTAGGCATTCCTGAACAGGCAAATAAATATCCGGCTCAGCTTTCGGGTGGGCAGCAGCAGCGTGTTGCGATCGCCCGTGCTCTGGCCATGCAGCCGCGCATTATGCTGTTTGATGAACCCACATCAGCCCTTGACCCAGAAATGATCAAGGAAGTGCTGGATGTGATGATTGAGCTCGCTCACAGTGGCATGACGATCCTCGCCGTGACCCATGAAATGGGCTTTGCCCGGGCGGTTGCCAATCGCATGGTTTTCTTCGACAAAGGGGAAGTCGTAGAAGAGGGAACCCCAGAACAGATCTTCAGCGATCCCCAAAACGAACGGACAAAACTTTTCCTCTCGCAAATTTTGCGCCACTGAGATTCGTCTTCCTTCGGCCATAGGAAAAAGGGCGAGATACATCTCGCTCTTTTCTTTTCGTGACCTTTTGTTGCTTGATGGGTTAAACAGTACAAATCTGACCGGTAAAATCAGGAGTAATTGAACATGAGCGAAGCGACGGGCAAATCGTTTTTTGAAAACCCCGATGTGCAGGTTGAGTCAATCCCAGTGGGGCAGGGGATTCCTTTTGGAATGGCGCAAGTTTACAATTCCAAAGTCGGCCTTGGCGGCGTTTATGGAACGTGGGGCACAAGCTACGATAACAGCGCTCTCCAGACTTTAATCGCCGAGCGTTTGGGTGAACCGCTCACGACCAACGAGACGATGGCACTGGATCAATTGGGCTTTTTATATCGCCACCATGTCCCGCTGCTTTCCGAAAAAGAGCACCTGGAACTGGAAACCGAAGTAGGGGCACGATTGTTGCGGCAGGCAGCGTTGGTCAACGGTTGGGATCCTGCCGAAGTGCAGGCGGTTCTCATTGGGATGAGCGGGCCGATTGCCGATGATTATCTTGAGAAAATCACTCAACGCGCCGGCATCCCCCAAAGCGCTTTGAAGGTGAGCATCCACAAAGCCTGTGATGGCTCCGTCGCTGGCCTGAACCTGGCTTTGAATCCGGGCCTGGCTCGCCCCGGAGAGATGAATTTGGCCGAAGAATTGCGCGGCAAAAAGGTTCTGGTAGGAGGCCTTGAGGGACTGAGTCGCTTCATCCAACATTCGCGCGACAAAAATGCCTTGCAACTGTTCGGGAACGGCGCCGGCGTCATTGGAATTATTCCGGGAGAATCGCTGCAATTCCTGGTGGGCAAAACCTTTGAGGCTTTTGACGAAGAAGGCGTTCTGGCAGTTCGGATGTACTATCCCCATAGCCGCCAGAGAATCCCCGGCCATTCCCTGGTGGAAATTTCCCCGGCAGGACCTTCTCATATACGTGTAGCCGGCCTGATGCATGAACCCGAAGGGGGCGCTCCCATTGAAATGGCTGGCCCAATGGGAATGGTCAAACTTTTTGTACGCACCGGTGTTCAAGTCGTGCAAGATGTCTTTCGCGCCTATCAGCAATTCCTGGCCCGCCTGGATAAGCCGGGAACACAATTGGTCACAGGCATCGTCCATCACGCCAACTATAAAATCAACCAGCTAAAAGCCAAGCACCTGCAAAACCTGGGCATTGAATTCCCCATGCCCTGGCTGCTGAGCGAATTCGGCAACGTAAGCGCTGCATCCAATATGATCGCCTTTTTGCGCAAATTGCCAGAACTGAAGCCCGGTGACCATATCCTTTTCGATGGCTTTGGCGCTGGAACCTATTACGACGTACTAACCGTAGCGCTCGGTGGATAATCCATGCCAAAATAAATTGCCCGGCGGGAGCTCCGTCCGGGCAATTTTATTCTTAATCCGCTGCCAGTGCGTCTGGTATTTCAACACCAGTCGGCTCACTGAGACCATATCGCCTTTCCATCTCATGCCTGAATTGCTGCGTGTACAGACGATAATAATGGCCGCGCAGTTTTAATAGTTCGGCATGGGTGCCCATTTCAGCAATGCGCCCGTTTTCAATGACCACAATGCGATCGGCGCGGCGAATGGTGCTCAAACGATGAGCGATAATGAAAGACGTGCGTCCCTTCATCAGTGCCTCCATGCCGCGCTGGATCAGGGCCTCGGTCAGGGTGTCCACACTGGAAGTAGCCTCATCCATAATGAAGAGTTCTGGTTTGGCCAGTACCGCTCGTGCCAGGCTGATCAACTGTTTTTGTCCTACCGAGAGCAAATTACCGCCCTCGCCAACGTTGTGATCATAACCCTTCTCCAAGGTCACAATAAAATCATGGGCGCCGGCAATTTTTGCTGCTTCCTCTACTTCTTCATCGCTGGCTTCCAGTCGCCCATAGCGGATGTTTTCGCGCACTGTCCCGGAGAACAGGTGCGGCGTTTGCAACACAATTCCGATCTTGCTATGGATGGATTCAAGCGTATAGTCGGTGTAATCCCGCCCATTGATGCGGATCACTCCGGCAGTTGGCTCATAGAAGCGGCACAGCAAATTGACAATGGTTGTCTTCCCGCCGCCGGTTGGACCTACCAGGGCTATCGTTTCACCTGGCTTTACCTTAAGCGTGAAGTCGCGTAAGACCGGTTTTCGGTCCTCATAAGAAAAGTCCACGTGATCGAATTCGATTTCGCCCAGGAGCGTCTCCGCGGCGA
>DAOUAN010000119.1:0-4881 GCA_034433385.1 Anaerolineales bacterium | reverse complement strand
GGTGTCTTCTTGCTCTATGTGGCGGTTTTGGCATTGAGCCTGTTTTTTGCCTGGCGGGGCGATACCTCCCGCCTGGATTCGTGGCGCGATCTTCATTTTTTTCAACAGGCTCCGCTTCGCTTCGTGACCGGCCTGGTTTTTATTGCCCTGTTTTTTCTGATCCCCTGGCTGAAGTTCACCCTGCAAAATGGAAAAATTGTTACCGATTCCACCCTGGCGACGGCGCTGTTTTACTGGTTGGCCTGGGGGGGGATTGTGCTGGCGTCTCTGGCGGTGACGGTGACTTTCCGCACTTCTTTGCCGGCGGGTTTTGCCATCGCCCTTGTTGCCCTGGGCGTCTCGTATGAGGTGTATAGCCGCCTGCTGGTGGTTACTGCGTATCCTTTTTCCCTGGGCTGGTCAGAAGGCAGCCGCTATTATTACGCTTCCTTGCCGTTTTCGCCGCGAATTTATGGTGAAAGATTTCCCTGGTCGGTCTGGCATCCGACGCGTTATTTCCTGCAAGCGATTCCTTTTGCCTTTTCCAACTTTAACTTGTGGTTTCATCGTCTCTGGCAGGCCTTGTTGTGGATTGTCCTGACCACAGCCGCCGCCCTCAGCCTGGCCTGGCGCTTGAAAATTCAAAAACGGCTTACCTTTTTCTTGTTGGTTGGCTGGCTCTTTCTGTACTTCTTGCGCATCGGGGTCTATTATCACCTGCAGGTCATGGTGATTTTGGTTTTGTTGGGCGTGCGCCGTGACCGTCCCTGGCTTTCCCTCTTGACGATTCTTCTGGCTTCGCTCTGGGCGGGCATGAGCCGACTGAACTGGTATCCTGTGCCGGCGCTGTTGGCCATTGCTCTGTATCTTCTCGAAACGCCGCTTGCGGCTCATAAAAATGGGTGGCGATACCTTTTCCAGCCTGTGCTTTGGGGAATTCTTGGCCTGCTTTTTGCTTTTCTCGGCCAGGCGCTCTATGTCCGCCTCTCCGGCAACTCGGACCTGCGTGCCTTCGCTTCGAGCCTGACTTCGGATTTGCTCTGGTATCGCCTGCTGCCCAATGCCACCTATCCGCCGGGGGTGTTGCCCGCGTTGCTGATTGTCACCTTCCCGCTGCTCTGGCTTGTTCAGGGACTGCGCCACTGGCAGGCCTATCCGCTCCATGGGTTACGCAAGGCGGGGCTGATCGCCATTTTGCTTGTTTTATTGATCGGCGGAGCAGTGGTTAGCGTCAAAATCGGCGGCGGGGGCGACCTGCATAACATGGATGCTTTTGCCCTCCTCCTGGTGGTTATCGCCCTTTATCTCTTCTTCCGGCGCTTCGCCGCGGATGAACCACCGACTCGTCCCTCTGCCGTGCCATGGGGTGTGCTGGCTTGGGGGTTGATCGCCCCCCTCGTTTTTCTCCTCAACATGCTTTCACCCCTCCCGGCCTACGATCTGCAACAGGGCGAAAAAACTCTGGCGAATTTCCGTGCCGCTCTTCAACCCTACGCCCAGCGCGGAGAAGTCCTTTTCATCACCCAGCGTCATCTCCTGACTTTTGGCCTGATCCCCAATGTGCGCACGCTCCCTCAGTACGAAGTAGTCACCCTGATGGAAATGGCAATGTCCTACAATGAGCCTTACCTCAACCAGTTTTACACGGATTTACAGCAACACCGCTTCACAGCCATTGTTGCCGGCCCACAATCCCTGCGCATCAAGGGCACAGACCAATCCTTTGCCGAAGAAAACAATGCCTGGAACAACCGCGTGGCCCGCTATCTCCTGTGCTACTACCAGCCGGCCCAAACTTTCGAGACAGAGACCGGCGATGTCGTCATCTTTGTGCCGGCGCAAAACTCACCCGAACCCTGCCAACCCTAGCCTCGCGCCAAAGGCAAACTACACATTTCAGCCATTCCGCCTGTGCTGAGCGCGAATGGTGCTCCTTTACCACAACTTTTCGCAGCGGAGGTGCAAATGTCCACTCGGTTTGGAGAATATGCTGAAAAAGGCGACTATCATCTCGCACTCGACCCCTCCTGGCCGTATTTACCGGTTTACCTTGCCAAAATGACCGTGCTGCGGCGTTTTATGCAAAGCATCCCCAAAGACGCTCTCATCTACGATCTGGGTTGTGGTGAAGGCGCCCTCGTCAAAGAATTTCGTCTGGCTGGCTACAACATTCAGGGAATGGACATCAACTACGCCTCTGAATTTGTTACTCAGGGCAACTTCTTAGAAAGCCGGTTGCCAGACCAATCCGTTGATCTGATTTTATGCCTGGACGTGCTGGAACACCTCGTTTTCCCCGACCAGGAAAAAGCCATCGCTGAATTTGACCGCATATTGAAACCTGGCGGCCAGGCGCTGATCAGCGTGCCGAACCTGGCACATTTCGCTTCGCGCCTCTCTTTTCTCGTGCGTGGCAAATTGATTCGCACCTCCTCCATCGAACGCCATCCCGGCGATCGCCCCGCAGGAGAATACCTCCAGCTATTTTCAACGCGCTTCAAAATTCTCTGGCGCAAAGGAATTTTCCCCACCTTTCCTCTGATTTCCTTATTGACCCTCAAAGCCCCTGCCAAAAGCATCCCCCTCCATCGCCTCTATAACACCCTCTTTGCCTACCCCAACTGGTGTTTCCTCAACATCTTCCTTTTGCGTAAATAAATGGCCTCGCTTTCCTTGTTTGTCCTCTGGATTTTAACCTGGTCGCTGGGCGGCTGGCTTTTCGTCACCTTTGGGTTGCGCCTGCCGCGGCGTTACCGCTGGGCGCTGGGGATGGCTTTTGGCCTGGTCTCGCAGGTCTGGCTGGCCAACCTGCTGGCACGCATCTTCCCTGCGCCGACTGCCTTCTGGCTGGCGGCGGTGGCCATCCTGGCGCTTGGGCTGATCCTCATACCCTGGAAAAAGGGACGCTCCCTATTCGCCGAACTCTCTCTGCCGGTGGGTCAACTGCTCCTCTTCCTGGCGCTCGCGGCCCTGTTTACCGCCATCGGTCGTGGCCTGAACCTCTTCGACGATTATCAGAACCTTCCTACCGTTTCCCTCCTGGCAAGTGGTGATATACCGCCCCACTTCGCCTTCGATCCCGCCCTGACCTTTGGCTATCATTACCTGCTTTTGCTCTTCGCTGCTCAGCTTGTGTGCCTGGGCGAGATCTTCCCCTGGAACGCCCTCGACCTGGCGCGCGGCCTGACCTTTTCCCTGACGCTGTTGCTGGCTTCCCTCTGGGTCTTTCGCCTCACCCGGAGCCGCCTGGCGGCCCTTTTGGGCATAGCCTTCTTTGCCCTGGCCAGTGGCACCCGCTGGCTTTTGCTCCTCCTCCCCTCTGCCGCCCTGGAACAACTCTCCTCTCAGGTCACCCTGCTCGGCTCCGCCCAACAGACCGTCGCCACTCTGGCAAATGGTCTCACCGGCCTGTGGGACATTGATGGCAGCGGGCCGATTCCCTTCCCGTTTATCTTTTTGAGCGGATTAAACAACCCGCTGATCCTTGCCCTCAGCGGGATGGGAACGCTACCCTTTTTGATCCTCCTCTCGATTTTATTCTTCCAGCGCAGCGCGCGGGACCCCTGGCGGGATCTCGCGATTTTGATTTTCCTCTCCGCCCTGGCGTTATCCAACGAAGTCCTGTATCTGGCCTGGCTGGCCGGCCTGGGCGTGGTCTTCGCCATCACACTGTTCCGTCAACGCCGCTGGCGCCCCGATTTCACTCACTGGCTGGCAGTCAGTGCCCTCTCCCTGATCGTTGCTCTCCTTCAGGGCGGCGTGCTGAGCAGCCTGCTCCAGGGCCTGTTCGTGACCGAGATGGAAGAGACGCGCGCCGCTTACCACACCTTCCAATTTGGGCTGAGCTGGGTGCCGACGCTCATTTCAGGCCACCTGGGTGTGCTGAGTCTGCTGAAGCCTGCCCATCTTTTCCTCGCCCTGCTGGAAATCGGCCCCATCCTCCTGGCGCTCCCTCTCGCCTTTGCCTGGGGCTGGAAGGTCCTGCGTGCCCGCCAGGGCTGGGAGGCTGGCCTGATTGCCTCTTCCCTCGTGGGCGCTCTTTCCCTTTTCCTCAAATACTCAGGCACAGCCGGCATCACTGCCAACAGCCGCCTGAATGCCCTGCTTTTCCTGCCGACCTTGTTTTACGCCTTTCCCCTGGCCTGGGTTTGGGCGCGTCGCCGCGGTGAAAACCTGCGCCTGACCCTGGCTGCCCTTGCCCTGGTGACCGTTTTTGCCGGTACCATCCTGTTTGGTCTGGAACTGGTCGCCATTCAAAAGCCGCTTTTCCCCGCTGGCATGCAAGAGATGGACGCGCGCATGGCAAAGCGCTACTGGAATCAACTCCCCCCTGACGCCCTGGTAGCCGATCCCATTCCCATGCGCGGCGTGGTTGTCTTTGGCCGGCCTACCCGCTCCCATATCACCTGGTACATCGAAAGACCCGAATGGCAGGAATTACTGACCCATCCCGATCCCTACCGGCTGCACGCCGCCGGCTTTGACTACCTTTACTTCGGCATCACCTACTGGGAAGAACTCACCCCGGCGGATCAGGCTGCATTACAGGCCTCGTGCGTTCGCCTGGTGGATGAGGTACGGGGTTACCGCAGTGAAACCGATTACCGCAAGGATTTTCGTCGCCTGCTAGACTTGCGTGCCTGTCGCTGAGGGGGAGCGCCTCTTTCGGTTACCTGCCATAGCAATTTACGCAACCCTCGCCGAATCTGTTCGGGTCGGCGCAGGCCGACCTGGCACGTGGCAGATCGAAACTTTAGCGTTGGCATGGCGAGCGCCGCCGTTTTTTTCGGTCAGCGCAGGCCGACCTTGCGCATAGTAGCCCGAAACTTTAGTTTCCGGGCGTTGGCATGGCGAGCGCCCCCCGTTTTTTTGGGGGTCGGCGCAGGCCGACCTTGCGCATAG
>DAOUAN010000118.1:0-11015 GCA_034433385.1 Anaerolineales bacterium | reverse complement strand
GCGACCTGTGCCCCGCAGGGGTAAGCAATCTCCTGGTCGGCAAGGAATGGATGGATTGCTTCGGGGCTGACGCCCCTCGCAATGACACTAGCCGTTTCCCTGTTTTCCATCTTACCCACAACCTTTTAGTGCTCCCTGAACGGAGGCGGCTATTGACGCCGCCTGTTTTTTCGCTTATACTGGTTTAGGCTATCCTAAATTTATATTTAGGCTGTTTTTGTACAAATCATCCCGGCTCATGTGTAGAACAAGGACACACGCACATAGATTACACCTGAGCCATTATCCCGAACTCAGATTATGGGAATGATGGCAGAAACCCTTACACACTCCATTCAGGATTACCTGAAACATATTTATAACCTGACGGCCAATGGCAGCCCCGCCAGCACGACTGAACTGGCTGCCCTGCTCAACGTAGCCCCGGCCTCGGTAACCGGCATGTTGCAGCGTCTGGCCAACGCCGATCCGCCGCTGGTGCGTTACCGCAAACATCAGGGGGTGACACTCACTCCCGCCGGCGAGCGCGCCGCCCTGGAAGTGATTCGGCATCATCGCCTGATCGAGACCTATCTGGTCCACGCCCTGGGCTATTCATGGGATGAAGTTCACGAAGAAGCCTGCCGATTGGAACATGCCATTTCAGAGAACTTCGAGGCGCGCATCGCCGAGGCGCTCGGACATCCCCTGCGCGATCCGCACGGCGACCCCATCCCGACGGCCGATCTGACCATGCCGGCCGATTCCAGCCGCCCGCTTGCCTCGCTGCGAGATGCGCAGGCGGCTACCGTCAAACGGGTGGCCAACGCTAACCCGGCCTTACTGCGCTACTTGAGCGAGATCGGCCTGGTACCCGAATCCCGCTTGAAGGTGATCCATCATTCCGAATTTGATGGCAACCTGACCTTGCAGATAGAAGGCCAGGCCGCGCCGGTAGTTTTGGGCCTGGCCATCACATCGCAAATTTTTGTGGAGGTGTCATGACGCTCTGGTACATTCTCATCCTGCTTGTTCTGGCCGTGCTGTTTTTCCCACGTGTCGGCCTGCTGGCCTATTATCGGCAATGGCAGGCAGCGCGTGAGCGCGAGCTGGTAGAAGACGCCCTCAAACATCTGCTCGACCGCGAGCAGCAAGGGCGCCACGCTTCGCCTGAATCGGTCAGCGGCGCGTTGGATCTTTCCCGCGCCAGGGTGATGCGCCTGATCGAAAAAATGGAAGCGCAAGGACTTCTGGAAACGCGCGGCGCCGAATTACACCTGACATCTCAGGGTGAACGCTGGGCTATTCATGTTGTCCGCGCCCATCGCCTGTGGGAACGTTACCTGGCCGACGAAGCGCGTATGCCGTTGGAGAAAGTGCACAGCGAAGCGCATCGGCTCGAACACCAGTCCAGCGATGCCCAGTTGGATGAACTGGAGGCCGCCCTCGGTCATCCGCGGCGCGATCCACACGGCGATCCCATCCCGGGACGTGAGGGGATTCTGCCCAAAGCAGAGGGAACGCCGCTGACGGCGTGGCCCGCCGATCGTCCCGCCCGAATCGTGCATCTTGAGGATGAACCCGCCCTGGCCTATGATCAAATCCTGGCGGCGGGACTCCGTCTGGGGCAGGTCATCCGTATCCTGGAGCGAACGCCGCAAAGGCTAGTGTTGAGCGATGGTGAAAATGAATATCGCCTGGCGCCGGCGGTAGCTGCCAATATCAGTGTGGCAGCGTTGCCTGAGAACGAAGTGACAAAAGCGCAGGCGATCCCGCTGGCCGAATTGCCCTTCAACCGGCGTGCCGAGGTGGTGATGCTGGATGATGCCGTGCAGGGTTTTTCGCGCCGCCGTTTTTTGGATTTAGGCCTGACTCCCGGGGCCATTGTGTACCCCGAATTGCAGAATTTCTTTGCCGACCCGCGCGCCTATCGTGTGCGCGGCACTCTGATCGCTTTGCGCAAAGAGCAAGCTGCCCAAATTTGGGTCAAGCCTGTGGAGGAATAAGATGACAAACACGAAGATTGCTCTTCCCACCGAGCATTGTGAAACCTGCCCGGCCTATGCTCAACTGGAGCAGATGGGCATCAAAATTGGCGATTTTGACCGCGTGGTGGCGCTGGCTGGCAACCCCAATACCGGCAAGTCCACGCTGTTCAATGCCCTGACCGGCCTGAAGCAACATACGGGCAACTGGCCTGGGAAAACGGTCACCCGCGCCGAGGGTGGCTATCAGTTCAACGGGGTGAAGTATAAGCTGGTGGACCTGCCCGGCACGTATTCCCTGCTTTCGGCCTCGCAGGATGAAGAAGTGGCACGCGATTTTATCCTGTTTGGTCAGCCCGATTGCACCATTGTAGTGACCGACGCCACCGCTTTGGAGCGAAACCTGAACCTGGTGATGCAGGTGATGGAGATTACCGACAAGGTGGTGGTGGCCGTCAACCTGATGGATGAGGCGCGGCGAAAAGGCCTGGAAGTGGATACCCGCAGCCTGAGCCGCGACCTGGGTGTGCCGGCGGTGCCGCTTTCGGCCCGTACGGGTGAGGGCATTGCTACTTTACTCTCCACGGTGGCCGATGTCATTGAGGGGAAGATTGCTACCAAACCTTTGCGGGCGGAAGGAACGCCAGAATTTCAAAAGGCGGTCAACGAACTGGTGCCCCTCATTGAGCAACTGGCGCCGGGCATCCCCAATGCACGCTGGCTGGCCATCCGTCTGTTGGATGGCGATGCACGCGTCCAGAAAGCGCTGCTCAGTGGCGAGCTGGGCGAAATCGTCGCCCGGCAGAGGACGACAGATGTGCAATTCAGCCGCAAGATGTCGGTAGAAGGGAGGCAATGATGAACACGACCATTCGCCCCGAAGATATTTTGAACCGTGCGGAGGCCCTGCGGAACAATCTCTCGACAGGCTTTCGCGATGAAATGGTCAAATCGCTGTACGCCGAAGCGGAACGGATCGCCCGTCGGGCGGTCAAGACGGCCGCTGAGAAGAAATACGACCTCGACCAGAAAATTGATCGCCTGGTGACCTCGCCCCTTACCGGCCTGCCCATTATGTTGGGCCTGCTGGCCATCGTGATCTGGCTGACGGTTTCGGGCGCCAATGTGGTCTCCGAGATGATCGCCACGTTGCTGTTTGGCTTTGGCGATTGGGCACGCTCCATTTTCGTCAGCATGAATGTGCCGTGGTGGATCACCGGCTTCCTGTGGGACGGGGTCTATCGCGGCCTGGCCTGGGTGGTCAGCGTGATGTTACCGCCAATGGCCATCTTTTTCCCAGCCTTTACCATCCTGGAAGACCTGGGTTATCTCCCCCGCGTGGCCTTCAACCTGGACTGGCTGTTCAAAAAAGCCGGAGCGCATGGCAAGCAAGCACTAACCATGACGATGGGGTTTGGCTGTAACGCCGCTGGGGTCATCGCTACCCGTGTCATCGATTCGCCCCGCGAGCGCCTGATTGCCATCCTCACCAACAATTTTGTCCCCTGCAATGGGCGTTTCCCTACACTGATCATGCTGGCTACGGTCTTTGTAGCGGCTGGGTTTGGCGGCATTACTTCGTCTATCATCGCCGCAGCCACTGTCGTGGGAGTGGTTTTGATCGGCATCGCCTTCACCTTCCTGATGTCCTGGCTGCTCTCGCGTACCGTGCTCAAAGGGGAGGCCTCTGCGTTTACCCTGGAGCTACCTCCCTACCGCCGCCCGAACATCACCCGCATCCTTTACACATCTCTGATTGACCGCACCATCTTTGTTCTCTGGCGCGCCATGCAGACGGCTGCTCCGGCCGGCGCGGTGATCTGGATCCTGGCCAACGTTCCGTTCGGGACCTCGAACCTGGCTGCCGCGATCGCAAACTGGCTCAACCCCCTGGGCGTTCTCCTCGGCCTGGACGGAGTGATTCTCCTCTCGTACATCATTGCCATTCCAGCCAATGAAATCGTCGTCCCGACGATGATGATGATGTACATGGGCGCCGGCATGATGGTAGATGCGCCTTCGAGCGCGGAGGCCATCCGCTCCTTGTTGGTCGGCCAACATGGGTGGACATTGCTGACGGCAGTCAACTTAATGTTGTTCGCCCTGCTTCATAATCCCTGTGCCACGACCATTCTCACCATCTACAAAGAGACCAAATCCCTGAAATGGGCGACCATAAGCGTAGTAATCACCCTGGGCACTGCTTTCCTGGTAACCTTCCTGACGGCTACCATCGCCAGGCTGGCAGGTTGGGTGTAACCCGGGCATAATGAAAAGCCATCCGAAGTCTCTGCAGACTTCGGATGGCTGAGCAGAGTTCAGGGCTTGTTTGCCTTGATTTTGATGCTTAGCGATTGGGGTTTTGCCAGCGGCCGCCCATCATGCCATAGCCCCGGCCATAAGTGTGACCTTGCCCTGCCATGGGGCAATTGCCAAAGTTATACCCGGCTTGCGCCATGCGTTGCAGCATGAAATCGGCCTGTGCTTGCGTGATCACCCCATCCTTGACCGCGGCGGAAAGCGCCGCCTTGTGCACATCGGTCAGGAAAGTGGTGAGATCGGCCTGTTGAACACCATGATCAAGGGCAATTTGCGCCAGCGACTTCCCCGCCGCCAACTCCTGTTCCACCTGAGATTCGCTCAGGTTAAGGCGGGCAGCCAGTTCTTTTTCCACGTAATCATGAATTGGTCCATAACCACCGCGTCCGCCCATCATCGGCGGGTAAGGCGGATTTTGTCCCTGGGCAAAAGCAACCCCAACACTCAACGCGCTCAGCGCCAGAACTGTGATGGCAACAATCAAAAGTATCTTTTTCATTTTGAAACTCCTTGTGAGAAGATGGATCAGGTCTTTTGCCTGATACGTTTCAAGGATAGCAAAGCGGTGTAAAGGCTTTGTAAAGAAAAGGGTAAGAACAGGCAAAGAAACGGGGTAAGGTATAATCACTGTCGTCCCATCAAACAAATCAACTTATCCGGAGGCACCACCATGGAAATGGAATATCGTCGTCTTGGTCGCGCTGGCATCAAAGTCAGCGTGCTATCTTTAGGTTCGTGGGTCACTTTCTACAATCAGGCCGATGTGGAAACTGCAGCAGAAATGATGAAGGTGGCTTACGAGACGGGCGTCAATTTTTTCGATAACGCCGAAGTGTATGCTGGCGGAAAATCTGAAGAGGTCATGGGCGCTGCGTTGAAGAAACTCGGCTGGCGGCGCGGCAGTTACCTGGTTTCGACCAAGATTTTTTGGGGGCTACACGACAACGTCAACGAGCGGAATACGCTCAACCGCAAGCGGCTCCTGGAAGGCATTGACGGCTCGCTGCGCCGACTGGGCCTGGATTACGTGGACATCCTCTTCTGTCACCGCCCCGATCCGGAGACTCCCATCGAAGAGACCGCCCATGCGATGCACAACATCATCGAATCGGGGCGGGCAATTTACTGGGGCGTTTCGGAATGGAGCGCCGATGAAATCCGTGCCGCCTGGTTGATTTGTGATCGCTATGGCTGGCATAAACCCATCACTGAGCAGCCGCAGTACAACCTATTCCATCGGTATCGCGTGGAAAAAGAATATGCCCGTCTCTATGAAGATATTGGCCTGGGCACAACCATCTGGTCACCGCTGGCTTCCGGTTTGCTGACCGGCAAATACAATCAGGGCATCCCTGAAGGCAGCCGCGGTGCACTCCCCGGTTATGAATGGTTGCGCAATCGCCTCACCGATCAACAAAAGCTGGCCAAAGTGGCTCATCTGGCAGAGGTCGCTGGCGAATTGGGGTGCACTCTGGCACAATTTTCCATTGCCTGGTGCGCGCGCAATCCCCACGTCAGCACGGTGATCACCGGCGCCAGCCGCGTGGAACAGGTGCGTGAAAACATGAAAGCCCTCGATGTTTTGCCCAAATTGACCGACGACGTCTTGAAACGCGTGGATGAGATTATGGGACAGACCGAGGAGGAAGAATAACCACGCCGGCCTCATATTGACGGCAGCGTCAACCGCGCATACAATACTTTCACAATTGAATCCGCCCAGGGTGCCTGCTCCCCCGGATGGGAAGGCTCAAAGGCGAAGCCGGTGTAAGTCCGGCACTGTCGCGCAACTGTGATGTTTGTCAAACAGCCTGATAGTCAAAAGACTGGAAGGCTGAAAGACAAACTCAGTCAGGTCGCCCGCCCTGGTCGTTGGTTCTCCACATCCTCGCGGAAAGGAGGTGGGAACGGCGCATCTGAATCGGATTAGCCCTCCCCCTCCCCTGCCCCGAAAAGGCAGGGGTTTTGATTCGGCCGAATGGTCGCATCACATCACACAATCACCAATCTTTGCCCTGGAGAAATCTCTATGTTGCGTAAATTATCCATTCTTGCCCTCGCTTTTGCGTTGCTTCTTGCTGGCTGCGTCCCAGCGACGACCCCCGCGCCGGCTCCAACCGTTGTCCCGACCCAGCCCACCCCAACCCTCGAAGCCCCCGTTCACAACCTGACCGATGGCTGCATTCCCGAAGGCAAGTTCAGCCCGGAGATAGATTATTTCCCCGAAAAAGCCACATTGCAATACACCGATGGGTTTTCGATTGAATATCACAATTCTTACAAAGTGGTTACGGTCAAGACTCCATGGCCTGGTGCAAGCGAATCCCTGCAATATGCCCTGGTACAATGCGGTGCGCCTGCTCCCGAAGGTTTCACCGAAGCCCAAATCATCGAAGTGCCAGTCAAGAGCATCGTCACCATGTCCACATCCTACCTGCCTTTTCTTGATGAACTGGGGCTGCTGGACCGTCTCGTCGGCCTGGATGATGCCACCTACGTCAGCAATCCCACCGTGTTGAAAATGGCCGAGGAAGGCAAACTGACCATGCTCGGCTATGGCTCAGGCGTCAACGTGGAAAAAGCCCTCGAACTCAAGCCCGATCTGATCATGACCTACGGCTCCGGTGCGCCTGAATATGATGCTCACCCTGTCCTGCTTCAGGCCGGCCTGAAAGTGGTCATCAACGCCGAATGGCTGGATACCTCCCCCCTGGGACGGGCGGAATGGGGCAAATTCATCGCCGCCTTCTTCAACAAAGAGGCCCAGGCCGAAAATCTCTTTGCTGACAAAGCAAAGCAATACAACGATCTCAAAGTCCTTGCCGCCAATGTCGCTACAAAGCCGACTGTTTTCACCGGCAGCGCCTACCAGGGAACCTGGAATGTCCCTGGCGGAAATAGCTTTGCCGCCGCTTTCTTGAAAGATGCCGGTGCCGCCTATTTATGGGCCGATGATCCCTCCAGTGGCAGTCTGCCGCTGGCCTTTGAAGCTGTCTTCGAAAAAGCCCAAAACGCCGACTTCTGGCTTAATGTCGGCTTCGTCGGTTCGCTCGACGACCTGAAGGCGATGGACACTCGCTACGCCGATTTCGCTGCTTTCCAAAACGGCAACGTCTGGAACAACGATGCGAAGACCTCACCTAACGGCGGCAATGACTACTACGAAAGCGCCGTCGCCCATCCCGAACTTGTCCTGGCCGACCTCATCAAAATCTTCCACCCCGATCTGCTCCCCGAACACAACCTGGTGTATTATCGGCAGTTGAAATAAATCAACCGGGAAAGAGAGAAAGGAGCACAAATCTTTCTCTCTTTCCTCTCCCTCTTATACAATGTCCACGACGCGTTTGCTTCCCCTGCTTCTCCTGCTCCTCTTCCTGGCTTTTGCCCTTAGCCTATCCTTCGGCTCGGTTGCAATTCCTCTCAATCAGGTGATTCACACGCTGCTGGGCGGCGCACCGGAAAAAGCCAGCTGGGCTGACATCATTTTTAAATTCCGCTTCCCCAAAGCGTTGACCGCCGTTCTGGTCGGCGCGGCGCTTTCAGCAGCTGGCCTGCAAATGCAGACTCTCTTCCGCAACCCGCTAGCAGACCCATACATCCTGGGCGTCAGTTCCGGCGCCAGCCTGGGCGTGGCGCTGGTCATTTTAGGATACGGAGCCGGCGGGAGCGCCCTGACCTTCGTGGCGGGCCTGGGGACACTCGGCAACTTTACCCTGTCCCTGGCTGCCAGCCTGGGAGCTGCCGTGGTGCTGGGATCTGTTCTTTTGCTCTCGCGTCGCGTTCAGAGCACGCTCACCCTGCTGGTCATGGGATTGATGTTTGGCTACCTGGCCAGCGCCATCGTCAGTCTGCTGATTTATTTCAGCCAACCGGAACGCGTTCAGGTCTTTAGCCTGTGGACAGCAGGCAGTTTCGCCGGGGTCACCTGGGAACAGATGCGCGTCTTTGCACCTGTTGCCACTTTGGGACTGGTCATTTCTCTGTTGATGGTTAAACCGCTCAACGCGCTCCTGCTCGGCGATGACTATGCCCGCTCACTGGGTCTCAATGTGCGCCGTGCTCGCGCCTGGATTATCATCAGCGCCTCGCTCCTGGCCGGCGTTTCCACCGCCTTTTGCGGTCCTATCTGGTTCATTGGCGTAGCAGTGCCGCATGTGGCGCGTACGTTACTCAAAACCGCCAATCACCGCGCCTTGCTACCCGCCTCCTTGCTCATGGGCGCAATCTTTGCCCTGCTGGCTGACCTCATCGCCCAGGCCCCTGGCAGCCAGCGCGTCTTGCCGCTCAACGTGGTGATGTCCCTTTTTGGTGTTCCAGTTATTCTCTGGATCATCCTGCGCCAACGCCAACTCCGCTTCTCTTGAAAGCCCATCTCACGCCTCACGCTTCACCCATGCTCACCACTTCCTCCCTCTCCATCGGCTATCACCATCCGCTGGCTTCCGGCCTTGATCTCGAACTACGCCCTGCGGAAATGGTTTGTCTCATTGGCCCAAATGGTGCCGGAAAGTCCACCCTGCTGCGCACCCTGGCCGGCATGGAAAAACCCCTGAGCGGCACCATCTGGCTGGATGGACAAAACCTGCACAGCCTCCCCCCACTCGAACTGGCCAAACGCCTGGCGATTGTCCTCACCGGTCGAGTGGAAAGCCCCCTGCTCACTGCTCGCGAACTGGTAGCCCTGGGACGACACCCCTACACCGACTGGCTGGGACGCCTCACCCAGGACGATGAAAACGCCGTTCAGCACGCCATGCAACTGACCGATACATTACGCTTCAGCGCCCGTCCGCTGGCCCAGCTCAGCGATGGCGAACGCCAGAAAGTAATGATTGCCCGCGCCCTGGCACAAATCCTTCCCGCCGAAAACACCACCCGACCTTCCAACGTTCTGCTTTTAGACGAGCCCACCGCCTTCCTCGATCTTCCACGTCGCGTCGAACTCCTTCAACTTCTGCGCCGCCTGGCACACCAAACCCGCATCAGCATCCTGCTCTCCACCCACGATCTTGATCTGGCCTTGCGCCTGGCCGATCGCCTCTGGCTACTCTCCTCCACGGGCACATTTCAAACGGGTATCCCCGAAGAACTGGCCCTCAACGGTGCCATCGCCGAAGTCTTCCAGAGCGAAGGAGCAAATTTCGATCCAGCCATCGGCGCCTTCCGCGTCCATCAGGCCGCCCACGGAGCGATCAGCCTGGATAGTCGCGGCAACGGCATCACCGCTGCCTGGACCTGGCGCGCCCTCGAACGCCTCGGCTTCGAAGTCCACAATCAGGGCATCCGCATGCCACTGCACGTAGAAATCACCAACTCCCACAGCTGGCAGCTTATCACCCCTGAGGGCCAGAGCGTACACACCAGCCTGGAATCCTTGCTTGCCACCCTAATCACCCGGCCATCTGACCACACAATTGCCCATGAAAATCTACTGTGACCCCCTCGGCGACTTCGTTGAGATTCCCGAACACCCGCGCCGCATCGTCTCTTTGGCCTCCGGCCTTACTGAAGCCCTCGTCCACATGGGCCATAGCGAACGCATTGCCGGCATCTCTGTCTGGTGTCCAAACTTCACCCCTGGCCTCAATGCCCCCATCGTCGGCGACTACCTGCGTGTCGTCGAGACCGACCTGCGCGCCGTCCAGCCTGATCTGATCCTCATCACCACCGGCGTCCAACGCGGACTGGCGCGCAAACTCCACCAATCCGGTCTGCCCGTTTACGTCCTGCCACTCCCCAACAGCCTGCACGGGATCTTCGAGAACGTGATGGCGCTCGGCGCTCTGATCGATGACCTTCCCGCTGCCCGCGCCCTCATTCGCCAATGGCAGCGCCTCTTTCTGGACCTTGAAGCGGATTCCCCCTCCCCCCGGCCACGAATCTACGCTGAAATCTGGTTCGGCAGACACGTCCGCATGACGGGTGGCCTGACCTTCATCCACGATCTTATCGAATCGGCGGGTGGAGAGAACATCTTTGGCGACGTGCGCAAAGGCTATCTGGAACTCGACCTCGCCGAAGTGCAGCGCCGCCGCCCCGATATTTTCCTCGTCTATTCCGAGCCAGAGCTACCCATCCAGGCTGCTGATTTAGCCCGCCAGCGTGGCTGGGACATTCCCACCATTCAGGCCGACATTTCGCCAACCCACAACATTATCCACGATGGCCCCTCAATGATGAACGCCGCCCGCTGGTTGCACAGCGAGATCCTCCACATCCTGCGGGAGGCCCTATGAAACGCGTTTTGCTCTCCTGGTGATGGTACAGCTTGCTTGCCTGCCAATTTTGAGTATACTGTGAATAAGCCAACCTGCGCCCCTGTTTCCCCCCAGGAAAAAGGATGGCCCGGCCATCATGAGGGGGTGCAGCGGACACTTCGGCTACGCTCAGTGCAGGCAGCCCCCTGCGGGGGTGCTTCGCGACGGCTTCGCCGCTTGCGGGTATGCGCCGCGAGCCAGCGGAGTTGAGTTTGGGCGAAAGGGTCTTGCCCGTTCTGCCGCTGCCGCTGAAGCCAACCGTTGGCATGCCCCTTGCAGAATAAGGTAAAAAAACGGGACACGATAATTGTGTCCCGTTTGCTTTTGTGGAAAACCTTAGTATCTATCCGGAAATTAATCCGAGAACGATTTCGG
Organism: Anaerolineales bacterium; assembly: GCA_034433385.1. Classification (GTDB taxonomy): domain Bacteria; phylum Chloroflexota; class Anaerolineae; order Anaerolineales; family Villigracilaceae; genus DAOUAN01. The sequence goes on along the minus strand of DAOUAN010000118.1, from coordinate 97 downwards.
CACAAGCCATATGAACAAAAGCAAGCCAATTTTCGGGTTTCTTGCACCAACGGGTAGCCACGCTACGGCGCTTTGCCAGCCAAGCGAAGGTTCTTTC
>DAOUAN010000117.1:0-13356 GCA_034433385.1 Anaerolineales bacterium | reverse complement strand
GAAAGAACCTTCGCTTGGCTGGCAAAGCGCCGTAGCGTGGCTACCCGTTGGTGCAAGAAACCCGAAAATTGGCTTGCTTTTGTTCATATGGCTTGTGCCGAAATCGTTCTCGGATTAATTTCCGGATAGATACTTAGTGGTTGGCGGCTTTGGGCAATCTGCCCACAGAGGCCTTCGCCCATTTTCAGCCTCACCCCCAAAGCGGAGGGCAAACCCACATTGATTGCCATCACCAGCTCGTCGTTTTGCTCCTCGTACAGGTAAATTCCACAAATGGACGTTCCCATCAGACGCGCCGTTCGCTCCACAATCGTCTCCAGCACCCGGTCAAGGTCATGATGCGCAGCGACGGCATGAGCGATTTCATACAGGGCAGCAAACTCACGGGCTTGTTCCTTGCTTTCCTGGTAGAGACGAGCATTTTCGATACCGGCCGCCACCTGCGCCGCGATAATAGATAAAAACTGCTCATCTGCTTCATCAAAAGCGTTTGGGGTTTCGCTTTCTACCGCGATGGAACCGATGATTCTTTCCCCGCTCTTGAGCGGCACATACAACCCGGAGCGAATCCCTGCATAAGATTCTACATACCTCGGGTCTTGCCGGACCTCGCCGCTGCGTACTGTTTCCCCATGCCGGATCACCCATCCGCTCAAGCCGCGCGAGGGGTCGCCGACAATGGCATTGAGTCTTTCTTCTTCTTGCCGGGTCTCATCTTCGGAGAGGCCCTGGATGCAGAGCGCCAGCACTTTGACCGAATCACTTTTCGGGTCATACCCCCGAATGGCAATATGATGCCAGGAGAGTTTGTCTTGCAAAATGGCAATGACATTGCGCGCAATCTGGCGCGGCTCCAAAAACGTATTGAGATGTACCCCACTCTGATACAAGGCTTCCAGGGCTGTCACACGTCGGCGCAGGCTTTCTTCCATGTGCTTTTGCTCGGTGATGTCGGTCAACGAGCCTTCGTAGTAAAGCGTCTCGCCGTTACGTCCTTTGACCAGGCGCATATTCCCCAGGGCAACGATTTCGCGCCCATTTTTGCGCCGCAAGCGGACTTCAAGGTTACGAACTTCACCGTATTTTTCCACCGCCTGGAGCACCTGTTGGCGTTGTTCCGGCTGCACATACAAATCGCGGGCATCTACCTTCAATACTTCCGCTGGGGTACTATAGCCAAGCATGCGAGCCAGCGCCGGGTTTGCCGCCAGGAATTTCCCCTGCGGCGTGCTGCGAAAAATACCCACCGGCACATTCTCAAACAGGGTGCGAAATTGCGCCTCCGATTGACGCAAAGCATTTTCTATTCTACGCTGCTCGCTAATATCCTCACCCAGGGCCAGCCAGCCGGTAATTCTCCCCGCATCATCGTGCAACAGGGAATTATGCCAGCCAATCAACAACGTCTCACCCCGCTCGGTACAAACGGGTTGCTCAAAATAATGGATAAGTTCAACTTCTCCTGAAATAATTGCCCGAAACAACTCCCAGCCAGCCTGGCGTCCACTCTCTGGCACATAGCGTTTGAACCAGTTTTGCCCCACAATATCGGCTTCGCTCGTCCCTAAAAGATGACAGGCAAAGCGATTCGCCAGCATCACCTTCCCCTCCGGGTTCAAAACGATGATGGCGGCTTCCATCAAATCCAAAACCTGACTGGAGAGAGGGGGAACAGATGCAAAAGGCGTTTCACATCCTGAAAATGCAGCAGAGATTTCGCCCCCTCGCTTTCCTCTCAGGCGGATTGAACTTACCAGCGGATCACTAAGTTTACTCATGGCAAAACTGTCCTCTTCACACAGTAAAAGAGCTCAATTTGATTATACAAATTTACCCACCGACAAAAATTACACTTTCGTTATCCTGGTTATTATTTATGTAAGGGCCTCTGCTATAATTTCAAATGATGATTCTGGTTACAGGAGCTACCGGTTTTATTGGTCGAGCGTTGGTGCGTCAGTTGTCGGAAGCCGGCTATCCGGTCCGCGTATTGATTCGCCCCTCGCGGCGCACTCCACGTCTGCCTGTCGGCGTTCCAATGGAGGTCGCCGTTTCCAGTCTGGCCGATGTGCGCGGCCTGCGCGCTGTGCTGCGCGACGTGGAGGTAATCTTCCATTTAGCCAGCGCCGAATCGCAAGGCAGCCGCGCCAACCTGTTTGCTACCGACATCGAAGGCACGCGCAATCTCGCCACCGCCGCCGCCGATGCCGGCATACAACGACTGATTTACCTCAGCCACCTGGATGCCAACCGGGCCTCCGCCTTCCCGGCTTTCAAGGCCAAAGGCATCGCCGAAGAACACATCCGCCGCAGTGGCGTCCCTTTTACCATCATCCGCTCCAGCGTGGTCTTTGGGCCAGAAGATCACTTCACCACCGTCCTGGCGGACCTGCTGCGCGCCGCTCCCGGCATCTTCCCCATCCCAGGCAACGGACAAACCCTGCTGCAACCCATCTGGGTAGAAGACCTGGTGGCCTGCCTGCTCTGGTCGTTAGATCACCCCGATGCCGAAAACCACACGTTTGAAGTCGGCGGCAGTGAATATCTGAGCGTGCGCGAGATTTTAGAAACCCTCATGGCCGTTATCCACACCCGCCGCTACCTGCTCAGCCTTTCCCCGGTCACCCTGCGCGCTCTGGTGATCTTCCTGGAGAGCACCCTGCCCCATTTTCCGGTCTCCTCACTGTGGATGGACTACATCGCCGTCAACCGCACCTGCCCCGCCGATTCAGCCACGCGCGCCTTTGGTCTCATGCCAGCCCGCTTCGCCTACCGCCTCGGCTACCTGGCCCGCCCCCCCTGGAAAACCCGCCTGCGCACTTCCCTTTCCACCTTCCGCACCTGGCTGAGCGGCGAGCACAAGCAACCCAACCCTCTCCTGCGCTCATTTCAACCTGGCCAGCCAGCCACGCCCGAAAAAAACCTTCCCGACCGCGCCCGATGACCTATGCCTGACTGGACGATTCGCCTGCTCGAAACCCCTGAAGAAATGGCCACCGTGGAGGCCCTGCAACGCATTGTCTGGCCTGGCAGCGAGACCGATGTCGTCCCCGCCCACCTGCTCATTACCGCCGTCCACAACGGCGGGCTGGTCCTCGGTGCGTTTCACGAGCAAAAACTCATCGGCTTCGTCTTTGGCTTCCCCGGCCTGGAAAGCACCCCTGATGGCCCCCGCCCCAAACATTGCTCCCACATGATGGGCGTCCACCCTGAACATCGCGATGCCGGCGTCGGGTTTGCCCTCAAGCGGGCACAATGGCAAATGGTGCGCCATCAAGGTCTCGATCACATTACCTGGACGTATGACCCCTTGCTCAGCCGCAACGCCTACCTCAACATCGCCCGCCTGGGAGCGGTATGCTCCACCTACCGGCGCTCTGAATATGGTGAAATGCGCGATGGCCTGAACGTTGGCTTGCCCTCTGACCGCTTTCAAGTAGATTGGTGGATCAACACCGTTCGTGTGGAACGCCGACTGAGCAAACATTCGCGTCCCCCCCTACGACTTTCCCACCTGCGCCGCGTCGGAGTCCGCCCCTTTTATGCGCTTCAAGCCGGACCCGGGGGCTGGCCGCGCCCACCCGAGCGTTTCCCCTCCCTGGAAGGTCAACTGATCGCCGCCGAAATTCCAGCCAACTTCCCGGCACTCAAAGAAGCCGATTTTGCCCTGGCCCGTGACTGGCGCTACTTCACCCGCGAATTTTTCGAAACCGCCTTCCAGGCCGGCTACCTGGTGACCGACTTCGTCTTCGATGCCAGTGAAGGAGAGCCTCGCAGCCTGTACATCCTCACCCACGGTGAGAGCACCCTGGATACACCCTAAAGGGGAGAAACATGATTACAGCACCATCCGCCCGACCGGATATGCCCAACTGGTGGGCAGTAGAGGCGATAATCGCCTCTTACAACCATGTCTACCAGATTATTTACAACACACGCTATGAAGATTGTGGCATCGTTGGCATTTCCATTTATGGCAAGAGCCCCATTGCCCCCTACCCCTACGAATTCCTGGCGCTAAACGCCGACCCCCAGGCGGTTATAGATGCAATCCGCAACTACACTCAAGGTGCGCGGGACTACGTGCTCGATGTCTTCCATTCCGCCCCCTCGCCCTCCGGCGTAAAAGCCGAATATCAACGTCTGGGTTATCAATTCATCCGCACTGGCCCTATCCTGGGGCTGGCTCTGCCGGCAAAGGCCCGCTCCTACCCTCGCCATGTTCATCACGTCAAAACCCTGAAGCAGCTGGAACTGGCCAACGAAAGCCTGGCTGAAGAGGGCGAATACATCTCTCCCAAAACCCTGCGCCAGCCACATATTCACACCTTCATCGCCGAAATGGAAGGCCAGGCAGTAGGTTGGGCCCAGCTGGTCACCATCTACCCTGGTGTTGGTTACTTGCATCAGTTGTATGTGCTGCGCGCCTATCGCCGCCGCAAATTAGGGCGCGCCCTGGTGCGTCGCGCCCAGGTTGAAGCCTTTGCCCTGGGGATGAAACACATGGTCGTGGTGCCCACCGACATTTCGTTGGGAATGTATCGTCGCCTGGGCTACCAGCCGCTGGCCTATTTCACTGCATTTTGCCCGAAAAACGAAGACATCCACGAGGCCGAGACTTTGCCCGGCCTGGGCAATCACCAATGGGAGAAAATCCCCCAATCCGAACAAAACCGCGCTTGACATTCCTTCCCCCCTCAAGTAGAATTCGCTTCGCTTGTGGGCCTGTAGCGCAGTTGGGAGCGCGCCTCAATCGCACTGAGGAGGTCAGGGGTTCGAATCCCCTCAGGTCCACCTGTTCAGTGACCAGTCACTGAACAGCGAAAAACTGACAACGGATCACTGATTACTGAAATACCTGGGCCCATAGCGCAGTTGGGAGCGCGTCTCAATGGCATTGAGAAGGTCGGGGGTTCGAATCCCCCTGGGTCCACACAATCGTCATGATTTGCAATAGCCAACTCCGCATCGAATGACACGAATAGAGCAAATTTTCTTCGAGAAATTCGTGAAAACTCGATGCAAAAGAGAATTGAGCCTTATTGCAGATAAAGTCTAATTTTTTAAAAGGCAGAACAGGAGTAGTAGGTCATCCCCGCAGCGAGAAGGGAGAGCGAGGTGGAAGCCCTTCGCAGCGCCCCCGGGGAGCGCAAGAGACCGAACTCGCCTGTTGCTCTCCAACGAGCAAGCCGTTCCGGTGAACCACAGTAGCCGGAGCCGGGTACGCCCGTTAGCGCGGTTGAGTGGTCAGTCAGGTGATAAAAACACACTGGCTGACAAGCCGGGTGGTACCGCGGAGGTTCCCTTCGTCCCTGCATGGGCGAGGGGATTTTTGTTCGCTGTGTGGAGAGATCGTTTGAGCCTGGATTCGCTTCATTCGCGCCTCCCCCGCTCCGAGGTCCAGAATGAAGCGCAAAAAAAGATTGCGAGGTTGCTATGTCGAGAAAATACAATCCAGCCGAAATTGAACCGAAATGGCAAAAGAAATGGGAAGAGGATAAACTCTATCGCGCCGTCATCGATTCCTCTCGCCCCAAGCACTACGCGCTCACGATGCTGCCCTATCCGAGCGGAGATTTGCACATCGGTCACTGGTACGCCATGACGCCTTCGGACGCCCGGGCGCGCTTCAAGCGAATGCAGGGATTCAACGTCTTGTTCCCTATGGGGTTCGATGCCTTTGGCCTGCCCGCTGAAAACGCTGCGATCAAAGACGGCGTTCACCCCAAGATTCGCACGTATAAAAACATTGAGCGGATGCGCAAACAGCTGCGCTCAATGGGAGCGATGTTCGATTGGGAGCGCGAGGCCATCACCAGCGACCCGGAGTACTACCGCTGGACACAGTGGTTTTTCATCAAGTTGTATCAGCAGGGGCTGGCCTATCGCAAAATGGCGCCGGTGGACTGGTGCCCCCATTGCAACACAACCCTGGCACGTGAACAGGTGTGGGGAGAAGACCGACATTGCGAGCGCTGCGGCACACCAGTCATCAAAAAAGACCTGGAACAGTGGTTTTTCCAGACAACACGCTACGCCGACGAATTGCTGAATTTCGATGAACTGGATTGGCCCGAACGAGTGAAGGTGCTGCAAACGAACTGGATCGGGCGAAGCGAAGGCGCCTCGGTCATCTTCCACACCGAGCAGGGCGATCCCATTGAGATCTTCACCACCCGCCCCGATACCTTGTGGGGTGCGACGTTCATGGTTTTTGCGCCAGAACACCCGCTGGTGGACAAAGTCACCACGCCCGAACAGCGCCAGGCTGTGGAAGCCTATAAATTGCAGGCTGCGCGGCAATCCGACATCGAGCGCGAGGCGGTGGATAAAGAAAAGACGGGCGTCTTTACCGGTGGCTACGCCATCAACCCGGTCAATGGAGCGCGCATTCCGATCTGGATCGCCGATTACGTGTTGATGTCCTACGGCACCGGGGCCATCATGGCTGTGCCGGCCCACGACGAACGCGATTTTGCCTTCGCCAAAAAATACAACCTGCCCATCGTCGAGGTCATTCGCCCGGAGGGACAAGAGCCGCGCCCCCTGGAAGCCGCTTACACGGGTGCTGGTGTCATGGTCAATTCAGGCCCATTCGACGGAACCAAAGTCACTGCCGAAAAAGGGCGTAAAAACCCGGGCATCAGCAAAGTCATTGACTGGCTGGAACAGCAAGGCATCGGCAAGGAAGCCGTCAACTACCGCTACCGCGACTGGCTAATTTCCCGTCAACGCTATTGGGGCGCGCCGATCCCCATGATCTATTGCGAAAAATGCGGCTGGAACCCCGTCCCTGAAGAGCAATTGCCGGTGGTATTGCCAGAAGACGTGGAATGGCGCCCGACAGGCGAATCGCCGTTGAAACTGCATCCTGGCTGGAAATACACCACCTGTCCGGTTTGTGGCGGGCCTGCCGAGCGCGAGACCGACACAATGGATACCTTCATGTGCTCCTCCTGGTACCACCTGCGCTACCTCTCGCCGCATTACGACAAAGGGCCCTTTGACCCCAAAGAATATGATTACTGGATGCCGGTGGACACCTACACCGGAGGCATCGAGCATGCCACCATGCACCTGCTGTACACCCGCTTTTTCCACAAAGCGATGCGCGATTGCGGCGTCGTCAAAGGAAATGAGCCGATGATTCAACTGCGCAACCAGGGCATGGTATTGGGAGAAGACCACGAAAAAATGTCGAAGAGCCGCGGCAATGTCGTCGCCCCCGATGCGCTGGTAGAGTACTATGGCGCCGACACCGTCCGGGCGTATCTCATGTTCTTTGCCCGTTGGGAGATGGGCGCCCCCTGGGATTCGCAAGGGATCGAGGGGACGGCGCGCTGGATTCGCCGCATCTGGGCCTTGTTCACCGAACCCGCATCAGACTCGGGGGCGGCGGCTCCCGCGGAAATGCGGCGCAATCTCCGCCGACGCGTCCACCAGACGTTGCGCCGGGTGACCAGAGACTTTGAGAACTTTGAATTCAATACCATCGTCTCGTCACTGATGGAACTGCTGAACGAGATGTATAAAGCCCGCGAAGCCGGCATGGTTGGAACACCCGAATGGGAAGAAGCCAAAGATTACTACCTGCGAATGCTGGCGCCCATTGCCCCACACATCGCCGAAGAATTGTGGAGCGAAGTGCTGGGCAAACCGTATTCCATCCATGCCCAACCCTGGCCTGCGCTAGATGAAGAAGCAGCCAAAGAAGAAGAGCTCATCATCCCGGTGCAAATCAATGGCAAAGTGCGCGACCGCATCAGCGTTCCAGCCGACGCCAGCGAAGAACAAATCCAGGCGGCTGCCCTGTCCAGCGAAATCGTCCAAAAATTCCTGGATGGCAAACAGCCTAAAAAAGTGATCGTGGCACAAAAGCGGCTGATTAGCATTGTCGCTTAGGACAACACAAGGGGAGCCTCAAAATAGAGCAAAATGAAAAAGCCCTCCGAAGTCTCACGGGCTTCGGAGGGCTGGAGCGACAAAAAATCCTCCACAATGGAGGATTAGCTGTGAGCGCGGAGAGACTCGAACTCTCAACCAATGGCTTAAAAGGCCACTGCTCTGCCATTGAGCTACGCGCCCGAGGCGGACTGCATTCTATCACGCAAGATAGGATACGTCAACGTAATAACGAAAAAATCATCCTCGTCTAATGGGTGAGGTTCAAATGAGTGAAGTGCAATATGTAACAGAAAGCGATTTCCAGAGCGAGGTACTCGAAGCCAATCAACCTGTCCTGGTAGATTTCACCGCGACCTGGTGCCAGCCCTGCAAGATGCTGGATCCAATCGTAACCCAGCTCGCCCAGGAATGGGCTGGTCAGGTCAAGGTCGTGAAAATTGATGCCGATCAAAACCCCAACATTGTGATGCACTATGGCGTAATGGGCATCCCAACCTTGCTGCTATTCAAAAATGGAGCCATCAAAGAACGCCTGACCGGTTTTCAGCCGAAAGAAAAATTGGTAGCGAAATTAACCCCGCACTGGAAAGCCTGAGTACAAAAGCCATCCCGCAGAGCCATCCATCTGCGGGATGATTTTTTATCCGCGTAAGAGCTTTTCAAGATCATTCAAATCCACCCGCGAGGTCATATCCAGGCTGATGGGGGTCACCGAGACCCACCGTTTTTTTCGCAACACATACACATCTGAATTTTCGTCTTCCGGATCAAGGATGGCCGCCTCTTTATAGCCCACCGTCGCGGGTTGATCAAACGAGGTGCGTTCCGGGCGAACAGGCTCATAGTATCGCTGGCGCGCCAGACGAGTGACCTGCCATTTTGTTTCGGGCGTCGCTGAGGAAGGTACATCCACCTTGAGCAAATCTACATCCGGTGGAAAGCGCTTTTCCAGCATCAAGCGGGCAAACAAGGCAGTGAAATACGCTGCGGCCGAGAAATCAATCTCGTTTGAATAGCTGCGGTGATACTTTTGTTCGACCTCCAATGAAACCGCCAGGGCCGGATACCCAAGAGCAGCAGCTTCCATAGCAGCGCCCACCGTTCCCGAAATGGTGATGCCCAGACCGACATTTTCGCCGTAGTTAATTCCTGAGACAACCAGGTCAGGTTTCACTGTGGCAATTTCCAAAATTCCATGCAAGACGGCCTGCGCAGGCGTTCCCCCTACGGCATAGACGTTCCACCACTGCCCATTTACCTGTACTTTTTCCTCACGGATAATGCCATCCGAAGTAGGGGGCAAACTGCGCCCCATGCCAGTGGATTGCTCGCGCGGAGCAGATACCGTCACATAGCCGATTTGTGAAAGCGCCTCAGCCGCTGCCCACAAACCGGGAGAGCGAATGCCATCATCATTAGTCAGTAGAATGTGTGGTCGTTTCATCTCTCTTACCCAATGGGAACAAAAAGAAGCGGGGAAACCCGCTCCTCCAAAACGATGGCGCTCCTGGCGCGACTCGAACACGCGACCTTTTGGTCCGCAACCAAACGCTCTAATCCACTGAGCTACAGGAGCACATTACGTTGAGCATTTTAATCCAAAATTGGGGGAGGGTCAAGTGTTGTGGAAAATTAGTGTACAATACTACTTTGCAATTTCAGCTCATTCCAACAAGGAGGCAAAATGTTAAAAGAGTTCAAAGAGTTTGCCCTGCGCGGCAATGTAGTTGACCTGGCCATCGGGGTCATCATTGGCGGCGCCTTCGGCAAAATCGTCGCTTCGCTGGTGGGCGATATTTTAATGCCACTGATCGGCCTGATCATCGGCGGAATTAATTTCAGTGGTCTGGCCTTCACCGTCGGCGACGCTACGATCAAGTATGGCGCCTTCTTGCAAGCCGTGGTGGACTTTTTAATCATCGCCTTTGTGATTTTCTTGATGATTCGCGGCATCAATCGCTTGCAAAAGCCCGCTCCAGCCGCCGCTCCGGCCGAACCCACCACGCGCGAATGCCCTTATTGCTTTACCACCATCTCCATTAAAGCCACCCGCTGCCCCAATTGCACTTCTCAACTTAGCTGAACCAAAAATAGAGAGCAGGGAGAGCGTGCCTTTTCCCTGCTCTCTACGCCTATCTTATGGATTTTCTCAATAAACTCAACCCTCAACAACATCGCGCCGTCACCGCAGGGAATGGCCCAATTTTGGTGCTCGCCGGCCCGGGGTCCGGCAAGACGCGGGTGTTGACTCAGCGCATCGCTTACCTCATCGCCAGTCAGGGAGTCCGCCCCTGGCAGATTCTGGCTGTCACCTTCACTAACAAAGCCGCTCGCGAAATGGAAAGTCGCGTGCAGGCCTTGCTCGGCGAACGAACCACCGAAGGCATGATGCTGGGCACCTTCCACGCCATTTGCGCCCGCATTTTGCGCCGCGAGGCCGAGCATTTGCCCATTGAAAGCAATTTTGTGATTTATGACTCAGATGACCAGGAGCGCCTGGTCAAAAGCATCATCAAAGACCTCAACCTGAATGAAAAACTGTATCGCGCCGCCAGCATTCATGCGGCCATTTCGCGCGCCAAAAACGAATTAATCTCTGCTGAAGATTTCCCCACCCAAACCTATCGCGATGAAATCGTCAAACGGGTTTACACCGAATACCAGAAACGCCTGATCGCCAGCAACGCCGTAGATTTTGACGATCTGCTGGTTTATACCGCTCGCCTGCTTCAGGATGTGCCTGCAGTACGCGAGAAATACGCTCAGCGCTTTTTGCATGTCCTGGTAGATGAATTCCAGGACACCAACCTGGCCCAATATGTGCTCATTAAACATCTCGCCTCCGCACACCGCAACGTCTTTTGCGTAGGCGACCCCGATCAATCGGTCTATGGCTGGCGCGGCGCCGACTGGCGCAACGTGCAACGCTTCGAGCAGGATTATCCCGATGCCCAAGTGATCCTGCTGGAGCAAAATTACCGCTCGCGGCAGAATATTTTGGATGCCGCCATGGCCGTCATTGATCAGGCAAAACATCGCCGCAAAAAACGCCTCTTCACCGATCGCGGCGAAGGCGAAAAGATTTTTTTCTACGAAGCGCCTGATGACTACGCCGAAGCCTCCTTCGTAGTAGATACCATCGCCCAACTGGTTACCAGTGGACAATTTCAGCCGGGCGAATGTGCGGTGATGTACCGTACCAACGCCCAATCGCGCCTGCTGGAAGAAGCCTTCCTGGCGGCGCGCTTGCCCTACCGCCTGGTCGGCGCTCAGCGATTCTATGGCCGCCGCGAAGTCAAAGATATGATCGCCTTCCTGCGCCTGGTGCACAACCCCGCCGACGAAGCCAGCCTGGATCGCATCATCAACGTTCCTCCGCGCGGTATTGGCGAAAAAACTCTCTCTACCCTGCACATGGTCGCGCGGCGAGCCAACCTCTCGGCCGGCGCTGTCGTGCTGGACCTGGCGCGCGGCGCCAACTCGGCTTTCTGGGAGGCCTTCAGCGGGCGGGCCGCCATTCCACTCGCCGATTTTGGCGTTTTACTGGCCAATTGGCGCGCCGCCGCACCCGTCCTCACAGTTGCTGAACTTTTCGACCGCATCGTCGCCGACCTGAACTACAAGGCCTACATTGACGACGAAACCGAAGAAGGCGAAGATCGCTGGGGCAACGTGCAAGAACTGCGCCGCCTGGCACTGGAATACTCTACCCGCAGCCTGGAAGAATTCTTGCAAGATGTAGCCCTCATCGCCGACCAGGATACCATCACCGACACCAACGCTCCCACCCTGCTCACCCTGCACGCGGCCAAAGGCCTGGAATTTGGCGCCGTATTCATCATTGGCCTCGACGATGGCCTTTTGCCCCACAGCCGCTCCTTCGATGATCCGGATGCGATGGAAGAGGAGCGCCGCCTCTTTTACGTGGGCATCACCCGCGCCAAAGATAGACTCTACCTGTTACGCGCTATTCAACGCGGCGGGCGCGGCCTGGCAGAAGAAACCTATCCTTCCCGCTTTTTGGAGGACATCCCTTCCCATCTGCTGATCGGCAAACGTCGCAGCGGACGCTCCCCCCACGGCTATTCCAACCCCACCAGGTGGTCCGCTTCGTCCCCGACCCCGCCGCCGGCTCCCGTTATCCAGGCCCGCTTCCACCCCGGAATGCGCGTCCGCCACCCCATGTGGGGCGAAGGCCTTGTGCTCGATTCGCGCATTCAAGACAACGACGAACTGGTTGATGTTGCCTTTGAGTCGGTTGGAATTAAACGCCTGGCTGCCTCCCTGGCAAATCTCACCATTAGCGGAAAATCCTGAATGAACACATCCCTTCCCTGGCAACGCGGTTCTTTCTGACCCTGCCAGTTATTGACTTCGTCGCATGTTGCCGCCCGGCCGGCACAAGCAAATGCCCGGATCGGCGCTCTTTTGAGCAAGTGTGCACCGCGGCCTGCTAGCCTGGGGGGACCGGTGGCTTTGTTCACAATCTTCTATCTCATGATGGAGCACAAGGAAACAAAATCATGAATCTCAAAATCCTGTGGCAACTTTTCATCGTTTTCTCCAGAGTCGCTTTATTCTCCTGGGGAGGAGGCCCGGCCTCGATGGGTCTGATGCAACGTGAAACGGTCAGCGCTGGCTGGGTCAATCCTGAAGAATTTGCCGATGCACTTGCCATTGGCAATGCCTTGCCTGGCCCTATTGCCCCGCAAGTCTCAGCCTATATTGGCTACAAACTGGCCGGCCTGCCCGGGGCCATCGCCGCGGTGACGGGAACTATCCTGCCCACTACCGTGCTGATGTTGATCATGGTGGCTTTTTTCTTTGGCATCAAAGATAGCCCCACAATTGCCGCCATGCTCAAGGCAGTTCGCCCGGTGATTGTGGGCTTGCTGCTATGGACGGCTTACACCGTGGCCTACCCCGTCTTCAACGTTGGCAAGGCAGGTTGGGGGATGGGCCTGCTGCAAAACCTGGATAAGGCCTTGATTGCCCTTGCGGCCTATCTTTTGCTGGTCAATACCACGGTCAACCCGGTATGGCTGGTACTGGCTGGCGCCATTTTGGGTTTTCTGGTGTACCGCTAGCCTAACTTTTGTGCAATTGGCGGACAAAGCATGAAAAACGACCTCAGGGACGAGATTTTGCACTTGCCATCTTCACGGCCGGCCCCCACCCCTGCCCCTCCCCCGTCCGTGAACCCATGCAGCGCAACGTTCATCGCTCGGACGGGGGAGGGGAAAGCCCGGCGGAGGGATGGGGTGTTGGAAGCACCAGACGGGACAAGAGCAGGTTCACATCCCTCACGCTTCACTCCCCCTTTGGGGACTTCGCAACTCCGCATCGAATGACACGAATACGGCAAATTTTCTTCGGGACATTCGTGAAAATTCGATGCAAAAGAGAATTGAGCCTTATTGCAGATAATGACTTATCCCGAACTCAGGTTAA
>DAOUAN010000116.1:0-13526 GCA_034433385.1 Anaerolineales bacterium | reverse complement strand
TGTGACCATCAGACCTCCAAAAACAACACTCAGCAAGGCAAGACCAATGGGTTGGCGTGCCCATTCGATCCATTTTCCCACGCCGGGGAGATGAATCCATAATTTTCCGATGATTTCATTTTGGGTTGGCTGATAGGAATCCAGCCAGGCATTGTGATCCCCCTGCAAGACAAATCGGTCAGCTTGCATTCCTACAATCCGATGAAAAACGAAGCGCCCTATCTCCAGGTTTTTATACGTAACCGCATCGCCTATCTGATAGGTGGGCTGTCTGCGTACTAGCACCAGATCGCCCAGGTGAAAACGCGGCTCCATGCTGTTGCCATCTACGATGACGTAGGTCACCTGTCCGCCGATTTGGGTGGGGGCCAGGGCATACCAGCCGAGAACGGCCAGGGACAGAAACAGCAGGAACTTAATGGTGGAGAAATATTTGGAATTCATCGAATAGGGCAGACAGGCCCGCTCATCTTTTCCCCTTCCGCTTGGGCAGGAGGAAACCTGAGCAGGCCTGTCCCTGTCATGATAGATAACTTAGTTGCTGGTAGCGACCACTTCCAGCTGATCCATGGTGGAAACAGGTTGAGCCGGGCTGGTGGTGTCGCAGGTCCAATTGTTGCCGCTGACCACGGTGCAGCTGTACCAGGTTGAACTGCTGGAGACCAGGCGGATCTTGACGGTGGTCGCGGCCGCGTCCAGGGTGAAGTTCACCGAATCGAGCAGGGTCGGATCGGTGTTGTTCAGGTTATAGACTACATTGCTCACGGTATAACCGCTGACTGTCCCTGAACCGGCGCCGGCCCGCGTGTTCGGGACGGTGTTGGCCGCGGCAAACGCATAGGCGGCAACGCCAACGACAACAATCAGCAGGACAACGAATAGAGCTTTGAAATTACGGAACATGGTTTTCTCCTTTTGCATTCCCGCGTTCCATGCGGGTTTGCAGAACTTGGGATTTGACCATCCGATAAAAAACCTGGCTTGCCGAAGCCAGGCCAGGAATTGATGAGAGCAGGATTGGTATCTTCGGCGGCCTGGCAGTCATGACCACGATGTGGTTTTAGACCCATGGCTTTGCGTCACCGGCTTTCGCCGATTTTGCCTTTATCGGATGTCTTAATTATCTTAGCACAGTCAGAGCAAATTTTGCTTTACAGAAACTTCAGGTGGCCTTACGCTTTCGTTATGGACACTTGCGCCTGGCCTGAAATCAGGCGCAGGGTTCGTTTCGCGTATTTTTGGAAGACACTATGTTTGCACTTTTAACCTAACCTGAGTTTTGTGCCATCAGGAGCGATTTACTGAAAAACGCTTCGAAAGTAAAAATTTTCATCGGTTGGGTTGCAGATTGTCTCCACTCGCTTTCGTGGGAGGAATGCAGAGAGGCTCTTGTCCTGTCTGGTGCTTCAAACACCCCATCCCTCCGTCCCCTGCCCCGCAGACTCGCGACGTTTACGGCATATGCCTTTTGCGGGGGAGGGGGATGGAGGCTGCGGAGGGAAGGGGCGCATAGCGCCCCTTCCCTCCGCCGGGCTTTCCCCTCCCCCGTCCGAGCGATGAACGTTGCGCTGCATGGGTTCACGGACGGGGGAGGGGCAGGGGTGGGGGCAGGCCGTGAAGATGGTACGGGCAAAATCTCATCCCTGAGGTCGTTTTTGTCCAGCCGCTGCACAAAAGTCAGGCTAACCTGGCGGGAGATGGCTTCGACGGAAGAACGTCCTCTCGCCATGATAACCCAATTCGGGCGAATTTTCAGATGGGTTTTATCCCGCATGGACGTCAGGTTAAATTTGGAATGGCTGAAAAGTTAGGTTAGTTTTTGCTTCATTGTCTTGTTAAGGCGTATAATTCGCTCTCAAGTGCAACGCTCCAAAACATGCTGTGTTACATACACGAGAGCATCACCCACGGCGGGAACCAACACTTCGGAGGGAAGCCTACAGATATTTGAAAAGTATCTGATTTAAGGCGAAATATTGCTCATGGCATCTATGCCAGAAGGGAGAGTGCCTATCGAAGAAACTGACCTGCCTTCGTCTTTTCCCCCAATTTTTTTAACAACTTATGCCAAAGGAGTAATAAATGTGGACTAAGTACGCTCGCCCCGTAGCACTGGTGATCCTTGTCGCCGTGCTGGTTATGGTTCCCGTTCTGTTCTTTTTCCGCTCCGGCGAATCGGAAGTCGCGTATGAAATCCCGCGCATGTTGGGGATGGAAGAAGAAGAAATTGCCCGCCTGGAAACTGGCAAGCCAACATTTGACGTGAGCGCCCCGATTGTGGAAGTTCATGGGGCGGCTCGCTCGTTTGACGGCGATGTGCGCAAACTCCCCCAGGTTGGGCCGAAGACTCGTCGCCCGATGCGTGAAATGGGACGCCCAGTTGAAGTCTTGCCGCGCCCTGAGCAGAACCTTGCACCCGGCGCCGATCTGACCTTGCAAGATACTGCCCCTGCTCTGGCGGCCCCCTCACCGTTGACTTCCTTTGCCGGCCTCGACCTGCAGAACTGGGGCGCCGGCTGGCCTCCCGATACTCACGGAGATGTAGGCCCCAATCACTACATCCAGGCGGTTAACACTTCCATCGGTATTTTTGATAAGGCCACGGGCACCCGTCTGGCGGCTTTCACCTTCAACAACTTCTTTGCCGCCAATGGCGGATCAGGCGTATGTGCTACTTATAATAGTGGCGACCCGATTGTTCTCTACGATCAAATTTCTGGGCGTTGGATCATCACCGATTTTGCCTTCAGTAGCGTCAATCGTGGTCCGTACTACGAGTGCATTGCTGTTTCCAAGACGGCAGACCCGGTGAGCGGCGGTTGGTGGCTCTACACGCTGACGGCCGACAGCAACAACCTGAACGATTACCCCAAACTGGGCATCTGGGCGGATGGCATCTACATGTCGGCCAACATGTTCAAGCGGGGTAGCACATATGCGGGCGTGAAGGTTTGGGCGCTCAATCGAGATGACATGATCAGCGGCGCTCCGCTGCGCAGTGTGGCCTTCACTCTCGGCACGGCCTATTTCAGTTTGTTACCTGCCAATCTCAAAGGCGCCTTACCACCCTCTGGCTCCCCTGAATACTTCCTCTCTGACTGGGGTTCCACCACCAGTGTGAAACTGTGGAAGTTCAAAGTCAACTGGGCCAGCCCCTCTTCCTCTACCTTCACCGGTCCAACCAGCATTGCTGTGGCATCCTTCACCAAACCAACCGCACGTGTGCCCCAGTTGGGCAGCACCGAAACGCTGGATGCCCTCGGCGATCGCCTGATGACCTGGCTCCAATATCGCAACATCAGTGGCACCGAATCGCTGTGGGTTTCGCGCACCGTTGTGGCTGGTTCTTCTATGGGCATTCGCTGGTATGAGATCCGCGGCCTGAGCGCCACGCCTTCGGTGTATCAGCAGGGCACATTTGCCCCCGATGCCAATTATCGCTGGATGCCCAGCCTGGCTGTGGACAAATTCGGCAACATGGCGGTCGGCTATAGCGTCTCCAGCTCCAGCATGTATCCGGCAATCCGCTATGCCGGTCGCCTGGTGAGCGATCCGCTCGGCACGTTTGGGCAAGGCGAAGCTACCCTGATCGCCGGCACCGGCGCCCAATCGGGCGGTTACAACCGTTGGGGCGATTACGCCTCCATGTCCGTTGATCCGGTAGATGACTGCACCTTCTGGTTCACCACGGAGTATTACCTCACTACCGGCAAGAACTGGCAGACCCGCATCGGCTCCTTCAAATTCCCCGGCTGTCCGTAATCGTTTTCCATGACCTCCGAGGTCCACAAGGCCTCGGAGGTCTTTCTTTACGGGGGAGATTGTCTCTTGCTGTTTCAACATTCTCGCATATAATCCAGACCATGTTCGAGTTTACCCTTCAAGCCACCGCCGGCCGGGCTCGCGCCGGCTGTTTTTCGACGCCCCATGGCGATTTGTTGACCCCCGTCTTTGCTCCGGTTGGGACGCAGGCCACCGTCAAAACATTAACCCCCGCTCAAGTGGAGGAACTGGGCGCTTCGCTGGTGCTGGCCAACACCTATCACCTTTACCTGCGCCCCGGTGACGAATTGATTCGCGACCTGGGCGGCTTGCATCAATTCATGCAGTGGCCGCACCCCATTCTCACCGATTCGGGCGGGTTTCAGGTCTTTTCGCTGGCCCAAACCCGCAAAATTGACGATGATGGCGTGACCTTCAAAAGCCATATTGACGGCTCTACCCATCGCTTTACCCCTGAAAAATCCATCGCCATTCAGGAGAATTTGGGCGCCGATATCATCATGGCCTTCGATGAATGCTCCGACCCGAACGACCCGGCCTATACGCCTATCGCCATGGAACGGACGCACCGTTGGGCCGAACGCTGCCTGAAAGCCAAGACGCGCTCCGATCAGGCGCTCTTCGGCATTATTCAAGGCGGCGTCAATCCGGACCTTCGAGCGGCTTCCGCTGAATTTATCGTCTCTCTCGATACGCCGGGGATCGCCATCGGCGGCCTTTCAGTGGGCGAAACCAAAGAAGAAATGCACGCCATGCTCGACGTGGTGACGCCCCTTTTACCCGCCAACAAACCGCGTTACCTGATGGGCGTTGGCACACCCGAAGACATCATCAACGGTGTGGCGCGCGGCGTGGATATTTTCGATTGTGTTTTGCCCACCCGCCTGGCCCGTCATCACTCCGCTTTTTCGCCTGAAGGTCGCTTGAACTTGATGAACGCAACTTTTGCCCGCGATCAGCGACCTATTGATGAAACCTGCGACTGCTACACCTGTCGCACTTTTACTCGCGCTTACCTCCGTCATTTGATTGTCGCCAAAGAATTGCTGGCAGGCACGTTACTTTCAATTCATAATTTGCATGCTCTGATCCGCCTGACGCGCGAACTGCGCAGCGCTATCCTGGATGGGACATTTGAAGAGCGCCTGCCAGGTTGGTTGCAGCAATGGCATGGAAACGCGGAACGTAAAGCGCGCATATCCTATTAGATCAAGGGTGTTTCAATGACGCTATTTTATGCCTTTATCCTTGGGGTAATTGAGGGCCTGACCGAATTTATCCCCGTTTCCAGCACGGCTCACCTGCTTCTTGCTCAACGTTTTTTCAATATTCCCGCCGATGGGGTATCTTTTGCCTTCACTGTTCTGGTTCAGCAGGGGGCTTTGCTGGCCCTGATTCTTTTCTTCTGGAAAGATCTGTGGCACATTGTGAGCGCGGTAGTCGTGGGATTATGGCAACGAAAACCATTTGAACATCCTGCCGCCCGCTTGGGTTGGTATGTGCTGCTGGCAAGTTTGCCGGCTTTGGCTGTGGGCTTTCTGTTGCGCCAGGTAGTCAAAGATTTGTTCAAAGATCCCTTGCTGGAGGCGGCTATTCGTCTGTTGATGACGGCTCTTCTGTTGACCCTGGCCGAATGGGTGGACAAGGGGACACGCGCTCTGGATGCGCTGAATTGGAAAGATGCGCTTTGGGTGGGCGCGACGCAAATTCTGGCTGTCTTTCCTGGGGCTTCTCGCTCTGGCTCGACCATCGCCGGAGGAATGTTGCGCCGCTTTGACCGCCCGGCTGCGGCACGGTTCGCGTTCTTGCTTTCGGTGCCGGTGATGCTGGCGGCCGGGGTGTATCAGACGCGCGCGGTGATTCTGGCGCCGTATACGCGCCAGGTGTTGCCTTTCCTTTTGGTCGGCTTTGTGGCCGCGGCGATTGTGGGCTGGCTTTCGATCAAATGGTTGATTCGCTATTTGAATCGTCATTCGCTCTATGGTTTTGCCACCTATACGCTGATTTTGGGATTGATGAGCCTGATTTTGCATTTCTGGCTGGGATGAGAAATCTGTTCCTGGTTTTGCTGGTGTTTTTGACTGCCTGTGCTCCGGCGGGAACTGCCCGTACGCCTGCGTCACAGGGGGTGATCGGCGTGTTCGCAACACCGGCCTCACGCCCCTGGCTGGAGAAGTTTTATCCCTGCGCGGCGAATCAGCAGGTCGCCCTGGCGCTCACCGACCCGGCCTCGGCGCAGTTGATTCTCCGCCTGGGCGAGCCACGGGAGGGATCTCAGCCGGCTTTTCAAATTGGCGAGGAGCAAATTGAGGTGGTGGTGCCCGCCGATTCTCCCCTGGGGGAGTTGACGCGGGAACAGGTGCGTGCTTTGTTTGCCGGGCGGGGCCAGGAGGATGCCCAGGTGTGGGTGTTTGCTCCAGAGAGTGATGTGCAACAGGTCTTTGCTCAGCAGGTGATGGGCGGGCAGGGAATCACCTCGCTGGCGCGGTTGGCAAGCGGGCCGGAGGAAATGGCAGAGGCGCTCTCAGCGGAGGTCAACGCGATTGGGCTGCTGCCCGGCCGCCTGGTCCCGGAGCGAGGCGTGCGCGGGGTGTGGATTCTGCCTGGGGTGCCGGTGATCGTCATCGCTGTCGCGCCCGTCGAGGGGATGATCCAGAATTTGCTGGCCTGTTTGCAGGCAGAATAGCCAGGTCACCGTTTTCGGTTGACGAAGCGAAAGTTTGGGGGTATTGTTTGCGCAGTTCATTTTCACCCATGGAGGAGACCTATGTCTGAGGAGTTTACGTTTGGCGGCGAGATCGTCTGGCGCCCAGGGGCGGAGGAGATTGAGCGCGCTCATTTGACGGCTTTTATGCGCCTGCATGGGATCCGGGATTTTGCGGAGCTCATGCGTCGTTCTACCGAAGATGTGGCCTGGTTTACGGATGCGTTGCTGAAGTATCTGGATATTCAGTTTTATCAGCCGTATTCCCAGGTGGTGGATTTGAGCGAGGGGATTCAGTTCCCCAGGTGGTGTGTGGGCGGGAAGATGAATATCGTCCACAATTGTGTGGATAAATATCAGGCTACCCGGCGAGCGGGACAGGTGGCGGTGTTATGGGAAGGTGAAGAGGGGGCGGTGCGGGGGGTGACCTATGCGGAGTTGTATCGGCAGGTGAATCAGGTGGCCAATGCTTTGCGCTCGTTGGGGTTGGGCAAGGGAGATGCAATTGGGTTGTTTATGCCCATGACGCCGGAGATTGTGGTGGCGTTGCTGGCCATTGCCAAAATTGGGGGAATGATCTTGCCGCTCTTTTCGGGGTATGGCGCCGGGGCGATTGTCTCACGGTTGAACGATGCGGAGGCGAAGGCGCTTTTTACCAGTGATGGGGCGTTCCGACGCGGTAAGGCGGTGGAGATGAAGCCCATTGCCGATGAGGCGGCTGAGCAGGTGCCGACGCTGCGACATATGATTGTGCTGCGCCGCACGGGGCAGGAGGTGCCGATGCGGGCCGGGCGCGATCACTGGTGGCATGAGCTGGTGGCGCAACAAAGCCCCCAGGCGGAGACCGAGGTCACGTTGGCCGAAGACCCGTTGATGGTGATTTACACTTCGGGTACGACGGGCCGCCCGAAGGGAGCGTTGCACACGCATTGCGGTTTCCCTGTCAAGTCGGCGCAGGATATGGCCTTTGGTATGGATGTGCACGGGGGGGATATTATTTACTGGATGACCGACATGGGCTGGATGATGGGCCCCTGGCTGGTGTTTGGGGCGTTGATTTTGGGGGCGACCCTGTTTCTTTACGATGGGGCGCCCGATTATCCAGCACCGGATCGTCTCTGGGCGTTGGTGGAGCGACATCGCATCACGCAACTGGGGCTTTCACCTACGCTGGTGCGGACGTTGATTCCGCATGGCGAGGAGCATTTCCGCAAGCACGATCTTTCTTCGCTGCGCGCTTTTGGGTCTACGGGCGAGCCGTGGAATCCGGATCCGTGGATGTGGCTGTTTGAACGGGTGGGGGAGGGGAAACGTCCGATCATCAATTATTCGGGGGGCACGGAAATTTCGGGCGGCATTGTGATGGGGAACCCCATTTTGCCGCTTAAACCGTGCGCTTTTTCGGCGCCTTGCCCAGGGATAGCAGCGGATGTGTTCGATGAAAATGGGCAGTCGGTGCGTAACCAGGTGGGGGAGCTGGTCATCAAAGCGCCGTGGATTGGCATGACCCGTGGTTTCTGGCGCGATCGTCAGCGGTACCTGGATACTTACTGGTCGCGCTGGCCCAACGTGTGGGTGCATGGGGATTTTGCTGCGGTGGATGCGGATGGTTTGTGGTATATCCTGGGGCGTTCCGACGATACCATCAAGATTGCGGGCAAGCGCCTCGGCCCGGCGGAGGTCGAGTCGATTCTGGTGCGGCACGAGGCGGTAGTGGAGGCTGCGGCGATTGGTGTGCCGCACGAGGTCAAGGGTAGTGAGCTGGTTCTTTTTGTGGTTCTCCGCCCCGGGGTCCAACCTGGCGAGGCGCTGCGCCGTGAGTTACATGAGATGGTGGTGGCCGAAATGGGCAAACCGCTCGCCCCGCGCGCCGTGCTCTTTGTCTCTGATTTACCCAAAACCCGTAACGCCAAAGTGATGCGCCGCATGATTCGCGCCGCCTATTTGGGACAAGATCCCGGAGACACCAGCTCGCTGGTCAACCCGCAGGCGGTAGATGAGATTCGCCGCGCTCGCTAAGGATCTCCTTCAACGTTTCGGAAGTCTGAAAGGGGAGGGTTTTTGCCCGGCGGCTAAAGGGAAGGGCGGATGTGCCAACCGGCGGCCTGTTCGTAGGCCAGGCCGGCTTGCAGAACGCCGGTTTCGTCCCAGGCTTTGCCTACGATTTGCAAGCCAATGGGCAAGCCGTTTGCGCTTCCGCAAGGAACGGTCAGGGCGGGCAGGCCGGTCAGGTTGAAGGGGGCGGTGAAGCGCGTCATTTTGGGGGCGTAGGCGGCGGAATCCAGGCCTTCAATGGGAGCGGCGACGGCGGCGGTGGTGGGGAGCAACAGCAGGTCATACTGCTCGAAGAATAGGTCAAAGTAACGTTTCATTTCGCTTTGTACGCGGCGCGCCAGTACGTATTCGGTGGAGGTAACGGCGCGACCTTTTTCCAGGCGCTCGCGCACGTCAGGGCCGAACCAGTCGGGATGTTCGGCTAGCCGCTGCCGGTGGAAGGCGGCCGCATCGGCGATGACCATTGTGCCGTTGGCCTGGGCCGCTTCGCGCAGGCGGGCGATTTCAACTTCCGTCACGGTGGCACCCAGTTGCCGAAAGACATGCGCGGCAGCCTGCACTGCTTCCAGAATTTGTGGGTCGGCTTCGCTGATGTAATCCCCAACTGCCAATGCAATGCGCCAGTTTTTTCTTTGTGAGGGGGGCAAAGCCGCGTTGAACGGCGCCACGGAGTTCGGGTCGCGCGGATCGTAGCCTGCAATGATCTCATACAGGATGGCTACATCTTCGACCGTCCTGGCGATGGGGCCGACGTGGTCTAAATTCCAGGAAAGCGGCAAGACGCCGTGGGTACTCACTCGCCCGAAGGTGGGTTTAAAGCCGACGACGCCGCACAACGCCGCGGGAATGCGGATGGAGCCGCCTGTATCCGTGCCGAGCGCGCCCAGCGCCATGCCGGTTGCCACAGCAACTGCGCTGCCGCTGGAGGATCCGCCGGTGATGCGGCTGGGGTCGTGCGGGTTGCGCGCCGCCCCGACGTGAGGGTTGATTCCGGTAATGCCCAGGGCGATCTCATGGGTGTTCGTTTTGCCGACGATCACCGCGCCAGCTTTTTTGAGCTTTTCAACCACAAAAGCATCTTGTAAGGCAGGGGCGTGACCGAAAAATTTGGGAGAGCCAGCCGTTGTGGGGGCGCCGGCCACGTCGATCAGGTCCTTGATGGCGATGGGGATGCCGCGCAGCGCCCCGTAGAGCGGGGCGGTCGTCAGCGCGGGCTGCTGGGCTTCGAGCGCGTCTTGCGGTGGAATGACGGTGATGTAGGCTTTAAGTGTCGGGTTGAGGCGGTTGATTTGGGCGAAGCAGGCTTCGGCGAGGTCTTGCGGCGTGAACGTCCCGCGCCCCAGGGCGTCGAGGGCGTTTGAGATGGTCAGCGTTTGTGTATCCATGCGGGCGATTATAAAACCCGTTGGCTGTTCTGCATACAAAAAGAGAGACGCCAAAAGTCTTATTCCCTGGCGGGCGCGGTTTCTGACAAATCTGTAAACGCTGCCACGCCCCCTAAAATGTAAAATATCCGCCAATCCTCGCCGCAGAGACCTGCCATGAAACGCACCGCCTCACTCACTCACTCGCGTTCTCATCGTCGTGTTTGTACTGATCCTCTTGCTGGGCAAAGTCTTCCCCGCCCTGGCGGACTACCTCGGACCCGACCGCACGCGCACCGAAAGTTCG
Source organism: Anaerolineales bacterium (assembly GCA_034433385.1). Classification (GTDB taxonomy): domain Bacteria; phylum Chloroflexota; class Anaerolineae; order Anaerolineales; family Villigracilaceae; genus DAOUAN01. Next base: position 3,313 of record DAOUAN010000116.1, on the reverse strand, counting down.
GTGGAAACTTACGACTGGGGCGTATGGGCAAAGCCCGACCCGACAGGGAACAGTTGCAGCCACACCTACGGCACAGACTGCGTCGTCTGCACCTGGGAGCGTGACCCCGGCTCACCCTGCGGTGACGCCACCTACTGGTACAAAGTCGGCACGCGCTCCGAAGTGGTCACCCACACCGTCACCTACCCCGAAGCAGCCATCAGCGCCGCACTCCAAAACTGCACCCTGCAAAACGGCTGGTGCATCACTCTCCCTGCACTGCACCTGACCGCCAGCGAACCTGTCGCAGGTTACCAGATCACCCTCATCGAAGGCGCACGCAACGGCGAAACCTTCGCCTGCAGCGGCGACGCCTGTGACGTTCCCCTGCTCGAAGGCGAAAACGCCTTCACCTTTTGGGCGCTTTCCAGCTGGGGCGATAGTTCCCGCATGGGCAGCCTGAGCGCACGCGTGGATACCCGGCCGCCGCAGGTGAGCGGCGAACTCAGCGGGACGCCCGGCGAGAACAGCTGGTACGTTTCGCCTGTGACCGTTTCCGCTTCCGCCTCGGACCCTGAGCCGGGTTCCGGCCTCCAAACCTTGACCTACGCCCTGAACGGCGGCGCCTGGGCGGCTTATGCCGGCCCGCTCACGGTGGACGATGGAGCGCACGCCCTCACCTTCCGCGCCGCAGATGCAGCCGGACACATCGCCGAAACCGGCCTGAACGTCCGCGTGGACACGCAGCCGCCCGTGCTGCAAACCGCACTGGATGGCGAACAGGCGAACGGCTGGTATCTCTCGTAAGTCACCTTCACTACGTCCGCATCCGACAGCGGCTCCGGGCTGGCGCGCATCGAATATGCGCCGCAGGGCGGAGCGTGGCAGCCCTACACTGCCCCGGTGACCTTCGGCGGCGGGACACACACCGTGCAAGTCCGCGCCTTCGACCAGGCTGGCAACGTGAGCGAAGCCGTCCCGCTCACCTTTCAGGTGGACGGCACGCCGCCGAGCATTCGCCTGACCGACGCCTGGTACATCTGGGAAACGGGCGAAGTGAAAGTGAGCGACGAGCAAAGCGGCCTGGCGGGGGTGGAAATCCAAATCCGCGACGGGCAGGGCCGCTGGCAGAAAGTGGTCCGCGCATATGAAGCCAATGGCGACTCTTTCGTCACGACCATCGCCTGGGACAGGCGTTTTGGGGATGGTACGCTGGCGCCTATCGGCAGTTACGAAGTGCTGGTCACCGCCCGCGACCTGGCCGGGAACACGGCTCAAGAGACCGCCCACATCCTCATCCCTCCGCCGAACGTCACGCCCACGCCCCTGCCCACGCGCACGCCATTGCCCACTTTCACGGCAACGACAGAGACTTCTCGGGTAACGGCTGACGCGCCAACCATCACGCCTACTCGTACTCCGATTGTTGCTGCATTTGGCGGGACAATGGTCCAATCCGTCAATTCGCCAATTTCCCAATCTCAAAATGAACCGCCTTCCAATGTGCTCTGGGGTGCAACGGCAGGCGCCGCCATCGCCGCAGCGACCGCTTACGCCCTGGAGCAGCGCCGCAAGCGCAAGGAAGAAGAAGCCCGCCAGGTGGCAGAAGCGGCACACAAAGCCGCCGTCCGCAACGCCGCGGAAGCCGCGCAGCGGGTGCAAAACTGGCTGATCGGGCAGCAAATCAAGAGGATGCAGGAAGCACAACACCGCGCCATGGATGCGAAAATTGCCCGCATGGAAGAGGCGGAGGGAGCCGCCCTCGCTGCGGCGAAGTCCGCAAAACCCCAGCGCGATGAGCAGGCGTATCAGCGCTACCGTCAGGGCGAGCGGAGCGGTCCGCAGCCCCAATCTTCTACACCTACGCCAGCATCCACTCCTGTGCCGATGTGTACCGTTCCACCTCGTCCACAGACGTTCATAGGTCCTGCCCCTACGCCAACTCCTACTTCTACGCCTATGCCTACGCTTTCTGCAGTGGATGTGGCACACGGCGTATGTGAAGCCGCCGATGCGTTAGACCCGATGATGCCTGACCCGGCTACGGTCGGTGGGCCGGATGTGGGGGATATAATTGACCAAGCGTATATTGCACAACAAAATATACCATATGGTTCTGCGCATCCACTCTTTGAGGCTCTGATTCGAGTTCCAGTTATCACTGCTAAAGTTTTCAAAGACGGACCATCTACCATTGTGAATTTCGTTTGTCAGCAAAGGGATAAGTCTGGTCCTTATTACGATCTCTTCCCAATTGATCAGAAGATGCAAGCCGTAAAAAATTGGTGGCGCACAATAGACACCAAACAGAAGGCGCTTGTTATTGGGGTGGCGATATTGGCATTGCTCATTGCAATACCATTGTTTATAAAATGAGGACAGGAACATGAAGAAAAAGTTACTCACACCTTCTCTTTTTGTTTTTCTAATGAGCTTGAGCACTTTACTCATCCTTCTAGTTTCGGTAGGGTATGTACTTTATGTTTGCGGGAATGTAAGATGGTTAGCCTGGACAGCGCAACCGCCTTATTCGACCATCTTCGATTTTTTGTTATTGTTCGGCATACCTTTCTGGTTTGGGAAAAAGTGTATATTTCTTACTAACCGGGATGTTTTTTTATATGGAATGGGGTTGGATTTTGGGCTAGGGGTTCTTGGCAATATAATCAGTATGTTGAATTGGCGGTTTTTCTTGATGGGTTGTATGCCTGATAAGTTTACTTACTCTGGATTCCAGACAATGACAATCGCGTCATGGTTTGTGTTGCCTCTTGGAGCATTTTTGGGCGGTGTGGCCGCATGGATAGGTTCCAGATGGGGCAACCGCCAATCTCAAAAAGCAAAACAGAACAAAAGATGACGTCCCCCCTTCCTGGAGTGGGCCTTCCATGCGGCGAAACTGGCAACGGCGGGGCACAACGTCAAAGTGGCCTGGGCAAAACGTCAGCAGCGCGTGGCCCTGGGGCTAACGATTACCCTGGCGGGGATTGCGCTGGACAGGCAGAAGGCATGATGGGCCGGGCTGTACTGTTGGGGCTGGGGCTGGTGGACGTGCTTTTGGGGCTGCGGAGCCGTCGGCGTGGCTCGCTGCGCTGGAAGCGGACGGTGTTCATCGGCCTGGTGGTGATGGTCGGAGCGGTGTATGGGCTGTTGAGCGTTCGCTGAAAGACAAGAAGCAGCACAACACCGGCTGTCACTGGCTGCCTGCGGCGTGCGTGGGCATCGGCAAAGTGCGAAGTCCCAAAATGCCGTCCTGGAAGCCGCGCGACGCGCCCAGATGAAAGCCCTCAAACTGCGCAACTGGCTGATGGGACAGCAAATGCGGCAAACGCAG
>DAOUAN010000115.1:0-42195 GCA_034433385.1 Anaerolineales bacterium | reverse complement strand
GTAGTCGGCCTGAAAGGCTTGCTGGCCACCATGGCGCGTTGCTGTAACCCCACCCCCGGCGACCAGATCATCGGCTACATCACCCGCGGCCGCGGCGCCACCATCCACCGCCAGGATTGCCCCAACATCCTGCGCATGCGCGACCGTGAACGCCTGATTAAAGTAGATTGGGGCCACGCCGTCCGCACCTTCCCCGTCGCCATTCAAATCAAAGCCTACGACCGCCAGGGCCTGATGGGCGACATCTCCAACCTGCTCGACAACGAAGGCGTCAACATCTCCGACGTCACCGTCAAAGTGAGCCGCACCGTAGCCGACCTGCGCCTGATCATCGAAGTCAAAGACATCGCCCAGCTCAGCCGCATTCTGACCCGCATCGAAAACGTCAACAACGTCATCGAGGCCCATCGCATCAACCCTGGTTAGCCCCACAATTCAACAAGGGTGGTATAATCTCGCCGCCTTGTGAGGCGGCTATGAACTTACTCAGCGTCCGCGAAGCCCGACAACGAATTTTGAACGCCCTGCAACCTGTCAGCACAGAGACCCTGCCGCTGATGGCGTGCATGGGGCGCGTCCTGGCCGAAGATATTTCTGCCACAACCGATCTGCCCCCCTTCGACAACTCCTCCGTAGACGGCTTTGCCCTGCGCAGCACCGATGCCAGCGAAGCCAACCCCGCCTCGCCGCGGGACCTGCGCGTGGTCGCCGATATACCGGCCGGATCCTCCCCCCAGGCGATTCTCGGCCCGGGCGAAGCCGCCCGCATCATGACCGGTGCTCCCCTTCCCCCCGGCGCCGACGCGGTCATCCCCGTCGAAGACACCGACTTCAAGACCCGCGCCGCAGGCACCCCCGCGCCCTCTGTCGTCCGCATCTTCAAAGCCGTTCGCCCCGGCGAAAACGTTCGCCCGCGGGGTGCAGATATTCGCCAGGGACAAATTGTCCTGCGCAGCGGGCAACGCCTGCGCCCGCAGGATATTGGCATCCTCGCCATGTTGGGCGCAGCCCACGTCCAGGTCTATCGCAAACCGCGGCTGGCCTTGCTTTCCAGCGGGGATGAACTCCTGCCCGTCGAAGCCCCGCTGGAAATGGGCAAAATCCGCGATGCAAACTCCTACACCCTGAGTGCCCTGATCGCCACGGCTGGCGCCGAGGTCATCTCGCTCGGCATTGCCCCGGATGAACGTCAGGCCATTCAGGCCAGGTTAGAAAACGCCGTGCAACACAATGCCGACATGATCATCACCTCCGCCGGAGTCAGCGTAGGCGCCTTCGACTACGTGAAAGAAATCATCGAATCAAACGGCACCCTGACCTTCTGGCGCGTCAACATGCGGCCGGGGAAACCGCTGGCCTTTGGCTCCTATCGCGGCATTCCTTACATTGGTCTGCCTGGCAACCCGGTTTCGGCCTTTGTGGGATTCGAGGTCTTCGTCCGCGCCGCCATTCAACGCCTCAGCGGGGAACAGGTGAACGAGCGACCGCGTCTGCGCGTTCGCCTGGCCGAAGAGATCGAATCGGATGGCCGCGAAAGCTACCTGCGCGCCGAAATGTACACGGCCTCCGATGGCACCCTTCAGGCTCGACTGAGCGAGCATCAAGGATCGGGAAATTTGTTTTCGCTGGTGCGCGCCAATGCTTTACTAATCATCCCCGCTGGGGTAAAATCGCTTCCCATTGGTGCGGAAGTAGATGCCTGGCTACTCTAACAAGAGGCGACCTCATGAACAAATGGCTCTATCGTCTTTCTCTTACCCTGGTCATTGTTGGCCTGCTGGTTTCTATTTACATGACCATCTACAAATTGACCGAAAACAATGCCATGTGCCTGGGGAGTGGAGATTGCTCTACCGTCAACGCCAGCCGCTATTCCGAGGTGTACGGCATTCCGGTTGCGTTCATTGGCGTGTTAGGTTATGGAGCCATTTTAGGCTCACTGCTGCTCGAAAAGCGCAATGATTTCTTCCGCCAAAACAGCACCCTGGTGGTCTTTGGCTTATCACTGGCCGGTTTTCTGTTTACGGTTTATTTGGTGTATGTTGAATTTTACTTAATCAAAGCCCTGTGTCCTTTTTGCCTGACCTCGCAAGTCGCCATGACCCTGCTTTTTATCATTTCATTGCTTCGGCTGGTACGTCAGCCCGAAACCCAGGAGGAATAAATGCCCCGTATCCGTTGCCACTATCTGGATTGCATCTTTCTCGACGACGGCTATTGCAGCGCAGCCGCAATAGAAATTGACCCCGATACCGGTTGCGCAACCTACTCTCCCTCCGAGGATGCTGCCCTGGAGGAGGAAGAGTGGGAAGACGAAGAATTGGAAGAATGGGAAGATGAAGAACTGGAAGAAGATGAAGATGAATGGCTAGACGAGGATGAGGAGGAGTTTTAGCCATCTTGCCTTCTTTTACAATTGAATGAACCTGGCGGTTCACTAAACCGATGACGAAATCTTTCGTCTCTCATGGGATGACAAAAGACGAGGCCACCCGCGCGGTGGCCTCCGTCCGTTAATAGAACTGGCTATCTTGAACCCGCTCTGCTCAACCGGAGAAGCTGGTCATCACACTCAAAATGGCAAAACCGGTCAGGCAAGCCGTGATCAGGGCCAGCGTAGTGGTAATCACGCCGGCAATACGGGAGCGAATCCAGCCCGCCAGACCAATTCCACTCAAGAAAATATAGACGGCAGCGAAAATGACCAGGAGGGCATAGTTTCCCAGGTTTTCCAGCTGGGTGGGGATAGTATTTTGTTCAGCAGCGGCAGCAAAAAGCAAAATAAAAACCAGCAGAGCGTAGAGGAACATTAGCGTGGCCGCCGAAAAGATGACAATGGACGCGGTGATCAGCTTGCTTTCTCGTTCCGTAGCCAAAAATTGAACCACGGCCGAAATGGCAAAACCAGCCAGAATGCCGGCCAGGGTGGCCAGGGCCGCCGTCTCTTGCAGATAGTTATCGAGAGTCATCAGAATTCTCCACATAGCGATATAACAACACCCCGGCCGCTACCGCCAGATTCAGCGAGCTGACCCGACCGCGCATGGGCAGGGAAACACTCACGTCACAGGCGGCCAATTGTGGAGGGGAAAGCCCCTTTTGCTCGTTGCCCAGCAATAAAATCCAGGGCAGGCGCGGGACGAGCGTTTGATAATCCACATCGGCACGAGCAGAGGTACCGATCAACTGAAAGCCATGTCTTCGCGCCCATTCCAACCAGGCATCAAACGAGGTGCGCACCACGGGCTTCCAGAAAAGCGTGCCCATGCTGGCTCGCACCACCGTTGGATGATACAGTTCCACGCCCCCATCGAGGAGAAAAAGGGCATCTGCCCCAATAGCATCGATCGTTCGCAAAATGGTCCCTACATTGCCAGGGTCTTGAGGAGAAACAAGTGCCACAGCACAGCGCAGATGTCCCAATTCCGGCAAGGTTATTTGCTTTTGCTGCGCAATGGCCAGAATGCCTTGCGGATTTTCCTTATCGGCCAGCGATTCCATCACCGCGGCGGAAACTGGCTGAAGGCGGATGCCCTGTTGCGCTGCCCGGGCAATCAAACGGCGGGCGAATTCGCTGCTCAACCGATCGGGCGCATACAGGATCACTTGCACTGGCCACTGGGCTTCGAGCGCTTCGCCGACATGGTGAATTCCCTCGATGAGAAACAAGCCACTTTCGGCGCGGGCCTTGTGTTGCCGCAAAGCCCGCGCCTGCTTGACCAGAGGGTTAGAAAGGCTGGTGAGAAGAGGAGCATCCATATCTCTGCTCGCCGATTAGGCTTTCACGTTTGTCTTCGCCCCTTTCAGGGGCTCGTAATGACCACCCAGGCAGCATTGCGATGAGTGATGCACACAAGGGTCAGGTGGCTAGAATGTTCCTGTTTATCATTCACCCGTTGGCACCCAAATGTTCTTCACCTGCGTGGCTTCATGGAGGAACTCGTGACCTTCGCCCTGCTCGCGCGACATCCAATCACGCGGCAGACCGTAGTTGACCCACGTCCGCTTCATGTTGGCCGCCGATTCATATTCGACCCAGTAGCTGCCCTCCGCGGAGCCAAAGTACCACACCGCGTCCACGTCTTCGTGCTGGACGAGGGTTTTGGTCAGATGGTCGCGGTCACCGGTGACGATGTTGACCACACCGCCAGGCACGTCGGACGTATCCAACACCTGGTAAAAGTCGGTGGCCGAGAGGGGATGTTTCTGGCTGGGGATCATCACCACCGTATTTCCACGCGCAATGGCAGGCGCCATGAGCGAGATGAAGGCCAGCAAGGGATATTCATCGGGACAGGCAATGCCAATGACGCCGACCGGCTCATTGACCGCCACGGTAATGCCGCGCAAGGTGGTCTCCTGTACTGTGCCACCATATTTATCGGCCCAGGCAGCGTAGGTGAACAGACGCTCGACGGCGGTATCCACTTCGGCTTGCGCCGACTTGCGAGAGCGGCCGGTCATTTCGACAATGCGTTCGACAAATTCGGCATTGCGGGCATCCAGGTTTTCGGCAATAAAGTACAAAATTTGGGCACGGTTGTAGCCGTGACGCATCGCCCAGCCGGAAGTCCGCGCTTTGTGCGCCGCTTCCACCGCGTCGCGGATGTCTTTGCGGTTGCCATCGCCGATCTGACCGATCAGTTTGCCCTCCGGGCTGAGTACCGGGATGGTGTAAGCGCCGTCAGGGCGGACTTGCTTTCCGCCGATGTACATCTTCGGGGTGCGGTCTACGGGGGGAAGAGCGCGTCCATTGGCGCGCCCGGCCGAAAGTCCCGCGGGACGCGCCGGGATGTGTTCGCCCCATTTTGCAGCGATCGGATCGGCGGGCGGGGTAAAGTTCGGGCGCGGGCGTTCCATCCATTTCGGCCGAATGTATTCGAACAGGCCTTCGCGCCCGCCTTCGCGTCCGAAGCCCGATTCGCGGTAACCGCCAAAGCCGGAGGCGGCATCGAACAGGTTGGTGGAGTTGATCCACACCGAGCCAGCTTTGATTTTGCTGGCGACATCGAGGGCGAGGTTGATGTTGTCGCTCCATACGCTGGCGGCGAGACCGTAGCGGGTGTTGTTGGCCAACTCGATGGCTTCGGCGGGCGTGCGGAAGGTGAGCGAGACCAGTACGGGGCCAAAGATTTCTTCTTGCACGGTGGCCGCAGCGGGATCGAGACCGGTGAGAAGGGTGGGTTTGTAGAAGAGGCCTTTGGGCGGCAGGGGAATATCTGGCTGGTAGCACTCGCCACCTTCAGCGATGCCGGTTTTCACCCAACGGTCAATGGTCTCCCATTGGGTTTTGTCCACGATGGCGCCCATGTCAATGGCTTTGTCGAGCGGGTCGCCCACGCGCAGGTGCTGCATGCGGCGCTTGAGTTTTTGGAGGAAGCGCTCGGCGACGTTTTCCTGAACGATGAGGCGGGATCCGGCGCAACAGACCTGGCCCTGGTTGAACCAGATCGCATCTACCACGCCTTCGACGGCTCCATCCAGATCGGCGTCTTCAAACACGACAAAGGGGCTTTTCCCGCCCAGTTCCAGGGAGAGTTTTTTGCCAGAGCCGGCGGTCTGGCGGCGGAGGATGCGCCCGACCTCGGTTGAGCCGGTGAAGGCGATTTTGTCCACATTGGGGTGGGTAACAATCATGGTGCCGGCGTCACTGCCGCCGGTAATGATGTTGATCACCCCAGGCGGCAGGCCGGCCTCGGCGACGATTTCGGCGAAGAGCAGGGCCGAGAGACGGGTGTAGGAGGCAGGCTTGAGCACGACGGTGTTGCCCATGGCAATCGCCGGGGCAATTTTCCACGCCAGCATGAGCAGCGGGAAGTTCCACGGGATGATTTGTCCCACCACGCCGAGGGGCTGGTAATCGCGCAGTTCGGTTTCCATCAGTTGCGCCCAGCCCGCGTAATAGTAAAAGTGACGCGCCAGCAGCGGCACGTCAATATCGCGCGATTCGCGGATGGGCTTGCCGTTATCCATTGATTCCAACACAGCAAGGAGACGATGATGCTTCTGGATGTTGCGGGCAATGGCGTACAGATAGCGGGCGCGGACGACGCCGGGGGTCTGGCTCCACGATTCGAAGGCGGCACGCGCCGCGGCAACGGCGTCATCCACTTCTTTTTTGCCTGCCTGCACGGTTTCGGCAAGCAGTTCGCCCGTGGCGGGATTGTAGGAAGGATAATACTTCGCCCCTTTGGGCGTCACCCATTCGTTGTTGATGAACAGTCCGAACTTGCGTCCGTGATCGTCCAGCCAGGCGTTGACCGCGGCGGGAGATTCGGGCGCGGGGCCGTATTCGAGGGTTTTAAAGAGGTCGAGGAGGGTGGACATAGGAACTCCATTTTAGATTAGAACCACAGATGAACAAATGATGAAAACAGATCATTAATTTAGTTAGAACTACATCTGGATGCAGATGAATACAGATAATTAAACACGGTTTTCAACTCCGCCAAAACCAATTCTTCCACCAGTAAATCGGCGAAGTAATCTCCGACAACGACGCCCTCGTATTAAACTTGAGTAGGAAACTGCTGCTGCACGCGCAAGCCAGCCTTTGCAATCGCAATCCCGTTTGCGTTCTCGTAAACTTTTTCGAGAAAACTGTAGCCAAGCGTATTGCTCACCTGATATAGACAGCCAATCACCTTCTCCGTGACTTCGTTTACTTTCACTTATCATCCTATCCGTGTTCATCTGTGTTTATCTATGGTTCTCATCCCATCGGCATGTGATGTTTCGCGGCGTAGTGGCCCGTGAGGTAGTGATACAACTGCCGCTCCAGGTCGGTGAGCAGGCTGGAAGCGCCGAAACGAAACAGGTCGGGCGTCAGCCACTCGTCACCAAGTTCTTCTTTCATCAGGAATTGCCAGTTCATGGCTTGTTTGGCCGTGCTGATGCCGCCGGCAGGCTTGAAGCCAACTTTGTAGCCGAAACGGTCGAGGTAATCGCGAATGGCACGTACCATGACCAGGCTGGCTTCCAGGGTGGCATTGACCGTTTCCTTGCCCGTGGAGGTCTTGATGAAGTCCGAACCAGCCATCATGGCCACCAGGCTGGCTTGATAGACCTGTTTGAGCGTGCCGAGGTCGCCAGTGGCCAGGATCGTCTTCATGTGAGCGTCGCCGCAGGCTTTGCGGAATTGAACCAGTTCGTCGTAGAGAGCGCGCCAGTTTCCGGTCAGCACGTGGTAGCGGGGGATGACCACATCAATTTCGCGGGCACCCGCTTCGATGGCTTGTTCAATCTCCTGGATGCGCTGCGGGAGCGGGGTCTGACCGGCGGGGAAGCCTGTCGCCACAGAAGCTACCGGGATGTCCGTGCCTTGCAGCGCTTCGACGGCGTCTTTCACACGGCTTGGATACACGCAAACCGCGGCGACGTGAATCCGCTCGCCGTCCAGGCCGAGGCGCTCCAGCATGTCGGGACGAATGGGTTGCCGCGCTTTGGCACACAGTCGGCGAATGCGGCCGGGAGTGTCATCGCCGCTAAGTGTCGTCAAGTCAATGCAGGTGACGGCGCGCAACAGCCAGGCAGCCTGCCAGTCTTTTTTGACGGTGCGGCGTTTGGGTAGGGTTTCGACGCGGCGTTCGACCGCGCTTTTGTTGACATGGGCGCCCATGACCCAGTCCAGGTCGAGGGGCGTGCCAGGGTTTCGGGAGTTGGGAGAAGTCATAGCAACCTTCTGAGATAAGATAACGTGGCATGTGCCACGCCATGAGAGCAGAGGAGTTGCAATAAATATATCACATCTGGCGGGGGGAATGCCAGGCATAAAAAGTAGCGCAAGGATAGGTTCCTTGCGCTACTCATTTTGGAGGAAGGGCGCTCAGGAGGCCGGCTGAAGCGCCTTTGCCACCATTTCTTCCAGCATTTTGGTGGTGACAGATTTGGGGCGTTCGATGGGCAGGCCGAGGGCGCGCGCCCATACGTAGTTGGCCGTCACGCCGAGGGCACGGCCAATGCCAAACAGGACGGTATAGAAGTCGAATTCACGCACGCCGTAGTAGTATTGCAAGGTGCCGGAAATAGCATCCACGTTGGGGGCGGGGTTTTTGGCTTTGCCCTGTTCGCGCAAGACCTGGGGAACGACCTCGAAGACCAGGTCAGCGAGGCGTACCAGTTCGTCTTCAGGGAAGCGCGCTTTGGCAAATTCCATTTGGGCGGTGAAACGCGGATCGGGCACGCGCAATACGGCATGACCATAGCCGGGGATCACTTTGCCGCTGTTGAGGGTATCCCAGGCGAATTGATAGAGCTGTTCGCGAGTGGGGACGCCACCAAAGCGCTCGCGAACCGAGAGCAACCAGCCCAGGCATTCCTGATTGGCCAGTCCATGCAAGGGGCCGGCCAGGCCGTTGAGAGCCGCCGAGAAGGACAGGTAGGGGTCCGAAAGCGCCGAGCCGACCAGATGCATGGTGTGGGCCGAGACGTTGCCCGATTCGTGGTCGGAGTGCAGGATAAAGTAGAGGCGCGCCAGTTCTGCGTAACCTTTTTCGTTGGAGACACCCATCATGCGGGAAAAGTTTGCCCCATAATCGAGGGTGGGGTCATATTTCGGCTTGCGGGTATCGCTGAAGTATTTCATGCGGTAGATGAAGGCAGCGATGACGGGGAGTTTGGCGGTCAGGTTGAGGCTATCTTCCAGCGCCGGCTCCCAGTACACGTCCTTTTTCATGCCTTCGTGATATTTACGGGTAAAGATCGAATCTTTGGCCAGCGCCAGCACGGCCTGGGAGAACAGGATCATCGGGTGTGTGTCGGCTGGCATGGTTTCGATCAACTTGTAAACGTATTCAGGTACTTCGGCGCGACGTGCCCACTCGGCTTCCACTTCCAGGGCCTGCTCAAGGGTGGGCACTTCACCCACCATCAAGAGGTAATAGAGGCCACCCACCAGGGGCATTTCGTTCCCTTGCGCCTTGGGCAGAGCGGCCAACACTTCCGGAATGGACATGCCGCGGAAGCGAATCCCCTCGGCCGGGTCCACATAGGAGATGTCGGTCAGCAGGGATTTGATGTCGCGCATCCCACCGACGATCTGCCCGACGGTGACGTGATCCACCACGACGTCGGCATGGTCTTTGCTCAATGTTTTGATGCGTTCTCGCCAGGCAGGCAGTTGAGCGGCGATTTTCTCGTGCAAAATCATGATCCACCTCCGTAAAAATATCATGCCCCTCACCCTGTGTTGCAAAGGGGTAAGGGGCAAAAGGGCTATTTTAGAATTTCACCAGGTTGTGCAGGGCCTGGTGGGTTTCCCGAACGGCCGCAGCCGATTTCTCCAGAGCGACTTTTTCATCGGCATCCAGGCTGTATTCGATGATCTTTTCCACGCCTTTGCGACCCAACATCACCGGTACGCCAAAGAACATGTCGTTCAGGCCGTATTCGCCCTGCATGTAGGCCGCGCAAGGAACGATGAGATGTTTGTCTTTCAAAATGGCTTCGGCCATTTGGGCGATGGCTGCGGCCGGAGCGTAATAGGCCGAGCCGGTTTTCAACAGGTTGACGATTTCGCCGCCGCCTTTGCGAGTGCGGTTGACAATGGCTTCCAGGCGATCGGCGGGCAGATAATCGCGCAAGGGGATGCCGGCAATGTTGGAATGGCGCGTCAGCGGCACCATTTCATCTCCATGGCCGCCCAACACGTAGCAGGCGATGTTTTCCACGCTCACGCCGGTTTCCATGGCCACGAAAGCGCGCATGCGGGCTGAATCCAGGATGCCCGCCTGCCCTACCACGCGCTCGCGCGGCAAGCCGGTGACCTTCATGGTGAGATAGGCCATCGTGTCTAGCGGATTGGTCAATACGATGTAGATCGCATTGGGCGAATACTTGAGTGTTTCTGTGGCGGCCTTGCGGACAATTTCGGCATTGGCGGTAAGCAGATCGTCGCGGCTCATCCCCGGTTTGCGCGGCAGGCCAGCAGTGATGACGATAATATCTGAACCTTTGGTGGCTTCATAATCATTTGAGCCAACAATTTCGACATCTTTACCAATGATTGGCATGGCCTCGTACAGGTCCAGCGCCTTTCCCTGCGGCATTCCTTCGACAACATCCACCAACACTATATCGGCCAGTTCCCGCTCCGCCAGCCAATGGGCAGTCGCTGAGCCGGTCATCCCTGCACCGATGATCGAGATTTTGTTCATCTTGCCTCCAAAATGCTTGAATTGTGAAATTCCATGCGCGAAAGGGACAAATGTCCGATTCTACGCAACAAGATAGCGGAATTTTATTCGATTGCGGTCTTTTGCGCAAAGTTCAATTTGTCACATTTTCAAGGTGTTATTGATACTTTAGGCAAAAAAACGAGACTCTGCCGGCCGAATCGGCAAAGTCTCGTGGCAATCGGTCCAAAAGGCATCAGCGCTCTTGAGATTCGAGAAAGCGCGTCGCCTGAATGGCTGCGGCAGCGCCCATTCCCGCCGAGGTGATCACCTGGCGGAAGTGCGGATCGGCGGCTTCACCGGCAGCAAAGACGCCGGGGATGCTGGTCTCCATCAATTGATTGACCTTGATGTAACCGTGCTCATCCATCTCTAACTGACCTTTGAAAATTTGGGTGTTGGGGGTGTGCCCGATGAAGATGAAGACGCCATCCGTCTCGAAAATATTCTCTTCCCCGGTTTGCACGTTCTTCAGGCGGAGGGCCTCCACTTTCTCGGTGCCCAAAATTTCAGTCACCACCGTGTTCCAGATGAATTTCATCTTGGGGTGTTCTTTGGCGCGCTTTTGCAAAATGGGGCCAGCGCGCAACGAGTCGCGGCGATGGATAATCGTCACTTCAGAGGCATAACGGGTGAGAAAGAGGCCTTCTTCCAATGCCGAATCGCCACCACCAACGACAACCACCTTCTTGTCCTTGAAGAACCAGCCATCGCAGGTGGCACAGTAAGAGACACCGCGCCCAGTCAATTCGGTCTCGCCGGGAACGTTGAGATGATTCGAGCTGGCGCCGGTGCTGATGATCACCGTATCGGCCAGGTATTCGCCGTTATCCGTGATCACTTTGAAGGGGCGCTGAGAAAAATCCACCGCGTTGGCAGTATCAAATTCCACTACCGCTCCGAAGTGTTCCGCTTGCTTTTGGAAAAGCTCGCCCAATTCGGCGCCACCAACCCCTTCAGGAAAACCAGGATAGTTTTCAATGGTATAGGTCAGTGCCGCCTGGCCGCCCAGCTGTGTGCCGCTCAATACGACCGGTTCCAGCTCGGCGCGCGCCGCGTAAAGGGCGGCGGCCAACCCTGCTGGGCCAGAGCCCAGGATTAACACTTTGACGTGTTTGCTATTTCCATCAGAAGCAGAAGGAAGAGGAACGCTTCCCAAGTTGAACATTTTGCCTCGTCTTATCAGTAAGATGTGATGTATGCGAGAAGTATTACTCGCACTCTCTTAGATGCGGGGATGCCCCAAAAGTTACTTATCCCTGTTGCTCCAACAAGGCAATCGCGTTTCGCAGCCTGGCCAGCACTTTCTCTTTCCCAATTACTTCCATACTTTCAAACAAAGGCGGGCTGACCTTTTGACCGGTCACAGCGACACGCAGGATACCAAATACCTGCCCGGCACTGAAACCCGATTGCTCCACATAGGTGCGCAGCGGCGGCTCGGCCAGAGCAGGGGTCAATTCTGGCAGGTTCGTCAAAATCTCCAGGCACTGCCGGGCGACCGCGGCGGCCTGGCGGGCATCCATGCCTTTGGGCAACAAATCTTCAAGAACAGGAGTCACATCTTCCTGGAAGAAGAACGCGGCGAACGAAAGACAATCGTCCAGGGTAACCAGGCGTTCCCGAATCAGCGGCGTGACTTTGAGCAGGGTCCCCTCATCGACGCGCAGCCCCGCCCCCAGGAAATATGGTTTGATGCGTGCCGCCAGGTCTTCGATGGCCAGGCGACGGATGTGCACACCGTTGAAGTGATCCAGCTTGGCAAAGTTAATCGCCGCTGGGGAGGGCGTCAGGTTTCGGATGTCGAAGCGGGCAATCATCTCCTCGAGGGTCATCACATCGTCTTCAGGCACCCCCCAGCCCATCAGGACAATCCAATTCAGCACGCCCTCTGGCAGATACCCTAGGTCTCGCAAATCGGTGATGAAAATGGAGTGACCATCCTTGATGGCCTCGGCGGCCTCGCGCTTGCTCATTTTGCCCTTGCCACTTGGCTTGAGGAAGACCGAAAGATGCACCCAGGTCGGTTCTTCCCAACCAAAAGCACGGACGACGTTGACATGCAGCGGAAAGGTAGAAAGCCATTCAGAACCACGAATCACGTGGGTAATTTTCATCAAATGGTCATCCACCATGGCCGCCAGGTGGTACGTGGGCAAGCCATCCGATTTCAATAAGACGGTATCATCGAGGGCGCTATTGTCAATGCTGATGGGGCCACGCAGCAAATCCACCGCCGTGGTGACGCCTTCTTTGGGCATCTTGAAGCGGATGACGTGTTTTTCGCCGCGGAGGGCGCGCCGCCGCGCTTCATCTGGATCGAGGAGGCGGCAGGTGCCATCATAGCGCGGGTTTTCTTTGCGAGCTATCTGTTCCTTGCGCACCTGCTCCAGACGTTCAGGTGTGCAAAAGCAGGGAAAGGCATGCCCTTTTTCGACCAGTTCCCAGGCATATTGCTGGTAAATCTCACGGCGTTCGCTCTGGCGATAGGGACCATAGGGGCCACCGATGTCGGGGCCTTCGTCGTATTCCAATCCCAGCCAACGCATGCCCGTGATTAATTCTTCCTCCGAGCCAGGAACATAGCGCTTGCGATCGGTATCTTCAATGCGCAGGAGAAACTGCCCTCCATTTCGTCGCGCCCACAAGAAGGCATAAAGAGCCGTGCGCGCCGAACCGAGGTGCATGCGCCCCGTTGGCGAGGGGGCAAATCGTGTACGGACAGGTTTAGGAAGCGATGCGTTCAAGAAAAACTCCTGAATTTAAAAAATTCCAAACGTAGAACAGGGCTTTCTGGCCTGCCTGACAGGCCGAAAAGACGATCCTACAAATTTCGCAGGGTGCTCAAAATTCCAACGGACGATGGCGCATGGCCACACTTTCAACCAGGCCAATGCCTAACATCAATGAGGTCAGACCGCTACCGCCGTAGCTGATAAATGGCAAGGGCAAACCGGAGACCGGCACAAGATTCAGGTTCACACCGATGTTCACCGCGCCCTGAAAGAAGATCAAAATTGCCATACCGTAGGCGATCATCGCCCCGGAGACGTCGCGCGCCATGCGGGCCGCCCGCAAACAGCGCCAGATGATAAATGCCAACACCAGAATGACCAGCAGTGCGCCTACCAGGCCAAACTCTTCTGAAATGACGGAGAAAATGAAATCGGTATGACGAACCTTCAGGAAACGCAACTGAGTTTGGGTGCCATGCATATAGCCCTTGCCAAACAGGCCGCCAGAGCCAATGGCAACCAAAGCCTGCTGGACATTATAAATCGCGCCATAACTGGCATTGGGATCGGGGAAAAGAAAGTTGATGATTCGTTCCTGCTGATAATCCCGCAGGAAGGGGAAAGCAATAACCACAGCCAATATTCCTGCCAGAGCGAACAGAAGCAGGTGCTTCACCTGCAAGCCATTCACCCACAGCATAGCGGCAAAAATCACCAGCAACACAATGACATTGCTCAGGTTGGGCTGCAACAAAATCCAGATGGCCAGACCCATCAGCCAGAGAGCGCCGCGTAAAATCCACATCAGGTTACGAGGTTGATCGCGCGTATTTTCAAAATAACGAGCCAGGATCAAAATGGCGATGATCTTGGCAAATTCTGTAGGTTGCAAGAAGAGAACGCCCACCGAGAACCAGCGCGCTGCGCCAAAGACGGCCTGTGCGCTCAAGAACAGGGCAATGAGTAAAGCCATCATGACAAAATAGATGGGACGATAGATCGTCAGCCAGAAGCGATAATCAATGCTGGCAACAATAAAAATCAACACTAACCCGGCGAGAGCAAAATAAATCTGCCGATTGATCAACGGCAGCAGTTCTTCGTTCCCCGCCACGGCCGAGCGGATCATTGTCGTGCCGAAGGCAGTTGCCAGAATGATCGCGCCAAAAAGAAGGAAGTCGAAATGACGCCAGGAGAGATCGCGAAGCATTCTTATCCGCTACGGCGCCGAGTGAGTTTGCGTAAGGGAATATCGGCCACCAGGCGTTGGGAGCGACCGTCCCGTTCTATTCCAATGCGAATCGCCTGCGGGTCAATTTCCACATGGCGCGAGATGGCAGCCAGCAAATCGTCCTTGAGTGCATCCAGTTCCGCCGGGGTGAGGTCGGTACGATCGTGGATCAGCACCAGTTGCAAACGTTCTTTTGCGCTCTCCGCGCTGCGTTTGCGCCCCAATAAGCGATTCATCCAGCCAGCCATCCTATCTTCTCCCTGTCAGTCGTTGAATGCGAGCCCAAAACCCGCTGTGATCCAATTCCATGAAAGGGACATCGAAGCCCTGTAAACGCCTAGCAATGTTGCGGAATGCCTGGCCAGCCCGGCTTTTGGGTTCCAGAGCCACCGGTGTGCCACGATTGCTCCCCACGATGACATTTTCATCTTCGGGGACAACGCCGATCAGCTGAATCCCTAACAAATCCAACACATCATCCGCCGAAAGCATTTCATGATTTTTGACCATGTTGGGATTCAAGCGATTGATGATCAGCACGGGGGAGGATTTCTCCTCCGCTTCCAGGATACCCACCACCCGGTCCGCGTCGCGCACCGCCGAGACCTCGGGGTTGGTCACCACCAAAACTTTGTCTGCCGGGGCGATGGCGTTGCGGAAGCCGCGTTCGATTCCGGCGGGTGAATCGATCAGGATGAAATCATAATCGGGGCGCAGCTCATCACATAGGCGGATCATATCGCTGGGCGTTACCGCCGTTTTGTCACGCGTTTGAGCCGCCGGGATCAGGTAAAGATCCTGGAAGTGCTTATCACGAATCATCGCCTGACGCAGGCGGCAGCGCCCTTCGATCACATCCACAATGTCGTAAACGATGCGATTCTCCAGGCCCATCACCACATCCAGGTTGCGGAGGCCAATATCCCCATCAATGCACACCACTTTTTTGCCATCCGCCACCAATGCCACGGCGAGATTGGCTACAGCGGTCGTCTTGCCGACGCCGCCTTTCCCCGAGGTAACAGTAATTACTTGAGCAGCCATGATTGATCCTGAAACTCTTTGCTAATTTTTATCCGGCTTTCCAAACTTCCGCTTGCAATTTGCCATCGCTATTAATGCTGACGATCTCCGGTCGCGGGTTTTTGGGCGGCTTGAGCACCGCCGAGACCTCGCCAGCAATGCGCAATTGCGTGGCTGAAAGATCGAGAGCACAGATCACTGCTTTGGTATTTCCTTTGCAGCCTGCGTGAACCATACCACGCAGGCGCCCCCACACAATGACATTGCCTTCGGCAATGATTTCGGCGCCCGGGTTGACATCACCCAAAACGACCACATGGCCAGGGAATTCGATGCGCGTCCCAGAACGCAGCGTTTTGTTGATGAAGAGGGCGGTCTCATCGCCCAAATCTTGAACCGCAAAGCGGCGCTGGTCTTCGGGGCGGGGCCGGGAAATGCGGGTGGCCAGCCCGAGCAATTGAGCAGTTTTCTCGGTCGTGGGCGATTCGCTCAAGACTGCCCACAACGAGATTCCTCGCTCCGAAAGGCGGTCGCGCAAGTCAGCCAATTCGTTGACATGTAAAACCTGCGTGCCTACATCCAACGCCAACCGCGCCCCTCGGAAGAACGACTGTCGCCCGTCAATGTGAGTCAATAACGTCGTTCGTTGGGTCTCCCAATCGGCGTTGCCCAGCGTGACCAGCAAGCCATCTCTTACTCCTTTGATTTGAATGAGGGAAGCTGGTTCGTCCATGGCGTTATTGGGCCTGTCGGTAACTGAATAAATTATAAACTGAAAATGCCCGCCAGGATTCGGCCTTGTTATCGAACTGCAATTCCTTGAGCCTGATCAATGGATTTGAGTTCAAAATAGGCTTTAATCACTCGCGCCACGACGGGAGCAGCTACGCTAGCGCCCTCGCCACCATTATAGGCAAAGGCCACAACGACGATCTCCGGGTCGTCGTATGGCGCAAAAGCCACTGTCCAGGAATGGGTTGGCCAGGAACCGAATCGACAACGGTTGGCTTTGCGAGCGACATCATCGCAGTACTCGGCTGTTCCGGTCTTCCCCGCGACGGCAATGGTGGGCAAAGGGACTTCTTCGGTAAAAACACGATGCAACGTCCCGCTGGGGTCGGTCACTGCCAGGCGCATGCCCTGGCGGACAACGTCAATGGTGGCGGGGTTAATCGCCTTGGTCTCTCCGGTATCAGCACAATAGCCCGCATCACAGTTAAAGACCTTGATTAGTTTGTCCACTGTGACATCCCATTTCAGGTTCGGCGTAAACGGTGAGATCTGGTAACTGCCCTCTGTCGGAGTCTCAGAGATGGTAAAGTCGTTGGGATTGAACCATAACTGACGAACATTGCCCTCCCCATCGGTGATCTGGCGGATGACAGTAGGCTGCATGAGTTTGCCGTAGTTCGCAATCGTCGCTGCCGACATCAAAACCTGCAATGGTGTAGCCAGGACATAGCCCTGTCCTACGCTGGCGATGTAGGTATCGCCAGTGGACCAGTTCTCGCCGGTGTTAATACGTTTCCATTGCGGCGAGGGAATCAGGCCATCGGCTTCACCCAGCAGCTCAATGCCCGAACGCTGGTCATAACCCAACGCACGGGCATATTCGCGCAGACGAAAGATGCCCAGTCCTTCAGGAATCTCATTTTCAAAGCCACCACCCAGCTTGTAGAAACAAACATTGCTGGAATAAGCAATACAATGCAGAAAATCGATGCGACCAAAGCCTTCTGGCCGTTTATCGGCAATCCAATCTACAAACGGGCGAACATTTTTGCCAGGGATACAGGGATCATTGGGCGAGAATTTTTCGCACAGGTTGAGCTGACCAGGGGCTTCGATAATCTTATCCAGGGTGATCACGCCTTCGTTATAAGCGCCCGTGGCTGTAGAAAGTTTGAACACCGAGCCAGGGGGAAATTCAGCAGAAATGGCATTATTCAGCAGCGGGTGGCGTGGGTCTTCGCTCAACTGCTGGTAATAATAAGCAGGGATGAAGCGCGCCATGCGATTGTTCTCATACGTTGGGTAGGAAACCATGGCGAGGATCTCGCCGGTCTTGGGGTTCATGGCAATCACTACCCCGCTCGAAATGCGGATGGTGTTGAGGCGCTTGTTCCAGTAATTAATTTCAAACAAAAGGGAGGCTTCTGCCGCGGATTGTAAACGTGTGTCCAGGGTGAGGGTAACGTTATTTCCGGGCACTGGCGGGATCGGCGATTGCAAATTGCGCAATTCTTTTCCGGCCACATCCACCTGGACCACCCTTCGACCATTGCGACCAGCCAAAACATCTTGCATGGAGGCTTCAATGCCAGAATAACCGATCTTGTCACGGTTCGGCACAAAGCCACGGCTGGTATAAAATTTTTCCTCAGCAGCCGGGATCGGGCCAAGGAAGCCCACGACCGCGGCGGTCAATGAGCCAGTTGGGTAATCGCGCACCGGCTCGATTTCGATGGAGACGCCGGGCAAATCCATGGCCTTCTCGCGGATGATCCGTGCTACCGCCTCGCTGACATTGCATTTGATTTTGACCGGGCTGTACGGAGCAAGCGAATCGCCCAATTCAACCAGTTGGGCAATACCCGGCCCCTCTACACAGGGAGAAAAGAGTTTGGCCTCTTCCACCGTTCCTTTCGAGACGGGAATGCCGGTCAGGTCTGAGACGACGCGGTAAATCCGTTGAATATCGGCATCGTCATCGGGCAAATCAGCCGGGGTGATGACAACATTGTAGGAGGCGATATTCCTCGCCAGAATATAACCATTGCGGTCGTAAATGATGCCGCGAGGCGCCTGAATACTCACTATTTTGGTGTAATTTCCCACTGCCTGATCCAGCCAATTGGTATGCGTCATAACCTGCAAGACGACCAGGCGCCCCAGGAGGGCACTCAACACCAGGAAAATCGCCACGTAAACCAGGATAAAGCGCCACGTTTCAAAATGTGCGGAACGCGGTAATTGTGTTGTGCTCATACGATCTCCTCGGGAGGATCCACCCATTGAGCCAGATCGCGCATCATAGCATACACGGGAATGGCAAAGAGCAGGTTAAGCAACAAAGTAGGCAGAGTCACTGCTCCCATGGCATCGCTCAATGAGATGGAAATTCCCTCCACGCGTAAAACCAGGTAAGTAAGGAGGTGTAAAAGTAAAGTACCCGCAAATGTCACAGTGAACATGGCCAGTAAGGGGGCTTCCCAAACGCGCCGACGTAAGGCCTGGGCAATCAAAACGACTGCAAAGTAGCTCAGCACAGTCACCGGCCAGGGAAGGCGCGAGACGAAGCCAATCAAAATGCTGGCGACAAACGCCCATTGCCAGCCAAACCAGTTGCGCGCCTGCAAGGCCCAGGCAGCCAGCATGAGCAGGATCAAATCGGCGTGACCGGAAAGCAAGGTCATTCGACTGATCACTGCGGATTGCAAAATGACTGCAAAGCCGAGCAGTGGAAAAGCAACCAGATTTCGCATGGCCATCAGGGAATAGGGGTTGGAATGAGTGGAGAAATGTCCACTGGGCGGAAATTGGTAATAATCAAAACAATCGAAAGGCGCGTAAAATCTACGGCGGGTTGAACAGTGGCTTTCTGAAAGAGCTCAAAATCCAGCTTGCGGGTAGAAACCACCTGGCCAACAATCAAATCGGGAGGAAAACCGCCACCCAGCCCGGAGGTCAGAATCAGATCGCCCGGCTCGACATGGGCATCTTGCGAGATCATATCCAGAGTAATGTCGCCAGTTACCGAGCCAAGCAAGATCGCATCGGTGTTGGCGTTTTGCAAGTGGACGTTGACGGTAGAGGCCGGGTCGGTAATTAGCTGAACGCGGGCCGCATCGGCGATAACGGCATCCACCCGCCCGACCAGGCCCTGATTGGTCACCACCGGCATTCCGCGCCGGATTCCATCGTTAGAGCCGCGATTAATCACCACGTAGCGGAGAAAAGGACTGGGGTCCTGGCCAATGACCGAGGCGGCTTTGAAGAAAGTGCCTTGCGGCGCGGTGCGGGAGAAATCCACCAGCGCGGCCAGGATTTCCGTCTCGCGGACGCGCTGTTGGAGCTCAATCACCTGGGCTTGCAGTTGAGAAAGCTGGGCTTCCAATTCAGCGTTCCGGGCGCGCAACGAAACGACATCGCGCGGGGCGGTGAGAAAATCTTGCAATCCTTGAATGCGAGAGGCCACCCAGGCCTGGGCATTCACCAGGGCAGCGGTGAAACGATTGGAGGCCGCGCCGAAATAGCCGCCCAGCGCCAGCAACAATATCCCCCCCACCACTAAGAAAATGATCGTTGTTTGCAAAGTTCGAGAAAACACGTCTTTCATTGTACTACAAGTAAACGGTTGCAGGGCAACTGGCGGCGAGTTGCCCTACCCCTATGCTTCATGACGCGTACTGCCGCGTTCCAGGCCCACCAGGTAGCGGCTCAGGTGCTCAAAATCATCAAAAACCATGGCCGCGCCGCGCACCACACAGGTTAGCGGATCTTCGGCAACCCACACGCGCAGGTGAAGATCATCACTCAGTCGTTCAGCCAGGCCTTGTAACAAGGCGCCACCGCCAGCCAGACAAATGCCCACATCCATTAAATCTGCCACAATCTCGGGGGGCACTTCATCCAGGGCATCGCGGATGGTATCCAAAATGACTTGCACCGAGCCGTTGAGGGCTTCGCGGATTTCGATGGAAGAAACCTCGATCGACTCGGGCAAACCGGTGACCAGGTTTCGGCCACGCACTTCCATTGTTTTTTCCGGCTGAAGCGGGTAGGCCGAGCCAATTTGCCACTTGACCTGTTCGGCAATGCCTTCGCCCACCAGCAGGTTGTATTTGTTCCGCAGGTATTGAACAATGTCTTGATCCATCTCATCACCGGCTACGCGCAAGGAGCGCGAGAGCACCACCCCACTGGTAGAAAGCACTGCGACCTCGGTGGTGCCGCCGCCAATATCAACGACCATCGAACCGCGACGCTCATTGACCGGCAAGCCGGCCCCCAACGCTGCGGCGATCGGCTCCTCAATCAGATATGCCTGCCGCGCCCCGGCAGACATCACCGCATCGTACACAGCCCGCTTTTCTACTTCGGTCACGCCGGTAGGAATGCCAACAATCACGCGCGGACTGGGGAAGGGCACCACGCTTTGCTCATGTACTTTGCTGATGAAATGCTCCAGCATAATTTGGGTCACGTCAAATTCAGAGATCACCCCATCGCGAATCGGCCGAACCACCGCTACATTGCGCGGCGTCCGCCCGACCATCTCTTTTGCCTCCAGGCCAATGGCCAGCGGCTGTTTGAGACGTTTATCAATCGTCACCCACGATGGTTCGTTGATGACGATCCCTTTATTCCGCACATGAACAAGTGTGTTAGCAGTGCCAAGGTCAATGGCAACATCCAGCGAAAACAGGCCTAACAGCCAGTGAATGGGGTTGAAGGCCAAATTGGGCTCCTCAATGCAAAGATTCTACGCAACGGAAAATTGCGCGAGTTATTATACCATGAGGCTTAAAATGAAACGGTTTTCCCATTTTGGGGTTTTACTTTTCGCCAAATTCACCCATTCCGGGAGGAGCGATATGTCTAAAATTTCTCTGGTGACTGATAGTACTGCCTACATTCCAGCGGATCTTTGTCAAAAATACGGGATCACAGTTGCCCCTCAAATCTTAATTTGGGGGGAACAAACTTTCCGCGACGGTGTGGACATCCAACCGGATGAATTCTACACCCGATTGAAAACCGCCAAGGTAATGCCAACCACTTCGCAAGTCTCGCCAGCCACCATGAAAGAGATTTTCTCAAAACTGGTAGAGGAAGGCTCAGAAGTCCTCGGCATTTTCATCTCATCGAAATTGTCTGGCACAATTCAATCGGCAGTTCAGGCCAAAGAGGCTATGGGCAGCGCCGGTGAAAAGGTCACCATTTTCGACAGTTACACCACCGCCATGGCGATGGGGTTTCAGGTGCTGAGCGCGGCGCGCGCCATTGAAGGCGGAGCCAATCTGAGCGAAGTGCTCGCCCTGCTGGAAAAGGCTCGCCAGAGCACCGGCGTTTACTTTGCCGTGGATACCCTGGAATTCCTGCATCGCGGCGGACGCATTGGCGGGGCGCAACGATTCATCGGCACAGCCCTCAACATGAAGCCCGTTTTGGCCGTTCAAAATGGCCGGGTGGAGGCTGTAGAACGCATCCGCACCAAGAGCAAAGCCCTTGATCGCGTGGTGGAACTGGTGCTCGAACAGGTCAAGGGGAAATCTCCCGTTCGCCTGGCCACCCTGCATGCTAACGCGGCCGACGAGGCTCGTCTGCTGCTCGAAAAGGCTGCCCAACAAATTGAAGTGACCGAAAGCATCCTGACCGAAGTCAGCCCGGTGGTTGGCAGCCATGCTGGCCCAGGAACCGTTGGACTGGCGTTCATGGCTGGCATCTAACCAATGAAACTTTTTCATCCCTCCTGCATCAAAACTGTGTAATTGATGTTACGCAGTGGCACTTATCATGCGGCACATCGCCCCCAATGGACGCTTGATGCCGCCTGAGAAGGTAAGGTCCGTCTCGTGTTACTGCGTAAGGTGAGTTAGGTAAGACCAAATTCAACCTTCAGGAGAGTTCCCATGAAACGCAATATGTCTGATCTGGATCGCATCATTCGGGTCATTGTAGCGGCAGTCTTTGCCTATTTGTATTTTGCCACCATCGTCACCGGCGTAGCGGGCATCATCTTGCTCGTATTGGCCATCGTGTTCGTCCTGACGGCCATCGTCGCTTTTTGCCCGCTCTACGTCCCCTTCAAAATCAGCACGTACAAGTCATAAGCACCGACATCTCCAAAGAAAGCGGATGGCAACACCATCCGCTTTCCTTTTCTCAGCCATGAACAAACAAGAGTTTCAGCAACGATTGCAGACCGCAAACGGCCCGATAGTCGTCGAATTTTGGGCAGAATGGTGCACGCCATGTAAAACCACGCGTCCCATCTTGCAACAGCTGGCAGAAGAATTCAAAGGGAAGATCACCTACCTCGAGGTAGATGCCGACCAAAGTCCGGAGTTGACGCGAGAATTGGGCGTGCTGGCAATCCCCACTCTGCTGGTTTTCTCTCAGGGGCAGGAAATCCTGCGCCAGGTGGGGGCGAAATCCCCGCAAACCTACCGGGGGATTTTCACCAATCTCGCCGCCGGTGAGGTCCCTCAGGGCGCTTCGCTCTCGACCTTTGAGCGGTCACTGCGCCTGTTGGCCGGTCTATCCTTTGGGCTGATCGGCATGCTCACCCACACGTGGTGGCTGCTCATCGTGGCCGGGGGGGTGGCTTTCAGCGCAGTGTATGACCGTTGCCCTTTGTGGCGCGCCTTGCGCAACCTGCTCGGCCACGCGCGCACATAGTCTCGGACAAGGGGAGCGGGTATAATCTGGATATGACCCATTCGACTCCCCTTGTCATTGGCATCGCAGGTGGCTCCGGTTCGGGGAAAACAACGGTAGCCCAAATCATCCTCCAGCGGGTGGGACCCGACCGAATTGCCTTTTTGCAGCACGACGCGTATTACAAAGACCTGAGCGGGTTGCCGCCGGCTCAGCGCGCCGAGGTCAATTTCGATCATCCCAACTCCCTGGAGACGGAGTTACTCATCCGTCACATTGAACAATTGAAAAGCGGTCAGCCGGTGGAAGTGCCCATTTACGACTTCGCCACGCATAGCCGCACGAACCAAACTTTTACGGTTCAACCGCGGCCGGTGATTCTGGTGGAGGGCATTCTCATCTTCGCCGAAAAAGCCCTGCGCGAATTGTTCGATGTCAAAATTTTTGTGGATACGGATTCGGACATTCGTTTCATCCGCCGTTTGCAACGGGATATTGCCGAGCGCGGCCGGACGGTTGATTCGGTGATCAAACAATACCTGGCCACCGTTCGCCCCATGCACATGGAATTTGTAGAACCCTCTAAACGCTATGCCGATGTCATCATCCCCGAGGGCGGGCATAACACCGCCGCGCTGGATATGGTCGTGGCACGGATTGAAGCCTTGCTGTAAAACAACAAATCGCGCCGCCCTTCGCATACAAAGTCGGCCGAAAGCCTGCCCCCGCATTTTTCCGAAAGGATATTCAAAACATGAAACAATGGAACACCCCACCCGCCATGCAAATTGATCCCCAAAAGAAATATATCGCCACCCTGCACACGGAAAAAGGCGATCTCGTTTTGGAACTCTTTGCCGATAAAGCCCCTCGCACAGTGAACAATTTTGTCTTTCTGGCTCGTGAAGGATTTTACGACGGCGTCATCTTCCATCGGGTCATCGCCAATTTCATGGCGCAAAGCGGCGATCCGACGGGCAAAGGCAGCGGCGGCCCTGGTTACAAATTTGCCGATGAATTTCACCCCAGCCTGAAACACGATAAACCCGGTGTGCTTTCCATGGCCAATGCCGGCCCCAACACCAACGGATCGCAATTTTTCATCACCCATGTCCCCACTCCCTGGCTGGATGGCAAACACAGCGTTTTCGGTCAGCTGATCCAGGGGATGGATGTGCTGTTATCCATTCCACCGCGCGACCCGATGCGACCGGAATATCCGGGTGTGAAAATTTTGAGTGTTACCATTGAAGAGGCTTAATCGCTGGCAAATCAACCTTCTGCGCCTGCTCGCTTTGCTGGCAGTGATCGCCATCAGCGTGGGCGTGTACATGATTCGCGATCGCGTCGGAGAGTTTGCCGCGCTGGGCTACCCTGGTATTTTCCTGATCGCCTTGCTGGCCAACGCCACCATTTTCTTGCCGGCGCCCGGCGTCGCCGTGGTCTTTGCAATGGGGAGTATTTTCCATCCGGTGGGCGTAGCGCTTGCCGCCAGCCTGGGTGGCGCTCTAGGCGAGCTCTCTGGCTATCTGGCCGGCTTCAGCGGGCAGGCAGTCGTTGAACGCGCCGATGCCTATCAACGCATCCAACCATGGATTCAAAAATACGGGAGTTGGGCGATCCTCGTCCTGGCGGCGGTACCCAATCCGTTTTTTGATCTGGCCGGAGTAGCCGCCGGAATGGCTAAGATGTCGCTTCAGCGCTTTTTGCTCTTTTGCTGGATGGGACAGTTAATCAAAATGGCTTTGTTCGCCTATGCCGGTTCATTTTCGCTCAATTGGTTGAGCACATTCATAAAATAGGAGCCTGAAATGACCGATTATCAAAAAGTAGACGCTTATTTGGAGGCCCACCTGGATGAAAGCCTGGCCGAGCTCTCCCGCCTGGTTGCCCAACCTTCGGTAGGCGCCCAAAATTGGGGGTTGCAGGAATGCGCCGCGCTGGTTGGAGAGATGCTCCGCAAGCGCGGCTTTCAGGTCGAAATCATGCCCACCGATGGAGCGCCAGTTGTCTTCGCCGAACGCAAGGGTAAGAGCGACAAAACCTTGCTCTTCTACAACCACTACGATGTCCAACCTCCTGAACCGCTCGAACTGTGGGAAACCCCACCCTTTGAACCCACCCTGCGCGATGGCAAACTTTACGGGCGCGGCGTTAGCGACGACAAAGGGCACATCGTGGCTCGCCTCTTTGCCCTGGATGCCTGGCTCGAAAGCGAGGGTGACCTGCCCTGCAATGTCAAATTCATCATCGAGGGCGAAGAAGAAACCAGCAGCGCCCATCTGTTCGATTTCATCCGCAACCACAAAGATCGCCTGAAAGCCGATGCCTGCATTTGGGAATTCGGCGGCGTGGATCATCGCGACGTGCCGATGCAATACCTGGGACTGCGCGGCATCTGTTATGTAGAGCTCTCTGTCGAAACCGCCAGCACCGATGTCCACTCTGGCCTGGGCGGTTCGATCTTTCCCAACGCGGCCTGGCGATTGGTGTGGGCGCTCAACACCCTGAAAGACCCTCAGGAGCGCATCCTCATCCCCGGATTTTACGATCGCGTCCGCCCACCCACGCCACGCGACATCGAGTTGATGGAAGCCCTGCCCGATGTAGCCGAAGAATACAAAACCCGTTACGGCGTCAAAGAGTTTCTCAAAGGCCTGAGAGGGGGCACAGCCTTGAAAGTGGAGGAAGTTTTCTCGCCTACCTGCACCATTTGCGGGCTGACCAGCGGCTACCAGGGGCCTGGCTCGAAGACCGTCCTGCCGGCCCGCGCCTCCGCCAAAGTAGATTTCCGTCTCGTCCCCGACCAGACGCCGGAGGACATCTTGCAAAAATTACGCTCCCACCTGGATGCTCAGGGCTTCCCCGATGTGCGCATCACCTATCTCGGCGGAGACCCCCCCGCTCGAACCGATCCCGATCACCCGTTCATTCGCATCGTCGTGGAAAGCGCCCGGGAAGTGTATGGCGTCCCGATGCAGGTCGTTCCGCTCACGGGGGGATCCGGCCCCAATCATCCCTTTGTGCACGACCTCGGCTTGCCCGTTGCCACCGCCGGCATGGGCTATCCCGATACCCGTACCCACGCCCCCAACGAAAACATCCGCATTGACCTGTACCTCAAGCACGCCCGCCACATGGCACGCGTCTTGAGCGAATTTGCCCGTTCGTGAATTCAACCGGCGAGTCGCAAAGTGAAGACCTCCGAAGTCTGAGACTTCGGAGGTCTTTTTGAAAATCAACTCCAAACCGTTGGTCGGCGAAGGCCGACCTGGTATGCCGTAGCCCGAAACTTGAGTTTCGGGGCGGGCCTGGCAGGGCAGGCAGTTAGCCTTTCAACAACTCGCTATGGCCGTTCTTCTCCTCCTCGCCCTGCGGCAAAGTCAGCGGCGGCAACTCACTCAATGAGTTCAGGCCAAAGTGCTGCAAAAACTCAGGCGAAGTAGCATACAAAATCGGACGCCCCGGCCCTTCGGCGCGACCGGCTTCCTGGATCAGCCCTTTGCTCAACAGGCTCTTCATCATGCTATCGCTGTTTACCCCGCGGATCGCATCCACCTGCGGCCGAGTGCATGGCTGCTGGTAAGCAATAATCGCCAGCGTTTCCAGCGCCGCCCGGCTCAGATGACTGGTCGCCTCCAGCCCCAGAAAACGCTCCACCAGCGAAGCCAGCTCCGGCGCCGTAGTCAATTGCAATCGCCCGGCATGACGCTGCAGGCGCAAACCGCGCCCGCGCAGAGCCTCTTCCAGCTCATTCAAACCGCGCTCCACCACCGAGGCCGAAACATCCAGCGCCGCTGCCAGTTGTGGCACCGTCACCGGCCCGGTAGCAACAAACAAAAGGGCCTCCAATCGGGCCGCCAAAGACAAAACAAGGGTTTCAGATTCGCTCATGCTATAATTGCTCCGCTCCATTGCCTGAAATTTTACACGAAAATTGCCTGACAAATGAACCCAAAAAAATTTGCCCTTCCCTTCTTCTTTCTGATGCTTGCCCTGGCCTCCCTGGCTTGCACCATCTTCGTTGGGGGCCCCGATCTACCCAACCCCCCCGTGCCGATCTCCCTGGAAGCCGCCCAAAGCATTCGCGAACAAGCCAAACAGGCTGCCGAAAACGCGATCAACGGCGAAATCTCCCTGCAAATCAACGAAAGCCAGATCACCTCCTACCTGGCCTTCAAACTGGCGCAAGACCAAAACCCACTCTTCACCGACCCCCAGGTTTTGCTGCGCAACGGCGAAATGCAAATCTACGGCAAAGTCCAGCGCGGCCCCTTCGTTTCCAACCTGCTCATCACCCTGAGCATCAGCATAGATCCCACCGGCAAACCGCTCATCGAAATCAGCGACGCCAAATTTGGGCCGGTAAAACTCCCCCAGGGCTTCAAAGCCACCCTGAGCAAGCTCATTGACGAAGCCTTCACCGGTGCGATCGGCCCGGCAGCCACCGGCTTTCGTTTGGAAAGCATCACCATCACCGACGGCATGATGACCCTCACCGGGAAGATTCGCTAACCCCCGGCGAATACCAGGACCCCTCATGCGCCTCCGACCGCCCCCTGGCCTGCTGACCGTTTTACTGGCCATTTCTCTGCTGATGGCGGGTTGCCGCTCCCCCCAGCTCAGCCAGCAAATCACCATCCAGATCATCGCTGACGGGCAAACCCGCACCCTGCAGATTCAAAGTGGCAGCACGGTGAGTCAGGCCCTACAACAAGCCGGCCTGACCATGAGTCAACTCGACCGGGTCAACCCACCCCTCTACACTTTACTCAGCGAGGGGGATACCATCCGCATCGTGCGTGTTCAGGAAGAATTTGAGACCCAAATTGAAGTCATCCCCTTCGAGCGTCAAATCGTCCGCGGCGAAGGCCTGCCCGAAAACGAAAAACGCCTGCTTCAGGCTGGTGAAAATGGCCAGAAGGAAATCACCTACCGGCGCATCCTCGAAGACGGCGTAGAAACCAGCAAAACCGTCATCAAAACCACCCTCCTGAAAGAAGCGCGACCCGAAATCATCCTGGTCGGCGCGCAAGCTGCCTTTGCACCCATCGCCATCCCCGGCCGAATCGCCTACCTGGCTGGTGGCAACGCCTGGCTCATGGACGGCTCCACGGCCAACCGCCGGCTATTGGTCAACACTGGCGACCTGGATGGACGTATCTTCTTCCTTTCACCGGATGGCGAATACCTGGTCTTCACCCGCAAATCCAGCAAACCTGCCGACAAAGAGATCAACACCCTGTGGGCGGTGCGTACCACGACAACCACCCCACGACCCTTTTCCCTCAACGCGGCCAACATCGTCCACTTCGCCGCCTGGATTCCGGGCACCAGTTCGGTAGCCTACTCCACCGTCGAGCCGCGCAGCGCCGCCCCCGGTTGGCAGGCTAACAACGACCTGTGGCGAGTCAGCATCAGTGGCGGCGCCCCGCGCAAAATCCTGGAAGCCAGCTCTGGCGGTGTATATGGCTGGTGGGGCACTACCTACGCCTTCTCTCCCGAAGGTCGCCTGGCCTATGCGCACCCCGATGGCGTCGGCCTGGTGGATCAGGATGGTGGCTATCTCAAGCCTCTTTTGTCCATCACACCCCTGCAAACCAACAGCGACTGGGCCTGGCTCCCCGCCCTGGCCTGGGGCGCCGATGGCAAAACCCTGTTTTACCTGGATCACGCCCCCGCACCTGCTCCCATCAGCGCCGAGGCCTCGCCCAATTTCGACCTGATGGCGCTCTCCCTCGAAAACAGCACCCTGGTCCGGCTGGCCAGCCAAACGGGCATGTTTGCTTACCTGTCCGTTTCTCCCCTGCGCCAGATGGGCCGGGAAAAGGCCTACCAGATCGCCTTTCTGCAAGCAATCTTCCCTGGCCAAAGCGAGACCAGCCGTTACCGCCTGATGGTCATGGATCGCGATGGCTCCAACCGGCGGGCGATTTTCCCCCCGCCTGATTTGGGCGGCATCGAACCGCAAACGCCGGTCTGGGCACCCGACCCGCTACCCGGACAGACAGGCGATTTTCTGGCCGTGGTGTTTCACGGAAATTTGTGGCTCGTCGATAGCGGCAACGGTCAAACCTATCAGGTCACCGGCGATGGGTTGATCAGCCGCATGGATTGGCGATAATCTCAGACAGACTTCCAAAGCCTATAAGACTTCGGAAGTCTGAGATAAACTATACCAGAAGAGGTACTATGCGAATTTTACTGACAGGTGTAGCCGGTTTCCTCGGCTCCCATTTGTGCGACCGCCTGC
This sequence comes from Anaerolineales bacterium, assembly GCA_034433385.1. GTDB lineage: Bacteria > Chloroflexota > Anaerolineae > Anaerolineales > Villigracilaceae > DAOUAN01. Next base: position 13,398 of record DAOUAN010000115.1, on the reverse strand, counting down.
TGGCGGAAGGACACGAGGTCATCGGGCTGGACAATTTCATCACCGGCAGCCCGGAAAACATCGCCCACCTGATGGGCAATCCCCGATTCTCTTTTTACAGGCACGATGTCTCCAACTACATTTTCGTGCGCGGCAAGGTGGATGCCGTGTTGCATTTCGCTTCGCCCGCTAGCCCCAACCCCCTTTCGCCCTCGGGGTATTTCAACCTGCCGATTCAAACCATGAAGGCCGGTGCCCTGGGCACGCATAACTGTTTGGGGGTAGCCCGCGCCCACAATGCGCGCTTCTTATTGGCCTCCACCAGCGAAATCTACGGTGACCCGCTTGTCCACCCCCAACCCGAATCTTATCCCGGCAACGTGGACCCGGTCGGGCCGCGCGCCGTTTATGACGAGGCCAAACGCTTCGCCGAAGCCCTGACCATGGCCTATCATCGCGCCCACGGCGTGGATACCCGCATCGTGCGCATCTTCAATACTTACGGCCCGCGCATGGACCTGGAAGATGGCCGCGCCCTGCCCAACTTCCTCAAACAAGCCTTGCTCGGCCAGCCGCTCACCGTTTATGGCGATGGCAGCCAGACCCGTTCGTTCTGCTACGTGGATGACCTGATCGAGGGCATCATTTGCCTGCTTTACTCGCAGGAACACATGCCGGTCAACATCGGCAACCCCAACGAGATGACCATCCTCGAGTTTGCCGAGACAATCAACCGCATCGTCGGCAACAAGGCCGGCATCCGCTTCGTCCCCGATGCCCGCAGCGAACGCGATCCGCAGCGCCGCCAACCCGACATCACCCGCGCCCGCCAAATCTTGCACTGGGAACCCAAAACCAGCCTGGAAGAGGGCATCCACAAAACCATTCCATACTTCAAGAAAAAACTGGGATTGGAATGATTCTGACGAACGAAAAAGAACGGATTCGCTTCCTGCGCTTCGCGATCGTCGGCGCCATCGGCGCGGTGGTGGATTTTGGGGTGATGAATCTGCTCACCCATCTGGCCGGCCTGCCCCTCGTCGGGGCCGGGACGATCTCTTTCGTTTGCGCCGTGATCAGCAATTTCATCTGGAATCGCTACTGGACGTACCCCGAATCGCGCTCGCGTCCACTGCTGCACCAGCTAGGCATGTTCTTCCTGGTCAACCTGGCCGGGGTGGCCATCCGCATCCCCATCTTGCACTTCGTGGAACCCCCATTGTTTAAAGCAGCACAAACCGCGTTGCGGCTGACTGATCGCCTGGCCGAATTGCTGGCCAAAAACGCCACCCTGGCCTTTGCCATCGGCGTAGTGATGCTGTGGAATTTTTTCGCCAACCGCTACTGGACATATAATGATGTGGATTGATGCCGGAGGTCGCTATGCATCCCTTTCAGCGCGCCACGCTCATCCCCGTTTACACCAGCCAGGGCGATGCCGAAGCCTTCCTGTCATATCCTTACCTGTTCAATCGTAACGGCGAGTGGATCGGTTGGGTGACGCCGCGTCGCGAGGTATATTCGGTGCTCGGCTATTACGTGGGCTACCTGAGCAACGATCCCCGTATTCTCCGCAAGCGGGCAACCAGCACCCTCAAGCCTCGTCTCGCGCCTCCACCGCCGCCACCCAAAATCTACCCGCCGGCCACCATTCCCCTGGCCCCGCTGATGAGTGAATTGCCGCAGAACATCATTGACGTCCTCCAGGAAGAGCCAGAGCGCCTGCATACCCTCGACGCCGGCGAACTTCGCCCGGATCTGGATTGATTCGCTCACGCAGAAAAGGTATCTCTTATGTCTGAACCCCTGCTCCCCAAAACAATGCGCGCCTCGCGCATCAGCATTGCGCAGTTAATGCAACCCGAACACGCCAACAACTTAGGAAACGTGCATGGCGGTTGGATCATGAAACTGGTGGACGAAGCCGGCGCCCTGGCCTGCATGCGCCACTCCGGCCGCCGCGTCGTCACCGTCGCCATCGACTCGATGGTCTTCCGTCAGCCCATCCGCATCGGCGACCTGGTGCTGCTTACCGCTGAAGTCACCTATGCCGGGCGGACTTCTATGGAAGCCGAAGTCCAGGTGCAAGCCGAGAACCCCCTCACCGGCGAACGCACCCACACCAACACGGCCTATCTGGTTTACGTCGCCCTGGATGAAGAGGGTCATCCGACCAGCGTGCCCCCCCTCAAAGCCGAAACCGAAGACGAAAAACGCCGCATGGAACTGGCCCGCGAACGACAGGCGCGGCGCTTGCAACAACGATGAAACTTCCGCGCCTCAAACATTTCCCCGTCTGGCTGCTGATCGCCCTCAACCTGGTCATCGGTTTGCTCGTCTATCGCCACTACGGCATGACCATAGACGAGCCCTACTTCTACGGTTATGCCGATGCCATCGGCTACGCCTACTCCCCGCGAGAATGGTTCAGCGGTCATTTTGACCTGAATCAGGCTTATGGCCCCAGCGCCAGTGACCATGCCAATCGCGGCCCGGCTTACTTGCTCCTGGCGCGCGGGCCGGCGCATCTCCTCCAGGCCAACGGTCTGGATCAAGGCTCTGCCTGGCACCTGGTCAACTTCCTCTTTTACCAGATCGGCATTTACTTCTTCTACGTCCTCTGCCGCCGCTGGATGGGACCCTGGCCAGCCTTCGCGGCCACCGCCCTCTTCACCGCCCAACCCGTGCTGTGGGAACACGCCTTTATCAACCCCAAGGACCCCCCTTTCCTGGTCTTCTTCCTGCTCAGCCTCGAATTCGGCTTCCGCATGACCGAACAGCTGGCCGCCCTGCCCGACAATGCACCTCCCTGGCACATCCTGCGCCCCACCATTCTCCCGGCCATCTTACTCGGCCTGACCACCAATGTGCGCATCATTGGCCCCCTGGCAGGCGTGTTGGTGATCTTCTACTTCCTGCTGCGTAGCAAACCCCGCCGCCTGCTCTGGCTGCTCCCCTACGGGCTGATCGCCCTCCTGACCCTGTTCGCCACCTGGCCCTACTTGTGGGAAGCCCCCCTGCAACGCTTCTACGAAGTACTGACCTTCATGTCCTACAACCCCACCGAACTGCGCGTCCTGTTCGCCGGCCAACTCTATCGCGCCAACGACCTACCCCACCGCTACCTGCCCGTTTTGCTACTCTTCAACCTCACTGAACCGGTCTGGCCGCTGGCCTTTCTCGGCAGCTTGCTTGCCCTGCTGCGCTTCGCCCGCCAGGACCTCGCCTGGAAAAGCCTGCTGCCTACCCTGGGCTGGTTTGTCATCCCCTTCGCCTACGTGCTCTTGCTGCGCCCACCCATGTATGATGGCTTTCGCCATTTTCTCTTCATCGTGCCGCCCCTCTTCGTCCTCAGCGGCCTGGCCCTGGAATGGATCATCAACTGGCTACGCCCAACCTGGCTGCGCCTGATCCTGCTGGCCGCCCTGCTCTTCCCCGGTATTCAGGCCGGCATTCAACTCCACCCCTACGAGTACATTTACTACAATCAATTCGCTGGCGGCACGCAACGCGCCACCCTCCGCTACGAAAGCGACTACTGGCTCACCTGCTACAAAGAAGCCATCCAGAAGTTTAACCGCCGCGTCAAGCGCCCCACCACCCTCTACGTCCGTCGCGAGGGCTTCCTGGCCGAAATCTACGCCGCCCCCCACATCACCATCGTGGACGTTGCCCAAAGCGGACGCGCCCCCCAACCCTGGAGCTTTGAGCTGCGCAACTCCCGCGCCAACCCCGACCTGCAAAAGCTACGCCAGGGAAGCGCCTTCCTCAGCGTCGAACGCGACGGCGTCATCCTGTGCGCCATCGAAAGAATCATCCCATGAGACTCACCCACCGCCAACGTTTGCAAGCCTGCCTGGCCGGCGAGCAGCCCGACCGGCCCCCCGTAGCCCTCTGGCGTCACTTCCCGGTAGATGACCAGAACCCTCAAACCCTGGCTGCGGCCACCCTCCACTTTCAACGCACCTACGATTTCGACCTGGTCAAGGTCACCCCGGCCTCCTCTTTTTGCCTGAAAGATTGGGGCGTAGAAGATTCCTGGGAAGGCAACCCCGAAGGGACTCGTCGCTACACGAAACGTATCATCGTCGAACCCCAGGATTGGGCACGCCTCCCCCCGCTCGATCCCTCCGCCCCGCATCTCGCCGGACAGTTGGCCTGTCTCCGCTATCTGCGCGCTGAACTCGGCCCCGAAACGCCCCTGCTACAAACCATCTTCAGCCCGCTGGCTCAGGCCAAAAACCTGGCCGGGAGCGACACCTTGCTCGCCCACTTGCGCCTTTACCCCGAAGCCGTGTTGCAGGGCCTGCACGCCATCGCCGAGACCACCCGCCGCTTTGTGGAGGCCGCCCTGGAAACCGGCATAGATGGCATCTTCTACGCAGTACAACACGCCCAGGCTGACCTGCTCACCCTGGCCGAATATGAGACTTTCGGCCTGCCTTTTGATCGGCGCGTCCTTGCGCCGGCAGAAACGCTGTGGTGTAATTTATTGCATCTGCACGGCCAGCACATTTACTTTTCTCTGACCGAGGCCTTGCCCTTCCCTATCGTCAACTGGCATGATCGCCAAACAGCGCCCACGCTCGCCGCAGCGCGGCAACGCTTCGGCGGGGTGGTGTGTGGCGGCCTCCGCCAGGAGACGCTCGTTTACGGGAATCCAGCCGAAGTCCGGCGTGAAGCGCACGAGGCCCTGGAACAAACCAGAGGGCAGCGCTTCCTCCTGGGCACGGGGTGCGTTGTGCCTATCATCGCCGCCCATGGCAATCTGCTGGCAGCGCGAGAAAGCGTGGAAAGATGAGTCTGCGAGTCATTTCCGGAGAAGCCAAAGGCCGCAAGTTGAAATCGGTGCCGGGCGCGACCACGCGGCCGATCACCGATCGCGTCAAGGAATCCTTGTTCGATATTCTCGCCGGCGACGTGCGTGGCTCGCGCTGGTGGGATCTCTTCGGTGGGACGGGAGCCGTGGGCATTGAGGCGCTCAGCCGCGGGGCAGTATTTGTGCGCTTCAGTGAGCGCGAGCGGCTGGCTATTGAGACCATTCGCTGGAATCTGGAGCATTGTCGCTTGAGCGGGCGTGCTGAAATTCGCCGCGGCGATGCTTTTGGTTTGTTGGCCGCGCCCCCTGATGACCACTTCGATTATGTGTATATCGCTCCACCGCAGTATCAGGGAATGTGGTCAAAGGCTCTTTTGCTGCTGGATGAGCACCCTGATTGGCTCAACGAGGACGGTTGGGTGATTGTTCAGATTCACCCCAAAGAGTATCATGAAGTAGAGTTGCACCATTTGGAGGAGTTCGAACAACGGCGCTACGGCAGCACGCTGCTGGTCTTTTACGAAAAAAAAGCAGGATAGAGCATCACGGCACAGCCAGGCGGGCTTCCAGGCAAGAAGGGTACATCCTATTCTGATGCAAGGAGAGGCTTATGGAACTCAAAACCGTCAAAATCGAAAAACCGGAGGCGATTAACTTCATCTTGGGACAATCGCATTTCATCAAAACGGTTGAAGATGTGCATGAGGCGCTGGTCACGGCGGTACCGGGCATCAAATTTGGGCTGGCCTTTTGCGAGGCTTCCGGGAAGTGCCTGGTGCGCTGGTCGGGCACAGACGAGGCCATGATCGAACTGGCCCGCAAAAACGCCCTGGCGATCGGAGCGGGACATTCCTTCATCATCTTTTTGGGGGAGGGCTTTTACCCAATCAATGTGTTGAACGCCATCAAGCAGGTACCCGAAGTTGCTCGCATCTTTTGTGCCACTGCCAACCCGGTGGAGGTGATCATCGCCGAGACAGAGCAGGGGCGAGGCATTTTGGGGGTGGTAGATGGCTTCTCGCCTCAGGGTGTGGAGGACGAAGAGGGCATCGCCTGGCGCAAGAATTTCCTGCGAATGATCGGCTACAAACAATAAGCCAGCCATGACCACCCTGCGCGCCCCCAGCAAGATCATTCCCCGCGCCTTTCCCGGCATCCAACCCGCTGAGGTGGAAGAACTGGTTGCCAGCAGCCGGGTGTGCTCTTACCCGGCAGGGACAGTGTTGTGCCGCGAAAACGCCCTGGAACACACGTTTTACGTGATTTTGAGCGGCGAGGTGGAGGTCAGCAAGAGCATCAATCAATCTGAAGTGCGTCTGCTCAAGACGCTGCGCGCCGGTGATTTCTTCGGCGAAATGGCGCTGATTCACAATGCGCCGCGCGCTGCCACGGTGAGCGCCAAAACAGATGTCACAGTGCTGGAAGTGAGCAAAGAGGCCTTCGACCGCGTGCTGCGCAACAGCCCCAGCATTTCCCTGGCCATGGTGCGCGAGATCAGCAACCGTCTGCGCCAGAACGACGAGATGGCCATTGAAGACCTGCGGATGCGCGCCGCTGAACTGGCCCAGGCCTACCAGAAACTGGCCGAGGAGGAATGGAATCGGCGTGAGTTTTTGAGCATGGTGGCCCATGAACTGCGCACGCCGCTGATGGCTGCCAGCGGTTATTTGCAATTGCTGGAAAAAGACATTCTGAGCGGCGAGCCGCTGCGCGAGGCCATTCACATCACGGCGCGCCATGTGGGGCAGATTGCCGCTCTGGTCAACGACATTCTCTTTTTACAAGAGATGGAGCTGGTTTTGCCCGATTTCCGGCCGGTGGACATGGGCGAAATTGCGCAACAGGTGACTGCCCGTTACCAGGAAAAGGCACGGGGGCGCGGCATCCAGCTACAGGTCCGCGCTGCGCCGCCCCTGCCGCGCGTTTCGGGTGACGTCAAATCGCTGGAACGGGCGCTGACCGCCCTGGTGGATAACGCGATCAAATTCAGTCCGACCGGCGGCGAGGTGGAGATTCGCCTGCATGGGCAGGATGAGCATCTGCTCATCGAGGTGGAGGATCATGGGGTGGGGATCGAGGCGGAGGCCCTGCCGCGCATCTTCGACCGCTTCTACCATCGCGATCGAAGCGGGGAAGAGCTGGTTGGCGGGCTGGGGTTGGGGCTGGCCATCACCCGCCAGGTTATTTTGCAACACAAAGGCCGTCTGGAGGTCACCAGCACGCCAGGTCAGGGCAGCACGTTCACGATTCTGTTGCCGGCGCTTCTGGATTAAATTGAACGACGAGGCGATCCTGGCGATAAAATGAGCGCGCCGAAAAAGGCGGATCGGCCACCCCCATGCGGCGGACTCGCTCGAGGAGGGGAATCAAATCTTCGACGACGGGCAACCCATTCAGCGCCTCAAAACGGACCCATTCGGCGGCTCCCTCGCGGGAGGGTTTCAACTCGCCCCGCGGCCGATCGCCCCGAAAGACGTACAGGCAAACGCCGATCGTTTCATCCACATCCACAATGACGACGCCGCACAAGCGCAGGTCAGCTTGCAAGCCGGTTTCCTCACCCAACTCGCGCTGAGCCGCGGCAAGGACATCCTCGCCGCGCTCCACGTGGCCGCCGAGGCCATTGTATTTGCCGGCCCACAAACGCTTGGTCGGCGCGCCTTTGAGCAGCAAGACGCTTTCCTCGCGGAGCACGAAGATGAGCACGCGCGGGATCAACACATAGCGCCGGATAGAAACACCCTGATCTGATACTGGCATTGTTTTTCCAGACCTCCGAAGTCTCGCGGACTTCGGAGGTTGCTTGATTAACCTGAGTGCGAGATAAGTCGTTATCTATCGGTCATGCCCGTTGGAAGTCGGTCAGTCCATTTTTGCATCTGAAAATCTATCATGACCGTGAAGATTCTGTATCCTGCTGTGGGGGCGAGCGAAGCGCCTGTCCTGCCTGCGAAGTCCCCGAAGGGGAGCGAAGTGTGAGGGATGCAGACCTGCTGCGGAGGGAAGGGGCGCCGTGCGCCCCTTCCCTCCGCCGGGCTTTCCCCTCCCCCGTCCAAGCGATGAACGTTGCGCTGCAGTGTCCACGGACGGGGGAGGGGCAGGGGTGGGGGCAGGCAGCGAAAGAGGAATCAGTCGGCGAGGTCGCTGACGTTTTCAGCGCCAACTTCTTCCTGGACGTAATCGCTCAAGTTGGGGGCAATCGGCACCGGTTGGATGAATTTTTCGACGTATTGGCGAGTTTCAGCCACACCAAGCAGGCGGAAAAGTTTTTCAAATTGGGCTTCCCAGGCAGCACCCAACTGGTCTTTGACTGCTTCGGGCAGGGCGTAGATCTTGGCTTTGAAGGGGCCAATCGCGTTCTTGCGCGCCTTGTAATAGAACTGTTCATCGGTCATGCCGGGCTTGCGTTCGGCTGCGGAGTTTACATCCAGCCAGGCGTACATTTCCTGGCGCAACTCAGCAGGGATGAGATCGTAGAACATGTTCATGAAGTTGGTGGCCAGGTGCACTTCGATGGCTTCATGAATGACAAACTGGTTAAAGTTCTCTTCCGGAAGGGTGGAAGCGCCATGTTGGACCGTGCCACCCAGGCCATATTCTTTGCGCGCCACGCGGCTGAGATTGCGCAGGGTTTCAAAATCCAGGTTGACTTTGGCAATCGTGCCATCGGCGAGGACGACACCGCCATGAGATGTGCCGGTTTGAATGCTAATTTTGCTCAAGCCGGGTTTGCCGGGGGCAAGGCGGGAAAATTCAGCCAGGTAGCCATCCATGTAGGCACGCAATTCCGGCTCGGTGGAGTTGTGGCCGCCCACTTCGCCGATCTCGCCGCCGATGGAAATGGTCACCTCGCGGGGTTCGATAGCGCGAATGAAAGCGCTCAGGCTGGCTGAGAGTTCGTAGTTGAGTTTTTGTTGTTCGGCGACGGTCGGTTTGCTGACATCTACCAGCGTGGAGGTATCAATGTCAATGTTGAAGAAACCGGCGGAGATCGCCTCCAAAGTCAGGCTGCGCACGGCTTCGATCTCGGCCTGGGGGTCACTGGCGTAGCGTTTGGCCGAGACCTGAAAATGGTCACCCTGCAAAAAGACCGGGCCGCGGAATCCCTCAGCGATGGCCGCGGCGAGGATATTGGTGGCGTATTCAGCAGGGCGTTGGGCGGTGTAGCCGATCTCGGAACGGGCGATCTCGAAGATGAAGGCGCCGGCGTTCATTTTGTTGGCAGCGCGGAACATGGCGCGCGCGGCATGATGCGAGAGGGCGCGCAGGTTGAAGGCAGGGGTACACCAGGTCATGGGCGCATCGCCACGGCCGCGCGCCATGTATAAGTCGTGGATAGAAGCGGGGACAATTCCCAGCGCCAGGGCAGCGGCGCGCACCAGAAAGCGCGCCCAACCAACCTTCGGGCCAGAGCCGAGGGCTGAGACTTCTACCAGTTTGCCAATGTTGGCGCGTAGTCTGGCTTCATCCGTTACATGGACAGTCGAATCAGTCACTGTGAGGCTATGATCGATGAGAGCCAGTAATTCATTCAGTTCTTGAGCCATTTTTGATTCTCCTTGAAGAAATAAGCGGTTCCCCGGCGGGCAAAAGCATTTTGTCCCATCCAAACTTTTCCGCCGCGAGGGAACAGGTTTAAGTGATTGGGATAAACAAATTATAACTGAGGTGGAAAGGCATTTCGAGTAGAATTGGCCTATCCCAGGGTATGGAAGTCCATATGGCAAAACGTGGAAGTGAATGGCAGGCCTTGTTGCGGGCGCTGGCGATCATGAAACGTCTGCTAGCGGGGCCAGCAACGAGTGAAGAATTAATTCAATCCGTTCTCGAACAGGTGGGAGCAGAAGCATATCCCTCCGCGCCGGCTGCGCGGCAGGCGGCTTTCAAACGCGATCGACAAAAGCTGCGTCACCTGCTGGGGGTAGAGTGGGATTTCTTCGACCAGAAATACGTGCTGAAAAATGCTGGCCCCTATCTTTCTTTTTCCATGCCCCGGCAGGCTTTGCATGCCCTGGCGCTTCTTGCAGTGACTTTTGCGGGGCAAAGCGGGGAACATGCCGAAATCACCCCGTTGCTGGATTTTCTCATTCAGCGCTTGCCCGCCGAACAACGTCGCCGCCTGGAAACGCTGGATAGCGCCATTACCTTCGAGATTTTTCAGCAGGTGGATCCGAACGGCATTCCGCGCCAGGTATGGGAGACCACGCAGCGCGCCATCGAGAGTCGCCGGCAGCTGGAATTTCACTATCTTTCGCCACGCTACACGGATGGTCGTCCGCGACGTTTTCGGGTCGCACCGCTACGCATGGTATATCAGTGGGGACACTGGTATTTGTTCGCCTATGTGCTGCAGCGTGAGGACACGCCTGCGCCTCAGGAAAGAGATTATTCCCGCTTTCGGTTGTTCTACATTCAGAATGATGAGATGTTAAAAGTGCTCCCTTCGGTGATCAGCGTGCAACATCGCCGACCACCCCGCTACGAGGTGCATTATCAGTTGTTGCCACCACTCAGCCGCGGAGTCATCAGCCGGCATTTCGAGGAGATGACCATTACCTCCCTGGCGAATGGTCGGGTGGAGGTGCGCGGAGTGACCGATGACCTGTTTGAGGCCGAGCGTATTCTGCTGGGGTATGGACAGTATTGCGTGGTGCTGGGCGGGCCGGAGCTAAAGAAGCGCATCGAGGACGCGGTGCACGGGATGATGCAGAATTTGCTCCCCGCTGAGTAGCCCTCGCCAGGGGGTGGAGTGCATATGCGCCCCACCTGGTTGGCTACAATCAAGATAGACCGGTCAAAGGGGATAAGGAAGGGGGCGAGCCGGAGAGGTAAAGAATGAATGCAGAATGATGAATGATGAAGATTAAAATCTTGCCAGTCTACTCGAAACTTGCGGCGGAGGCAGAAATCCCCGCCGCCTTGCGCCTCCGCCTGCCGCAGGGCATGCGCCTTTCGCAGCACCAGGTGGAAACCTACCGCGCGCTGACCGAGGACGAGGCGGAGGTGGTGTTCAATACGGCGATGACCGGGGATGGGAAGAGTTTGGCAGGGCAATTGCCAATACTGATGGAAAAGGAAGGCTGGAAGCACCCCACCCTGGCGATGTATCCCACCAACGAGCTCATCGAAGACCAGATGGCACACCTGGAAACGACCATTCAGCGCTGGGGCGCCAGCATTCTGCCCAATCCCCTGAACGGCACCGCGCTCGACCTGAAGATGCAGGACGAAGACTATGCCCGCCGCGGCGAAGCGCTGATGAGCGTGCTGCGTAACGGAGATTTCATCCTGACGAACCCGGATATTTTCCACTACATCATGCACCAGTTCTACACCTGGCCTGAAGACGCCCCCGATCGCTATGCCGGCCCACTGACGCAAAAGTTTCGGCAGTTGACTTTCGATGAATTTCACATTTTTGACGCCCCGCAAATTGTCAGCGTCCTGAACGCTTTGCTCTTCATGCGCGAAACCGGGAGGCAGGCGCGCCCACACAAATTCCTGTTCCTTTCGGCCACGCCAAAAGCGCTGATGCGCGCCTACCTGGAACGCTCTGGGTTGCAGGTGACTTTTATCGAAGGGCAATATTCCAACAGTGGCGATGCACAACACTGGCGCAAGATTCTCAATCCGGTGGAGATTCACTTTGAGAAAGGGACACGCGCCGAAGCCTGGCTGGAAGCACACCTGGAAGACACCCTGCTGCCCTTCTTCCTGAAACGCCGTCCACATGCCAAAGGCGCGATTATCGTCAACTCACGCGCCGCCGCCCTGCGTATTTATGAGAAGATTCGCCCACTCTTTGCCCAATATGGTTTGACGGTCGAACCAAACACTGGCTGGACGGGACGCACCCGCCGCAAAGCCTCCTACGCCGCCGATTTGCTGGTTGGCACCTCAACGGTGGACGTGGGCGTGGATTTTCAGATTAACTTCCTGCTTTTCGAGAGCGATAGCGCCGGTACCTTCCTCCAGCGGTTGGGACGCCTGGGGCGGCACGATGGCTACGAGCGCGAGGGGCAGCACATCCCCTTTCAGGATTTCGTCGCTTATGCCTTGCTGCCCGATTGGGTGGTGGAGCGGCTGTTCGAGAGTCAGAACGGCACGCCGCCACATTTGAAGGAAGACGCTGAAATCGAACGCACAGGCTTCAATCAGGCCGTTGAAGCGGCTTTTCCATCCGCCGCAGAGTTTGAACAGTATGCCCAAGCCTGGGGCAAGTTCCAGTCGGTCAAAATCCTGCTGGGGTTGGCGCGCAAGCCAGTGCGTGAGCAATATAAAGAAACCCGTCCGTTGCTACAAAAACGCTACGAAGAGACCTTTGGCGTGCATCTCAATAGCGCTTTGGGAGAATACAAACGCTTGCAGGCAGAACAGCCCAACCTGCTGGATGAAGCGCTCTCCTTCCGCGGCGGGACACTCTTCCCCTGTTGTGTGATTGACGCCACCGAAGAAGGCAAAGAGCAATTCAAGGTGGTAGATTTGCTGTCAGCGGTGGCAAATCACGCCCTGGAATACCTGAGCGCGGAGGCGTTTTATAGTGCTGTTCGCAAGACCGGACTCAATCCACAGTGGTTTGAGAATCAGAATCCGCTGGGCTTCTTCCGCCTGGGTGCGCCGCGCGAGTTCCAAAAATTTGTTTTTCATTTTCATGGCGATATGGGCGGCTGGGGTGAAGAGCAATTCGGCAAAGCCCTGCCGCGCAAGGGTATCTCCCTGGACGCCGACTTTCCGGGACGGACGGAAATCAACCGCTGCCTGCGTCAGCGCACTTTAGCCACCCTGTTTTGCGCCGGGAAAAAGCCGCTGGAGATGCGCCGCCGCCTGAACCTGCCGCTGCTCTTCCCGCTTTATGAATTTGAGAGTGACGATGGAATAACCGGCACGCTGGCGCTGGGCCGCGCCGCCCTGCTGCTGGACGCCCGTCTGCGCTTTCACCCCATGAGTTGCGGCGGCGGAGCGATTTTTGTGTGAAAACAAATGCACAGAGTTTTGCTATGACCGGAGACTTTTTCAACCTGCCAAAGCCAGTAAGGCACGCTCGGCGAGTTCCGGCAGTTGAATGGGAACAAACATGTCCGATGGGTAAAGATAGCCATCCGGCTCGGTTGTCTCTTCGTCAATCACGCGAATCAGCCCCAGTTTTTCCGCTTCGGGATCTGAGAGATACCTATACACCTTGCCAACAATCAGGCTGGCAAACTGGTTATTGTTGATGCAAATTACAAATCGAGTCATCGTAAAATCCTTTTAATCTTGAAATCCTTACGACCGATACCATGCGCTTCAAACCAGTGAAGTTCAACCTTTACAACCACGTCATTTGCCAGGCGTACCATAGCATTTCCTTTCATCTTGCGCCAGCGCCCTTTGCCATAGGTGCGTTCAAGCAGGCGCCGAATCTGCACGCCATGCCCTGAAGCGATGGTTTCTATCTCTTCAATTTCGCCAATGATTTCAAAGTAAGTATCTATCCGGAAATTAATCCGAGAACGATTTCGGCACAAGCCATATGAACAAAAGCAAGCCAATTTTCGGGTTTCTTGCACCAACGGGTAGCCACGCTACGGCGCTTTGCCAGCCAAGCGAAGGTTCTTTCG
>DAOUAN010000114.1:0-25943 GCA_034433385.1 Anaerolineales bacterium | reverse complement strand
GGGCACAGGTCGCCGCCTTTGGCGGCTCGCAATGACACAAAACGGCGTTTTTCGCCCACAGCGTCATCTCTCAAGGCACTGGCCAAATGAGCATCCATCCACCGCTCACACCTGACTAACAACTTTTTCGCGCACCCCTGGGGCCTGGGCGAAGTTATTCTGTCGTCTGCTTGTCAAAATGGAGGGCACGGAAGGCTATTGCGCCTACTGCAAGTGGCACCCAAAAGGTGATCGCCCGATAGATGATGGTGATCACCACAGCCTGGCTCCAGGGGACACGCAGGGTGCTCAAACCAATGGCCATCACGCCTTCTACCACGCCAATGCCGGAAGGGGTGGGGGAAATAATCAAGAACAGATAGCCAATGGCGAATCCGCCGACGATGGTGCCGGCTGAAAAAGGGACTTCGAAAGAGAGGAAAGAGCAGGTCAAGACAGCCATCAGCAACGTCTTGTTGGCCAGGCCGAGCAAGATGGGAATCAGCAAACTGCGGGGTTTCTCGGAGAGGCCAGAGAAGCCATCAGCCACTTCGGCCGCGAATTCATGAGCGCGTTGCTCGCTCAGGTATTGGCGGTGAAGCAAAGGTCGCAGCAGCCAGTTAATCAACCGGGCCATTTTCGCCAGGGCATTGCCCAGGCGCGCCGCCGAGCGATAGCCCAGGTAAAGCAAAAAGGCGGAAAAACCCGCTACCAGCAAAAACAAAAGGGAAGCGGTAATTTCTCCGGCGCTCAGGTTGTTGCGGCGGAAAAGCACCAGCAATCCCAGGGCCAGGATGATGGAAAAAGCGGCCTGATCGAAAATCAGGAACAAGGCGCCAGCGACAGTGGCCTTGCCGGAGGGATGTCCGCGGCGCCTGGCTTCGGCTGCAAAAAGGGCAATTCCGCCCACACCAGCAGTCGGTGCGACGACGTTGACGAAATTGGCGGCTGCGGCGATCAGGCTCAAGGTCAGGGCGGATTCGTCTACGTTGAGCAAGCGGTAAATCGAGCGGTACATCTGCCCTACAACCCAAAACCAGACAAGTTGAATGAGCAGTGCCAGCAACAAAAACCAGAAATTGCCTTGTTGAATGGTTTTGACGATGGTTTCCAATTCCCCGAAGCTCAAAATAATCAGCGTGATTCCGAGGAAAAGGAGGACGATCATGAGGAATTTACGCATGATAAGGACATTATAATTTATGTCAATTCGGGATAAAACCCACCTGAAAATTCGCCCAGGGCTTTTCAAAATTCTAATCTTTATCCGCAGATTTTGCTGATGACGCCGATTACGGCAAAATTTCTTCGGGAAATTCGTGAGCATTCGATGCAAAAGAGAATTGAGCCTTATTGCAGATAACGACTTATCCCGAACTCAGGTGAATTTATGCTTCCCCCTAAACGAAAACCTCCCACGCTTTCAGGGCATGGGAGGCTTGATTTTCCTTGCAGGTTAGCGGCGGCGACGACCCAGACCACCAACCAGGGTGACATAGTAGAGCAGTTGTAACAGGGCCGTGACCAGGCCGGCGACGTAGGTCAAGGCAGCGGCATTGAGCACTTGATGGACACCACGCATCTCTTCTTCGCCCTGAATCAGGCCACTATTCACCAGTAATTGCTTGGCACGAGCTGAAGCATTCAGTTCCACAGGCAGCGTAGCCAGAGCAAAGAGCGCCCCACCCGAAAAGACCAGCACACCCAGCCAGGCGATTTGGATCATGTTCAGGAACAAGCCGATCATGATAAAGATCCAGCCCAGGTAGGAACCGATGTTAACCACCGGCACGAGGGCCGCCCGAAAGCGCAAGGGGAAATACTCTTCGGCATCTTGCATGGCATGACCCAATTCATGGGCAGCCACGGCCAGTGAAGCGACCGAGGCACTATTGGCCACGCCAGGAGAAAGGCGCAGCACCTTATCACGCGGGTCATAATGATCGCTCAAGTTGCCTGGCACGCCTTCCACGCGCACGCCGAACAGGCCGCCACTGGAAATCAAACGTTGCGCGGCCTCATAGCCGGTCAGACGGCTGCGCGCCGGCACCATGCTCCATTTGCGGAAAGTTGAATTGACATACCACGACGCCAGCATCATGAGCAGAATGGCTGGCGCCATGAAAAGAAAATACGTAGGGTTATAGAACAGCATTGCACACCTCCTTACTGATCATTGCGAAGTAGAAGCAGCAATCATTTGCAACAAAACTTCTACGGCTTTATCCAGCTGCGGATCGCGTTTAGCCTGATAGTCTTCTTCAGTCATTTCTACGACCACATCAGGGGTGAGACCCTTGCCGTGAATGGTGCGCTCTTTGGGCGTGAGCCACTTGGCAATGGTGACTCGTACCGCGCCCTGATTGTCGGAGAGGGGCACCCAATTTTGCACAGAACCTTTACCGTAGGAGGTAACACCGACCAGTTTGGCGCGCCCGTAATCTTGCAACGCACCGGCCACGATTTCGGATGCTGAGGCAGAGCCTTCGTTAATCAACACGACCATGGGAATATCGGTCGCCAGCCCACCAGGCACAACGTCGTAGGCTACTTTGCGCCCATCGCCGTATTGTTCGTAGAGCACCACGCCCTTAGAAAGGAATTGCGAAGCCACGTCCACGGCGGTATTGAGGTAACCGCCACCATTGTTACGCAAATCGAGAATCAGTCCTTTGGGGTTTTGTGCCAGCAACTCGCTCAGGGTTTGTTTCAGCTCCTGCGAGGTTTTATCTCCAAAAGTGACCAGCTGGATATAGGCAATGCCATTGTCCAGCATCTTGCCGTTCACGCTTTTGATGACAATATGCTCACGCGTGATGGTGATTTCGAGCGGCTTTTCTTCGCCTTTGCGCAGCACAGTCAAGTGGACGGTGGTGCCAGCCGGGCCAAGCACTTTGCGCCGCGCCAGCTCAGGGTCCACACCGGTCATGTCTTCGCCGTCAATGGCGATGATCTGATCTCCGGCTTGCAGGCCGGCCCGTTCCGCCGGAGAGCCCGGCATAGGGCTAATGACGGTAAGGTAGTCCGTGGTCGTATCCACATAAGCGCCAATGCCCTCATACTCGCCAGAGAGCTCTTGATTGGCCTGCTCGAACGTCTGTGGATCCATGTAGGAGCTGTGCCGGTCGCCGAGGGCCTCCATCATGCCGCGAATAGCGCCTTGCATCAGGGCCACATCGTTCACCGGTTGCTCCACATATTGTTCGTGGACGATATTCCAGGCTTCCCAAAACGGCTTGAAGAGGGTCTGTAAATCGGTCGGGGTAGCCGATTGTTGTTCCGTCGAAGGGGAAGGGACAACCGCCGGCTGGGATGGAGCGATAGCCTGCGGCAACCAGTGGCCGACGACAAAGCCTCCAGAGAAGGAGGCAACGGCCACGAAAAAGATGGCCAGCACAATCAAAATAGTTTTCAAAATCTTATTCACAGTTTCCTCCGAAAAGGTGCAGTCGTGCTGCTGTGCTGAACATATCACAGCAGGATTAAATCACCATGAATTCTTTGTCAATAAAATGTTGGAAGAGGGTTTCTCACTGGGCATCCTGGTCATCGTCCTCACGTTGTGAAAGGTTGTTCACCCGCTGGCGTAATTCTTGCAACGTCTTTTCGTCATCTTTGCCCGTGGGGCTGAACGTATCGCGCAGGGAACGAATGCCCGGCCAGCGAATGTTGCGCGAGCCGCGCACCATGGCATACATCATCAGGTTGGAAAGAACGACGATACCAATCACGATCAAAATTACCAGATAGACTTTGTCTGTATTCATGGCTTACTCCCATTAAGCAAGGCAGGCAACATCTGCCAATCGCTGAGGGTGAAATCGGCATCGGGGTGAGGCTCCTTTTGCCCATACAGAATACTGAGCATCCCCAGGGCGCGTCCGGTGCGGGTGGTGCGCGGCTGATCATCAATGATCACGCAACGGTGCGGATCCTCCTCACCGGCGATCTTCATGGCAATATGGAAGGCTTCAGGCATGGGCTTGCAATATGGAGCGATGGCGTTAATATCCACAATATCGGTAAAACAACCCTCCAGACCAAGCACGGCGAGAACGCGTCGGGCGTGGGGAACATCCGCATTGGTAAAAATCAGGTTGCGGGTCGGGAGCGAAGCGATGAGCACGCCCAGAGCCGGGTTGGGAGTCAGATAGTCGCGGAGGGGCACATCGTGCACGTAGGCCAGAAAATCCTGCGGATCAACGTGATAATTGGCTTGCAGCCCGCGCAACGTCGTTCCATATTCCCGAAAATACTGCTCGCGCAGGCGCGGGATCTCGCTTTCGGGAATGCCCAGGCGCTCACCCATGTATTTGCTCATGCGCGCCTTGAGCACTTCCCACAATCCCGTGCTGGCCGGGTAGAGGGTATCATCCAGGTCGAAAAAGATCGTTGTAAAGCGCATATCCGTGATTATACCTGTTTGCACCGACACAGGCGTTATAATGCGGACATGAGCATTCATTTATTGCCGCCCGAAGTCGCTTCGCAAATTGCCGCTGGAGAAGTGATCGAGCGCCCGGCCTCGGTAGTCAAAGAATTGATGGAAAACTCGCTGGATGCCGGGGCGCGCAACCTGCAAATCACCATCGCCGAAGCAGGGCGAAAGTTGATCGAAGTGGCCGACGACGGCAGCGGCATCCCCGCCGACGAATTGGAACTGGCGCTCACCCGTCACGCCACCTCCAAACTGACGCGGGCGGAAGAACTTTTCCACATTGCCACCCTGGGCTTTCGCGGCGAGGCCCTGGCGTCCATCGCCTCCGTCTCGCGGCTCACCCTCACCTCGCGAGTGGCCGAAGCCGTCAGCGGCGCGCGGGTGCGAGTAGAAGGTGGCCGAATCCTCAAAAAAGAACCCGTCGGCGCTCCGCCTGGCACCCTGGTACGGGTGGAAGATTTGTTCTACAACGTGCCAGCACGGCTGAAATTCCTGAAAAGCGACACTACCGAGCGTCGGGCCATTGACGCCCTGGTCACCCGCTACGCCCTGGCCTATCCCCACCTGCGTCTGCGCCTGACCGAAGGAGAAAACATCATCCTGCAAACCAGCGGCGATGGCGATCGGCGCGCCATTCTGGCAGCACTCTACGGCGTGGAAACCGCCCGTCAACTGCTGGAAGTGTGGGCCGAAGAAGATGGCCTGCGGCTCAGTGGCTACACCAGCCCCACCTCCCTCACCCGCTCCAACCGCAAAGAAATCACCTTCTTCATCAACGGGCGATGGGTGCAAGACCTGACCCTGAGCACGGCGCTGCTCCAGGCCTACCACACCCTGCTCATGGTCGGGCGCTACCCGCTGGCCACCTTATTTTTGGAAATGCCCCCTGAAGAAGTGGATGTCAACGTCCACCCGGCCAAAGCCGAGGTCCGCTTCCGCGATGCCGATCGGATCTTCAGTTTTGTCCAACGGGCGATCCGTCGCGCCCTGCTGGCCTACACTCCCGTGCCCCCCATGGCACCACCCACCCTATGGGGAGGAAGCAAAACTACGGAGGACACGCGCCAGGTTGGGCTGGACTGGCAAATGGCTGCCGAGGCCCCCGCGGTCGCCGCGCCCGGCGCCTCGCTGCCGGACAATCAGGCGGGCGCGGCCTCCCCCGGCCTGATTCCCGGCGAAAGGCGCTCCCTCCCCTTGCTGCGGCTCATCGGGCAGATCGGGTCCACCTACCTGGTCGCCGAGGGACCCGATGGCTTGTACCTGATTGACCAGCACGCCGCCCACGAACGCGTCCTGTTCGAACGGCTGATGACGCAACATGCCAAACAAAACATCCTTGCCCAGGCGCTGCTCACCCCGGCCATTGTACACTTCCCCCCGGCTCAGGCCAGGCTGCTGGAAGAAAACCTTGCCATTTTACACAATCTGGGCTTCGCTGTAGAATCTTTTGGGAGCAACACCTTTCAGGTGCGCGCCATGCCGGCCCTGTTTGCCGGCAGCGATCCGGCAGCAGCCTTGCGCGCCCTGGTAGAAGATTTTGAAGAAGACGAAACCCCTCTTCAAGCTGAGATCGAAGCACGCCTGGCAGCGCGCGTTTGCAAGCGCCTGGCCATCAAAGGCGGGCAATCCCTCAGCGAAGAAGAGCAGCGTGCTTTGCTCGACGCCCTGGAAATGTGCGAATCGCCGCGCACCTGCCCCCATGGCCGGCCAACGATGATTCATCTTTCCGTGGAAACCCTGGAGCGTCAATTTGGTCGGCGCGGCGCCCGCTGACGAGATTCTGTAAGGTGAAAAGCATTGCCATCACCGTATAATTAGCCTATGGACGAGCTCGATACGCTTGTCGCCCGTTATGGGGTGAAACACTGGGTGGGAAATACACACGGGTTGATCGCCCTGGTCGCTTCAGATGGCAAACTTCTTGCCTGCAACCCCGCCTTTACCCGTTTGCGCGCCCAGCGTCCGCTGGCCAGCCGGCTGAGCGACTTTCTCAGCGAGGAAAGCCGCCCTCTGTGCGAACAACACTTGCGCGAAAACAAAGCCATGCAAAGTCCGCTCATGCTTGTGCCCGGTGCTCTGCCCAAGCCGACCCTGTACCATTGCTGGCTGGTCCCCCTGCCCAATGGACAAGCCCTCTTCTTCGCCGAACCCGCCGACCATGATCCCCACCTGGCGGAAAAGTACCAGCAACTGCTGCGCGACCATCAACGCCTGGAGCAGGCCCTGCACCGCAAAGAAATCGATCTGAGGGGAGTGATTGCCCAGGCCCATGAAATCTCCCACACCGACCCGCTCACCTACCTCCCCAATCGTCGCAAAATCATTGGTGACCTGCAACACGAAGTCCTGCGCACCAACCGCTACCACACCCCCCTTTCGATTGCCATGCTGGATATTGATCACTTCAAAATCATCAACGATACCTACGGCCATCCCATCGGCGACGAAGTGCTGCGTGCTCTCTCCACCGAATTGCGCGAACACATGCGCGAGCCAGACCTGGTCGGGCGCATTGGTGGCGAAGAATTTTTGATTGTGCTACCCAACACCACCCTGGAGGCCGCCGCTGAACAAGCCGACCGCCTGTGTAAACGAATTCGCGACCTCGTGATTCCGGTGAACAACGTCTCCCTGAGAATTACTGTCAGCATGGGGGTAACAGAATTTTTGGCCGGCCAGGAAAACTGGCAGTCTCTTCTAAGCCGGGCCGATGAAGCCCTCTATCGCGCCAAAAACAACGGGCGCGACCAATGGTATGCAATTTCCCCTAAAGCAAATTTGACTCAGGTGTAGGCTGAGTACAAAGTCACGATAGCCTACCGGGTTTTCTCGTCGTTCTGGAACTCGGCTTCGTTCATCCCCTGTGCGAAGGCTTGCGCTTTTTGGGTGCTTGCAAGCATATCCTGAACGTAATCGAGAAATTCCTGCTTCATAGGGGCTGGGCTTCCCGTCAGGGCTTTTCAAAATTCTAATCTTTATCGGCAGATTTTGCTGATGACGCCGATTACGGCGAATTTTCTTCGGGAATTCGTGAAAATTCGATGCAAAAGAGAGCTGAGCCTTATTGCAGATAAAGTCTATTAAATCTTTGAAAAGCCCT
The DNA here is from genome assembly GCA_034433385.1 of Anaerolineales bacterium. Taxonomy (GTDB): domain Bacteria; phylum Chloroflexota; class Anaerolineae; order Anaerolineales; family Villigracilaceae; genus DAOUAN01. The sequence goes on along the minus strand of DAOUAN010000114.1, from coordinate 18,426 downwards.
ACTTCCCGTAAGATGTGTTTCCCGATGCGTGGTTTGAGGGCGTCCTTCATGACCAGGTCCACTTTGACGCCCAGGGTTTCGCTGAGGAAGTTTTCGAGGGCGATGAATTGGAAGAGCGAGGGGGGCTGACTGAAGGTGACCAGCAGGTCCAGGTCGCTGGCGGGGGTGGCTTCGCCGCGCAGGTAGGAGCCAAAGATTTGGAGCGTTTCGACGCCGTAGCGCTGGCGCAATTCGGGCAAAAGGGCGCGCAATTGGGCGCGCAACGCATCCAGGGAAGGAACAGGGACGTTCATGAGTTTATTATCCCTTACCGCAATGGGGCGCTTGCAGGGGGTGAGCGAAATGGCGGTGCGGCTGGTGACCGAGTTGGAACGATGAGACGGCTCACGGCTCGCTGATTTGCGGGTGACGGGGCGGGCAGGGCAGAGACTTGCCTTACGGTTTCCCTGCGCGCTTTCAGGCGATTTTTCCCACCCGGCCGACACCACATTGATTGCAGCCATAAGCGTCATAATTGCAGTCTAAAGGAATCGGTGTTACACCACATCCAGGAGCGTTGGGGGAGCAGCTGGTGTTGGTACAGCTAGCGCTGTAGCCGCAGGTGTTTGTGCCGCAGGTTGTACTACCGCAGGAGACTTTGAACCTGGCGTTATCAGAGCCAGGACAGGTGTCGTCGCAGCCATTTGGTGGGTAATCTTTAGAATTCAAAGTCCACTGGCATTTTGCACCATCACAGCCACCATTGGATTTACAGGTGCAAGATTGTTCCGGCGTCGGGCTGGCGGCGCCTGTAGGTGGTGGAGCGGTATCTCTCTGAATTCAACCCTTATCCCGAACCCAGATTACTTATCAACCGGTTGCGTCTTGCTGCTGCGTGGTAGATACACAAAAAACACCGTGCCAATGCCCAGTTTGCTTTTCACTTCAATTCGCCCCCCATGTCCCTGGACAATTTGTTTGCAAATTGAAAGGCCCAAGCCCGTGCCAGATGCTTTATTTTCGTGCTCACGCACGCGGTAAAACTTTTCGAACAAATGAGGCAACGCATGTTCCGGGATACCAATGCCAGTATCCTGCACCGAAATGCAAATCTCGGTCTCGCTCGCCTCGGCGCGTAGAATCACACTGCCATTCGGGCGGTTATATTTAATTGCATTGCTCAATAAATTCAGCAAAACCTGCTTGATCTTATCGCGATCAGCCTCCAGCAAGGGTAAACCTTCGACAGCCTCAATGCGAATCTGGATATCATCCTCCAGCGCTTTTGAGGCCATAATGTCTTTGCACTCATAGAGCAAATCGGCCACACTGAAAGCATGTTTGCGGAACTGCACGCGCCCCGATTCAAGGCGCGCCAGGTCAAGAAAAGACGAAGCCAGGGCATTCAACCGTAATGTCTCACTGTGAATATTGTTGACAATTTGCATGCGCTGTTCATAGGACATTTCCGGGCGCATCAGCAAATACGTGGCTGTACTGAGCGAGGCCAGCGGGGTGCGTAATTCATGCACAAATTCAGAAATCAAATCGAACTGCTGAAAGAGGCGGGCATTCTCAATCGCCACCGCAGCCTGTGCCCCCAGCACCGAAAGCATGGATTGATCCGTCTCGGTAAAACTACCGCGATGCTTATTCAGCGCCTCTAACACCCCTACCACCTTATTCTTTGTAATCAACGGCACCCCTAAAATAGATTTGGTCACAAAGCCGCTCGCTCCCATCACCTCTCCATAAAAACGCGGGTCGTTTTGCACATCGTCAATGCGCACCGGCTTCCGGTTGAGCACAATCCAGCCAGCAATCGAACCTTCCAAGGGCACCACCAGCCCGCGACGGGTTGGCTCATCAATATTGGTCGCCACCTGGAAATACAGTCGCCGGGCAGCCTCATCGTAGAGCAAAATCGAAGCCGCCTCCGCACCACTGACCTCTGCCGCGGCGTGAACGATGCGCGAGAGCAAAATATCCAGGTCTAGCGTAGAGGCGAGATCGCGCGAAATCTCAATCAGGCGACGGTAACCATCCAAACGTTCGGTTTTTATCTCAGCCATATAATGCTCGCTCCACGATTGCGGGGATAATCTCGGCTACGTTCTCTAAAATCGCCACGTCCGCACGGACATTGAGATAAGTGGGGCTGTTGTTGACAATCACCAAATGCGCCCCGCGATCAATCGCTTGCAAAGGCAAGCCGGCCACCGGCAACACCTCCAGCGAGGAGCCAGCCACCAGCATCAAATCGCACTGACGCGCCTCGCGCTGCGCCTCCAACCAGGCGACCTGGGGCAATTGCTCGCCAAATAAAATCACATCTGGCTTCATGATGTTGCCACAGCGGGGGCAGCGCGGGATTTCACCGTATTCCACAAACGCTGGCAAAAAATCCGCCGCCTCGGCTTGAAAGTAGCAATGCACACAAGTCAGCGTCCGCATCGTGCCATGCAGCTCAACCACACGCCGCGAGCCGGCCTTTTGATGCAAGGTGTCAATGTTTTGCGTCAGGATCGCATGAAGGCGACCCGCGGATTCCAGCTCGGCCAGGGCGCGATGGGCAGCATTGGGCTGGGCATTGAAGATCTGACCCGCCAATGGCCGGAACCAGGCAAAGAACTTCTCCGGAGCGGTACGAAAGGTGCTCAAGGAAGCCACTTCAAGCGGTTCATCGCGGGACCATAAGCCGGTCCCCTCCGAACGAAAATCGGGAATCCCCGAGGGAGTGGAAATGCCCGCCCCCGTCAACACGACGGCTCGCTTCGCCCGGCGGAACAAACCCGCGGCGAAGTCAATTGCTTCCGCTGTTTGGCTTGAAAAAGAGATCATCGGGCTTTTTCGTGCTCCAGAATCGAATCCGCAAGTTTCAAAAATTGCTGCGAGGTTACATTCGTCGGCTGACACAACACCGGTGGCGTCTGCAATTTGGCTGCCTGCAGGAATAGTTCAGGCGCAGGCGTGAGGGTAACTGCAATCGAGTGTCCTAATTTCTCCTGCACCTGAGTCCATTGCATTTGCGCTTCCGAACGAACCCGATTGTTCAAAACGACCGAAATGGCTTTACGGTCAATTCCCAGGTTGCAGATGGCATCAATTAAAATCCTGGTGAGGCGAATGGTGTTGGGCACCCCCTCAGTGACCACAATGCGCTCATGGCATAAGGGGAGGATCTTCTGCACGAAGGGCGGCAACCCCACCCCCAGGTCCAGGACAACGAAGCGAGCCAGCGAGGCCAGGCGCAAGACCAGGGCTTCGTAGTTACCCAGCTGGTTCGTCAGGTGCACGTCACCCGGGTTTTCAGAAGCAAGCAACAATTTCAACCCGGAGGGATGAGGGATAAGCGCGGAATCCACTTTTTCGCGGGTGATTTCCACCATTGTCCCCGAAAGGATTTCAACCAGCTGGTTCGTGGCAGCGATTCCCAAATCCAGGCCCAAAATGCCCCGTCCAGGTATCATCTCGGCCAGGATGACCTCCGCTTGAGTGCGGACCGACAGACTGGTAGCCAGGTTGAGCGCTACAGAAGAAACGCCCATGCCGCCACGCGCAGCCAGAACACCGATGATAAACCCCTCCTGCGGTTGAGCCACGGTGGGAGGTCGCTTTTCTTCGTGTTGTTGTTGAGAGGCCCTTGTCAGAAGCGCTTTCACGTGCGCCTGTAACTCAGAGGGATGAGTAGGCTTGGTCAGGTAATCATCTGCGCCGGCCTCAAAGCCGGTGACCTTATCATCAATCTGAGATTTGGCCGTAAACATGAGGATGGGGGTGGAGGCCGTTACGGGGTTCTTCCGCAAGCGCCGGGCGACCTCATAGCCATCCATGTCCGGCATCATAACGTCAAGCAAAATCAGGTCTGGTCTTTCTTCCAGGGCCTTTGCCAATCCTTGTTCCCCATTGGCCGCTGCGACGATACGGTACCCCTGCCGTTGCAGCATCAGACCAACCAACCGCAGGGTATCCAGATCATCATCTACAATCAGGATTTTTTCGGCCATTTTTCCTCAGGCAAGTAGTCTAGCATAAAGAAAACATTCAGGCAAGTTACCATTGTACTATATTCATGCTATAATAAGAGCGCCAATTTGGGGATGACTGGCTTCGACGGAAGAGGCTGGTCCCGGAATGCGAGCCGAGAGGCGCCGATCTCGTAAAATCAGCGCGAAAAAACAAGTGCCAACCGCACTTCCTATGCTGCTATGCCCCTCGCCGCCTAAGGCGATGGCGTAACAGTCGGTCTCCAGAAGTGAGGCCGCGTCCACCGTCCCCGTCTTCCACCCGGTGACGGATTGGGCGTGACAAAGGTGGAATGCCGCGCACGACGCCGCTACTTGCGCGAAAGAGGGCTTTCGGGCCCGATGCGGCTGGTCACAGGATGTTCTCGCCGGACGAGACACCTGTGACGACCCCCCTCGACCGGCTACGCTCGTAGATTTCCGAGGGCCGAATCTTTCGGACGCGGGTTCGATTCCCGCCATCTCCACCTTCACCCCCGTTCTTTTTCTGGTAAGAACGGGGGATTCTTTTTGCTTGTAAAAGGGGGACCTATATGCTACACTGCTTCAAACCAATTCATGGAGGAGAAAATGCGTTCCCAATCCTATCGGCCCTTTCTTTTTTTGTTTGCCATTCTGGCCATCGTGAGCCTGGCTTGTGGCATTGACTTTGGCACGCCCACTTCGCTACCTCCCACTCAACCCCCTTCGCCCGCCACGCCGCTCTCCCCACCCACCGAAATCATTCAGCAGCCCCCCACTGAAGTCCCCCAACCGGTCAGCGCCACGGAACAATTCTATACCGAAAATTTCGATGCACAAAATGACAATTGGAGTTACTTTACCATCAAAGGGGATACCTCAGCCAACGAATCCGGCCTGACTTTGAAAACCGAAGGGGGTTACCTGACTTTCGATATTACCTCCCGCTATCTCTACACTTACGTCACCTACGATGCTTTCACCTACCAGGATGTGCGCGTGGATGCCCGTGTGGAAAACCGGGGGGTGAATAACAACAACATCAGCCTGTTTTGCCGTTACAGTGACGAGGGCTGGTATGAGTTCAATGTGGCCAATAACGGGCTGTATAACATTTACGCGGCCACCTACAATGCCAATCACCAGGTCGTTTACAACAAGATCACCGATGGCGGCTCGAACAAAATCAAACAAGGCAAAGATATTAACGAGTATGCCATCGTTTGCAAAGGTCGCAAGCTCACCCTGTTTATCAACGGTTTCGAGACCAAAACCGTGGACGAAAATAAATTCGTGTTGCGTGATGGCAAGGTGGGCATTTCCGTTTCGTCGTTCAACGTCACGCCTGTCAAAGTGGATGTGGACTGGATCAAGATCAGCCAACCGTAGCCAACAGGATAGCCACGCAGGACGGGGGATTCACAAAAATCAGGCCTCAGGCCATCAGACCTCCGTAGTTTGCGAAACTTCGGAGGTCTCTTGGGTGCGCGAAAAAGTTGTTAGTCAGGTGTGAGCGGTGGATGGATGCTCATTTCGCCAGTGCCTTGAGAGATGACGCTGTGGGCGAAAAACGCCGTTTTGTGTCATTGCGAGCCGCCAAAGGCGGCGACTTGTGCCCCGCAGGGGTAAGCAATCTCCTGGTCGGCAAGGAATGGATGGATTGCTTCGGGGCTGACGCCCCTCGCAATGACACTAGCCGTTTCCCTGTTTTCCATCTTACCCACAACCTTTTAGTGCTCCCGGTCTCTTTATCGCATGGCTCTTGAGAATCTATTATGACCGCGAAGATTTTGTACCCTGCTGTCCTTGCGAGCGCAGTGCCTGCCCTGCGAAGTCCCCGAAGGGGGAGCGAAGCGTGAGTTGTCCCTTTTGGCTGCGGCTCGCCATGCTATGCACTTATCCAATTTCTATATTGCGTTAACGTTTTTCTTGCACGCTTCGATTAGACTATGCCCAGACAATCCACGCGAGAAAGCAGGCGATGTTTTTCTTTCGTTGCTACTCGCGTTCTATGGAATGCTTTTATCAAATCTTAATTGAGGAGTGCAAATATGGGAAAAATCATTGGCATTGACCTGGGAACAACCAACAGCGTGGTGGCGGTTATGGAAGGCGGCACCCCCACTGTGATCCCGACAGCCGAGGGCGGGCGTCTCTGCCCTTCGGTGGTGGCGTTCACCAAAAACGGGGAGCGGCTCGTCGGTCAGACCGCGAAGCGCCAGGCGATCATCAACTCGGAGAATACCATCTATTCGATTAAGCGCTTTATTGGCCGCCGTTATGAAGAAGTCGAGACCGAACGAAAAATGGTGCCTTATCAGGTCGTTCGCGGGCCGGCGGATGATGTACGCGTCCGCATTCCAGTGACCAACCGTGAATATAGTCCGCAGGAGATTTCGGCGATGATTCTTGCCAAACTCAAGGCGGACGCGGAGGCCTATCTCGGCCAGCCCGTGACACAAGCAGTCATCACCGTGCCAGCATACTTCAACGACAGCCAGCGACAGGCAACCAAAGATGCCGGCAAGATCGCCGGGCTGGAAGTGCTACGCATCATCAACGAGCCGACTGCCTCGGCGCTGGCTTATGGCCTGGATAAAAAGAAGGACGAGACCATCCTGGTGTTCGACCTGGGCGGTGGGACCTTCGATGTCTCCATCCTGGAAGTTGGCGAAGGTGTCATCGAAGTGAAGGCTACAAATGGCGATACTCACCTGGGTGGTGATGACTGGGATCAGCGTATCGTCAACTGGGCCGCGGACGAATTTTTGAAGGAACAGGGCATTGACCTGCGCCAGGATCGGCAGGCGTTGCAACGTCTGCGCGAGGCGGCCGAAAAGGCCAAGATCGAACTCTCGACCGTGATGGAAACCGAAATCAACTTGCCGTATATCACGGCGGATGCCAGCGGCCCCAAACATCTGCTACTCAAGTTAACCCGCTCGAAGTTCGAGCAGATGACCGAGGACCTGGTACAACGCTGCGTGATCCCCTTCCAGAACGCGCTCAAGGACGCTAACCTGACGGTAAACGACCTCGATGAAGTCGTATTGGTCGGTGGCGCCACCCGCATGCCGATGATTCAGGAACTGGTGCGCAAACTGACGGGTGGCAAAGAGCCACATAAAGGCGTCAACCCGGATGAGGTCGTGGCAGTTGGCGCGGCCATTCAGGCCGGCGTGCTGGCTGGTGAAGTGAAAGACATCTTGCTGCTCGACGTGACGCCGCTCTCGTTGGGCGTGGAGACGCTCGGTGGTGTGATGACCACGCTCATTCCGCGCAACACCACCATTCCCGTCCGCAAGAGCGAGATCTTCTCCACCGCTGCCGACAACCAGACGGCTGTGGATATCCATGTGCTGCAAGGAGAGCGACCGCTAGCAGCCGACAATATGTCGCTGGGCCGCTTCCGGCTGGATGGAATCCCACCGGCGCCGCGCGGCATCCCGCAAATCGAAGTGACATTCGACATTGACGCCAACGGCATCCTGCACGTGACCGCAAAGGACAAAGCTACCGGCAAAGAGCAAAAGGTCACCATCACAGCCTCCACCAACTTGAACAAAGAGGACATCGAGCGCATGGTGCAGGAGGCTCGTCAACACGAGGCGGAAGACCGCAAACGCCGGGAACTGATTGAGGCCCGCAACAATGCCGACAACTTGATCTACCAGACCGAAAAAGCCCTGCGCGAACTGGGCGACAAAGTACCCTCGGCGGAACGCTCGGCCATTGAGAGCAAGATCAACGACCTCAAGCAGGCCATCCAGGGCGATGACATCAATCGCATCCGCCAGGCCAGCGATCAGGTACAAAATGCCTTCCATGCCCTGAGCCAGCAACTCTATGCTCAGGGTCAACCGCAAGCGCAAGCCAGCGGTGGGCCATCTACCCCGCCACCTGCCGATGGTGATGTCATTGACGGCGAAGTCAAAGAATAAGCCGCAAACCCCAGGCCTCCGAGGGCTGTAAGCCCTCGGAGGTCTGCTTCTGTTATAATCCCGCCCATGCTCAAAAAATTTAGATGGTACTGGCTCCTGCCCCTGACTTTGCTCCTCGGCATGGGAATTTACAACCTTCCTCCTGTTCACTCTCGTTTGGCCTGGCGCGTGGACAACCTGCGTGCCCGCATTAACTATCTGATCAATCCACCCGATCGCGCTGTATTCGTCCCCACCCAGGCGGTGAATTTCGAATCAGTGCTGGCAACCACGCGGGCGAATTACGCCAAAACCCTCACCCCCCAACCCAGCCGCACTCCCCCGCCCGGGCCTACTCTCCCCCCCACCCTAACCCCCACCCCCTTGCCGGCGCGCGTCTCGCTGGAGGGCTTCAAATACGAGAATCAGCTGAATCGCTGGAATTATTGCGGGCCGGCTAATTTTTCCATGGCGCTCACGTTTTGGGGCTGGAAAGGCAACCGCGACGTGATCGGCAAAGCAGTGATGCCGGGGAACACCGGCGCGGACGGCCTGCCCGCCAACAAAGACAAAAACGTGATGCCCTATGAATTTCAAGATTACATCGCCGAAAACGTCCCTGGCCTGACCTCGGTCATGCGTTATGGCGGCGATATTGACCTGCTGAAACGACTACTGGCCGCCGGATTCCCAGTCGTGGCCGAGAAAGGCTATTACGAACGCGACTACACCGGCAAGGTCAGCTGGATGGGGCATTACCAATTTGTCACCGGCTACGATGAGCAGAGCGGTGAGCTCATTGTGCAAGATACCTACAATGACGGCCCGAATTTTCACATCAAATACGATGAATTTCTGCGCGGCTGGCGCTCGTTCAACTACCTGTTTGTCCTCGTCTACCCGCAAGAGCGCGAGAATGAAGTATTCACCCTGCTCGGCGATCTGGCCGATGCCGACGAAGCTGCCGCCCATGCCCTGGCCGTAGCTCAGGAAGAAAGCCAAAATCTCAGCGGCATTGACCAGTTCTTCGCCTGGTTCAATCTCGGCACTAGCCATGTTGCCCTACGTCAATATGCAGACGCTGCCTCGGCGTACGACTATGCCTTCAGCCTGTATGCCGCCCTGGGCAACGATCAATCTACTCGCCCTTATCGCATCATGTGGTATCAGACCGGACCTTATTGGGCCTACTATTACACCGGGCGTTACGCCGATGTGATCGGCCTGGCCAACACCACCCTGCAAGAGACCATTAGCGAGCCTGTATTGGAAGAAAGCCTGCTCTGGCGCGGTCGGGCTTATGTGATGGCCGGACAACGTCAGGCCGCCATCGAAGATTTTCGCTCCGCCCTGAAAGTCCATCCCCACTGGCAACCCGCCATTCAAGCCTTGCAAGATTTAGGAATTCAACCATGAACATTGACATCATTGGCGTTCCTATTGACCTGGGTGCGGATCGGCGCGGCGTGGACATGGGTCCCAGCGCCATTCGCTACGCCCACCTGCAACAAAAACTCGAAGCATTGGGCTACCTGGTTGAAGACAAAGGAAACATTGAGGTACCCATCGCCGAAATGTGCAAAATCACCGACCCGCGCTTGAAATACTTCGATTGCATCGTCCCCATGGCGCGTCGCGTCGCCGGGGCCGTTTCTACCTCGGTGCAAAAAGGGCACTTCCCCCTCGTCCTTGGCGGCGACCATAGTCTTTCGCTCGGCTCCATCCGCGGCGCGGCCCGCATCAAAAAGGTCGGCGTCATTTGGGTGGACGCCCATGCCGACTTCAACACTGCCGAAACCACCCCCTCCGGCAATATTCACGGCATGCCCCTGGCCGCCCTGTGTGGATTGGGCGCCCCCGGCCTGGTCCAACTCTGGGATGAAACGATTCCGGTCGTGGACCCGAGGCGGGTGGCCGTGATCGGAGCGCGCGACCTCGACCCCGGCGAAAAAGCCAACCTGCGCGAAGCCGGCGTCCTCGTCTTGGGTATGGAACAAATAGACCGCCACGGGCTGGTCGCCACCGTGGAAAAAGCCCTCGCCCGCGTCAGCCGCGAAACGGACGGAATCTACCTCTCCTTCGACATGGATTCGCTCGATCCGCGCCACGCCCCCGGCGTCGGCACCCCCGTTCCCGGGGGTCTGACTCAGCGCGAGGCGCATCTCATCTGCGAGCTCATCGCTGAGAGCGGACGACTGCTGGGCATGGACATCGTCGAAGTCAATGCGATCCTGGATGTGCAAAACCAAACCGCCGCTCTGGCCGTCGAATTTGCCCTTTCAGCCCTGGGGAAACGTATCTGGCCAGGCGATTAAGCCTTGTACCACCTCTCGTTTCGGACTAAAATCACCCTATGACTGCCTACGGCCCTATTCTTGTCGTCGAAGATATTCCCAATATTCTGGACCTGCTGGAAATCACCCTGCGCTTCAAAGGCTATCAGGTCATCACTGCTCGCAACGGCGAAGAGGCCTTGCAAAAAGTGGCCGAACAAAAGCCAGCGCTCATCATCACCGACATTCTCATGCCCAAGCTGGATGGCTTTGCCCTGGTGCAGAAGCTGCGCACCAACCCGGCCACCATGGAAATCCCGGTCATTTTCCTCTCCGCCACCTACGTCACACCGGAAGACAAAGCCTTTGCCATGAGCCTGGGGGCCTCTCGCTTCCTGGAAAAGCCTATTGACACCGAAGAATTTTTGCTCACCATCGCCGAATTGCTTACCCAGGGCGAACCCACCACCCCCCGTCCCCTCGCCATGCACGACTTTTACCTGGGCTACCGGGCGCGCCTGGAAAACAAACTGCGCCACAAAAACATGCAGATCGCCCGCGCCCAAAAGCTGCTCCCCACCCTGCCGCCCGATCAGCGCGAATCCTACGCCCTGTTGCTGGAACAATCTCTGCGCGATCGCGACGAAATTGAAGCCGAATTGCGGGAAATCTATCGCATCCTGGATGAATTGCAACAATAAATGACTACACCTGCTCTGGAACACCTGGAACAACTGGCTCGACACGCCGGCGAGATTCTGCGCGCCGGCTATCAGCGCGAACATCAGATTCACTACAAAGGGGTGATCGATTTGGTCACAGAAGTGGATCACCAATCTGAGGCCTATTTGCTGAACGAGATCGGGCGGCTCTTTCCCGGACATCACATCGTCTCCGAAGAGAGCGGCGTGATCAACGGCGATCTACAGGCGCTCTGGTATGTGGATCCGCTGGATGGGACGGTCAACTATGCCCATCACATCCCCATCTTTTGCGTCTCCATCGCCTTCGCCTGGCAGGGGATGGTGAGGCTGGCTGCTGTGTACGATCCGCTGCGCGACGAGATGTTTACGGCCGAGCGCGGCAAGGGTGCGTTTCTGAACGGGCGACCGATTCATGCCTCGGCCGCCGCCGATTTACAACATAGCTTGCTGGTTACCGGCTTCCCTTATGATGCCTGGAATACGCCCCAGGATAATTTCGCCAACTTCGTCAAAATGGCAAAGAAATGTCAGGGGGTGCGGCGGCTTGGTTCAGCAGCACTGGACGCCTGCTATGTGGCCGCCGGGCGATTCGATGGGTATTGGGAGCTTTCCCTCAAGCCATGGGATGTGGCCGCCGCTGGTTTGATCGCCGAAGAGGCGGGGGCGATCGTCACCAACATGGAGGGACAGGCCGATTACCTCTCCAGCCCACAATCCATCCTGGCTGCCGCTCCAGGACTATACGAAATTATGTTTAAAACCTTAAAGGAAATGGCCTGAACGATTACACGAAATCCTTCAAAAGAAGAGAGGCCCGCTTTAACGGTAACCGCAGCGAGGTCCGGCTTGAGGCGAAGGGGGAAGATAATGGGAAAAACGCAGCGGGGGGCAAGCTCGACCATTCTTGCAGAAGCATTTCGATAGACAATCAAATGGTTGAATTGCCCTTCGCTGTGCTGCTATAATGCGAAGGGTAATGCCATCCGTTCCGATCAGCAAAACGAAAATCATCATTCCGCATCGTCGCCCCGAATTGCTCTCCCGCACGAGGTTGCTGGAGGGCCTTTCCGCGTTACTCGACCGGAAGTTGATTTTGCTCTCGGCGCCCGCCGGCTACGGGAAGACTTCGTTGCTGATTGACCTGGCCCATTCGGTTTCGCAGCCGGTGTGCTGGCTTTCGTTGGATTCGCTTGATCGGGATCCGCAACGGTTTATGGCGTACTTGATCGCAGCATTGGGGGAACAATTCCCCGAAGTGGCGCGCCCGGCGCTGGCCCAGCTGAATGAGTTGAAGTCACTGGAGGAAGATGCCGAGGCTTTGCTGGTGACGCTCACCAATGAACTGTATGAGCAGGTTGAGCAGGATTTTTTGCTGGTGATTGATGATGTGCATCTGGTCGAAGATGTGCCGGCCATCATGAATTTGCTCAACCGCTTTATTCAGCTGGTGGATGAGAATTGTCATTTAATCCTTTCTTCGCGCACGCTACCCAATCTGCCCGATTTCACCTTGATGGTGGCCCGCGATCAGGTGGATGGGTTGAGCTACAGTGACCTGGCTTTCCTGCCGCAGGAAGTGCAGGCGTTATTTGTGCAGAATTTTCATCAGCATCTTTCCGAGGAGCAGGCGCGGCAGCTGGTGGAGCAAACTGGCGGTTGGATTACGGGGATGATCCTTTCTGGCATTCCTGGCGCAGGCCATGTTTCGGGGGTGAATACTTTTTCGTACCTGGGGCGCCAGGTGCTGGATCAGCAACCGGCGGAGTTGCGCCTGTTTTTGTTGCGCACTTCCCTGCCGATGGAGTTCAACGCCAGTTTGTGCGAGATCATGCTCGCGCCTTTTTACAGCGAGCCACCGAATTGGGCGCATCTGATCAATCAGGTAGTGGAGAAAAACCTGTTTGCCCTGCCTGTGGGAAACAACGAACGTTGGCTGCGCTATCATCCGCTGTTTCGCGACTTTTTGCAAGCACGGCTGCGGGAAGAACGTCCGCAAGAAGTGCGTCCGATTCTAGAACGCCTGACATACGCCTATGAGCAATTGGGGGAATGGGAGAAGGCATATTTTACCTGTCAACAGTTAGGCGATAGCGAAGCGCTGGCCGAGGTTGTTGAGCGCGCCGGGACGCCGCTGTTGCAGCGGGCGCTTTTGACTCTGGAGGGGTGGCTGAACGGTTTACCCCCTTCGCTGGTGCGCCGGCGAGCCGGGTTGCTTTCTTTGCGAGGGGCTATTTTCAGCATGAAGGGCAACGTGGCCGAAGGGCTGGCATTGCTTGATCAGGCTGAGGCGATGTATCGCGAAAAGGGGGAGGTAGAGGGGCTGGCGCTTACCCTGACGCGCCGGGCAGCGGCACTCCGTCAGGCCGGGGAGTATGCCGCCTCTTTGAAAGATGCCGAGGAGGCTTTGCGCCTGAGCGAGCCGTACGCGCAAATGCAGGCGATCTATGCCGAAGCTTTGCGCAACGTGGGGCTTTGTTATTACCGGCTGGGGAAGTCACATCAGGCAATTGAATACCTGGAAAGATCGCTTTTGCTTTACACCACGCTGAAAGAGGTGGGTAGCATTCCGCTATTGCTTATCGAAACAGGAATGGCTCAGGCAACAACTGGCGACGTGGAATCGGCTAAAGTTTCGTATCAAAAAGCCCTGCAAATCTGGCAGGCTGAAAATAATTTGTACTGGCAGGCGAATTTACTCAATAACCTGGCTGTGATTCATCATCAAATTGGAGAATACGAACAGGCCTGCCAGTATTTCGAAACCGGTTTAACGTATGCCCGCAAAAGTCGGAATCGGCGCACAGAGGCGCTCATTCTGCTCGGGTTAGGGGATTTGTATGCTGAGGTAGAGGAGTTTGAATCTGCAGCCCAGGCTTATCAAAGCGCGGAAAACATTATCACCGAGCTGGCTGAGCCGTTTTTGCGGAAATACCTCTGGCTGGCACTCAGTGGGCTGGCTGTTTTACAGGGGAACCCCAATGCCGCTGAAAACGTGCTCCAATTTTCCCAAAGAGAGTTTGAAAACACTCCCTCCGCTTATGAGCGTGGACTTTGGACCCTGGCACAAGGACGCATTGCACTGCTGAGAGAACAAGCAGAACAGGCCATTGCGCTCTTTTGCGAGGCCAAAAGTTGCTTTACGCAAGACGGGCGCGACCTGGAGAGCATGCAGAGCCACGTCTGGCTGATTGCGGCATACGCTCAGGCGGGAAAATGGAAGGAGGTTCAAGAAGAAATCGGGGAATTGCTCCCCCCTCCGCCTGCATGCAATCATGCCCTGCTGGTTACGCTGCATCAGGCCATGCCATGGCTCAAAGAGACCCGGCATCGCTATTCTACAGGTCGTTCCTGGCTCAGTTTGCTGGAAAAATCTCAGCGTTTTGCGCTCAAATTACCCACCATCCGGCGCTCCTTGCGGCGATTGGTGCAATCCATCCCACTCCCATCGGCCAATTTATCCATTCAGGCCTTTGGGCGGCCAGAAGTACGGGTCAATGGACGCCTGCTGAGCATGGCTGACTGGCGGACTCAATCGGTGCGCGATTTGTTTTTCTATTTCCTATACAAACGAGAGGCGGTTACCAAGGAGCAAATCGGCGAGGCGCTCTGGCCCGAAATTGACGATCCTCAAATCCTGAAGGCTCGTTTCAAAGATCAGATTTATCGTCTGCGTCGGGCTGCGGGGCGGAATGTGATTTTGTTCGAAAACGAGTATTATCGTTTCAACCGCTCGTTGGATTATGACTATGATGTGGAGGCCTTCGAAACCCATCTGGCCCGTGCCCGGGCTGCCAAGAGCAAAGAAGAGCGTATCGAACATTACCAAAAAGCGGTTGACCTGGTGCGTGGGCCGTATCTGGCGAATGTGGATACTACCTGGGCACTTTTCGAACGCGAGCGACTGGAGCAGGCATTCCTCGCCGCCCTGGAGGAATTGGCGAAATTGTACGAAGAAACCAATCAACCCGAGAAAGCCATTGGCGTTTGCCAACGCGCCCTCGAACGCGACCCCTCGCGCGAGGGATTTCACCGTCAATTGATGCGCATTTACGCCTCGCTGGGGGATCGGGCAGGGCTGGCGCGACAATACCAGGCCTGTCAGGCCGCTTTGGGGGAGCTCGGTCTGCGTCCCTCCGAAGAAACGGAAGCCCTTTACCGAAAACTGACCTTTTAAGCTGTGGGTTCGCTCATTTTCAGAAAAATTTTCGTCGGTTGGGTGTACGTGCAAAATCTCGTCCCTGAGGTCGTTGTCCATGCTTTGTCCGCCAGTTGCATAAAATTTGGCTAGAGACCCAAAACCAGGCTATGCCCTGTGAGGCTCATGTGTAGAACAAGTGCAACTTGTCACTGCGAGGAGGGTGCTCTTCCCGACGAAGGGCCACGGCCCGAGGGGCCATGCCGAGGCTCGCCCGAGGCGCAGTCTCCTTGCCAAGTTGGGGATGGCTTCGGGAGTACCCTCGCAATGACACACGCACACAGATTACACCTGAGCCGCCCTGTGATTTTGCCTCGCTTTCAAGCAGGCCATTGAAACGCTTGCCAAAACGTGGGAGAAAAAGCCAGGAATCGCGATTTTTTGGCCCCTGAGGGGGCAAAAATTCTAAAAACCGGCTTAAAAAATAAGCGAACCATGATTTTAAGGTTTTTGCAGCCTGTTTTGCAGCCTGGGGGATTGTATGATGGGACAAAATAGCCCATGAACAAAAGGAGATGTCCCATGAAAAACCAGGTTGTCACCAGCAATGCCCCCATGGATGGTGGCTCGGTCGGTCGCTAAATAGCATTCACGACTGCAAAACAGGACCCACATTATGATGGCTTTAGACGTACTTTCCCCTGCACCCGCGCGACTTCAGGAGACACGAAAACAACCTAGCGGGCTACCTCAGCTGTTCGCAGCAGCCGTCGTCAGTCGCCAGTTCCGCGAGAAGCTCCTGCGCGAACCGGAGGCTGCCCTGGCAAGCGGCTACTTGGGGCAGACGTTTGTCCTCACCGATCAGGAGCAGGCACTCATCAAGTCTATTCGCGCTGACTCGCTGACCGATCTGGCCCGAAAGGTGAACCGGGCACTGCAACACGAATTCCATTACCAAAACGCATCAGATTGAGGCAATCACTGATGCTCACCGGGTGACGCGGCGGAAAGGGGGCGCGGTGGGAAGGGGACCACTGTGCCCCGCGTCCGCGTTTTTATACAGGCCCCTTTTATGAAACTTTTATTGCCCATTTTGCCCGATGCAAGCCAACAACTGGATGCCATTTTTCGCGCTTTTCCGGATTTATTGTTGATTCTTGATCAGGATAGAATCGTACGTGATTACAAAGGGGAAAAAGTTGCTCCGTTTTTTCCGGCTGAAACAGAAATCCTGAACAAATCGCTGGAAGAATTGTTTCCGGCAGAAATTGCAATGCAATTTGCGCACAGCATCTCAGAAACTCGGCGAAGCGAAGACGCCGGGCAAATCGAATATTCCCTCACACATCCTAAAGGAAAACGATGGTTCGAAGCCAGAATCGTTCCCCTGCCATATCAACAAAGCGCCATTTCGATTCGCGATATAACAAAATATAAAGAGGCGGAAGAAAAGGCCAAACAGCAGCTAGATCGCATGGCTGCGCTGCGTTCCATTGACCTGGCGATCACCTCTAGCCTGGATTTGAACCTGACGCTCTCTATTCTGCTCAACCAGGTGACTACCCAACTGGGAGTAGATGCGGCAGCCATTCTCTTGCTCGATCATCACACTCGCCTGCTCACCTACTCAGCCAGCATTGGATTTCGCACCACGGCTTTGCACTTCACCAAATTACGCCTGGGAGAAGGTTACGCCGGTCAGGCCGCTTTGGAACGCAAAACCATTCACATCAGTGGTCTGAACAATCGGCATACCGATTTTCTGCGTTCACCCCTCTTCGCCCGGGAGGGCTTTGTCATCTACTATGCCATTCCTCTCATTGCCAAAGGACAGGTGCTCGGTGTGTTGGAGATTTTCAATCGCTCCTTTTTCCAGGAAAATGAGGAGTGGTTGGACTTTATGAATATGGTCGCTGGGCAGGCAGCGATTGCCATTGATAATGCTCTTTTGTTCAATCGCGTGGAGCGCACCAACACCGAATTGCTGATGGCCTATGACGCGACCATCGAGGGCTGGTCACGTGCTCTGGATTTACGCGACAAAGAAACCGAAGGCCACACTCAACGCGTTACCGAAATGACCGTTGAGCTGGCTCGACACATGGGGATAAGCGAAACAGACATCCGCCACATCCGGCGTGGGGCAATTTTGCACGATATTGGCAAGATGGCAATCCCGGATGCCATTCTCTTCAAACCTGGCCCGCTTTCTCCAGAAGAATGGCAAATTATGCACCAGCATCCCGACATTGCTGTCCAGTTGCTGGCACCCATTCCATACCTGGCCGCGGCGCTGGATATTCCCCATTATCATCACGAAAAATGGGATGGCAGTGGTTACCCAACTGGACTATCCGGGGCGCACATTCCTTTGCCAGCCCGCCTGTTCGCGGTAGTGGATGTTTACGACGCGCTGACCTCGAATCGCCCTTACCGTCAGGCGTGGAGCCGCCAGGAGGCGTTGGATTACCTTCGCGCCCAGGCCGGGCAGCACTTTGACCCGGCCGTGGTGCAAATTTTCTTGAAGGTGGTGGGGGAATTTCCGCCGAAACCTTGATCCGAGACTACGGGGTCGCAAAGTCCACCGTAAAGTAACCGCCGTATTGGCTGGTTTCTACATAGGCATACCCTACGCCCATATCTACAGATTGCGGATTGAGGATGGCCGCACGGTGGGGCGGGTCGTTCATCCACCAGTTGAAGGCTGTTTGCGGATCGCCACCAGCGTAGATGATCTCTTCGGAGCGCGAGGGGGAGTAGCCAGCAGCGACGATGCGGGCATGGACGGAGGAGCCATCGGAACCGGTGTGACTGAGCAGGCTGTGACAGGCCATATCCACCGCATGTCCCTGGGCGGCAATGGTGAGCTGGCTGTTTACCGTGAGGGCGGGTAAACCGGCTTCGGCGCGAGCATTGTTGATGAGGCTGACAATCTGGCTAATGTAGGCCGCATTTTCGTTGTACTGACAGCTGGTATTGCCTGCGCCCGAAGCAGTCGTTGGAAGGGGGGTTGTGCTGCCCGGCTGGGTTGCACTGGCAGAAAGTGTGCCCACCACAATGCGAACCCAAACGGTATCTTCCCCACCTATCGGAATGACCTGCCCAGCCGGGTTGTGCAATTGAAAAACGCCGGTAAAACGTCCGTTGTCCGTCGGGGCGACCAGGCTGAGGGAGATTTCAAGGGTCTCCTGGGGTCTGGTCTCAGCCAGGGGGACGGCTTGAGGAGCGTTCATCGCTTCGCCGCTGGAAAAGACAAGATGGTAAGTGCTGTTCCAGGTGCAGGTGCCTGTGTTTTTCAGCCGCCAGGTTTTGACAAACGGTTGAGCCGGTTTCAAAACGGTGTCATCCGGGATGGTGACATCGGCGAGGAAGACGGCTTTGTCGGTGCAGGCGGTTTGGGGGGTGGGGGTGGCTGGGGCGGAGGCTGTC
>DAOUAN010000113.1:0-13517 GCA_034433385.1 Anaerolineales bacterium | reverse complement strand
GGGGGGGGGTGTGGTAGAGAGAAACCGTCATTCGTTGTCAGGCGTTAGTCGTGAGGCGTTATAGGATGAGCATGGCGTCGCCGAAGGAGTAGAAGCGGTAGCCTTCCCGTTTGGCGACTTCGTAGGCGTTCAGGATGGTCTCGCGGCCGGCAAAGGCGCTGACCAGCATGATGAGCGTGGATTTGGGCAGGTGGAAATTCGTGATCATGGCATCCACCACTTTGAAGCGATAGCCGGGGAGGATGTAGAGGGAGGTGGGGCCGGCGAAGGGCTGGACGGTGGACCGTGGACGATGGACGATGTCGTCAGTCAACCGTCCACCATTCACCGTTAGGGCCGCCGCGCTCTCCAGCGTGCGGACGGACGTGGTGCCGACGGCGATCACCCGCCCGCCCTGGGCGCGGGTCTGGTTGATGAGATCGGCGGTCTCCGGCGGGAGTTCGCACCACTCGGTGTGGATTTTGTGCGCGGCGGGGTCGGCCTCGGTGACCGGGGCGAAGGTGTCCAGCCCGACGTGCAGGGTGACCCAGCCCAGGCGGACGCCCTGCCCCTGGAGTTCGTCGAGCAGGCGCGGGGTGAAGTGCAGACCGGCGGTCGGCGCGGCGGCGGAGCCGGGCTGACGGGCATAGACGGTCTGGTAGCGTTCGGGGTCTTTCAGCTCGGCGTGGATGTAGGGCGGGAGCGGGACGTGGCCGATTTTGGGGAAGTACGGCTCGACCGGTTCGCTGAAGCGGACGAGGCGCTCGGCGCCGTTCAGGATGGCGAGGATCTCGGCTTCGGGGCCATCTTCAACTTTAATCTTACTGGCTACGCGCAGCCCTTTGCCGCCGACCAGCGCCTCCCAGGTGCGGTCATCGCGCTTGCGCAGAAGGAGCAGTTCGACACGGCCACCGGTGGGTTTGCGGGCGTAGAGGCGCGCCGGGATGACGCGCGTCTGGTTGAGGACGAGCAGGTCGCCGGGGCGCAGGTAACGGCCGATGTCACGGAAGATGGCGTGTTCCAGTGTTCCGGTGTCACGTTTCAGGACGAGGAGGCGCGAGGAATCGCGCGGTTCGGCCGGGGTTTGGGCGATGAATTCGGGGGGCAGGTCGTAGTCGAAGTCGGATGTTTTCATGAGGGGGATTTTAACACGAAGGAGGCGAAGGATAGGTGTCACTGCGAGCGAAGCGAAGCAGTCTCATCGTTCCAGGAGATTGCTTCGCCGCCTTCGGCGGCTCGCAATGACACGCCCAGGTGTCACTGCGAGGAGCAGAGCGACGAAGCAGGCTCCGCGTTTCAGGTGTCACTGGGAGCGAAGCACCTGCCCCGCAAAGTCCCCGAAGGGGGAGCGAAGTGTGGGGGAAGCAGTCCCCACGTTTCAGGTGTCACTGCGAGCGAAGCGAAGCAGTCTCATGGCTCGAGGAGATTGCTTCGCCGCTTTCAGCGGCTCGCAATGACAGCGGGAATGCGGCGGCTCGCAATAGAAATAGGTATATCAAACAGCCCCCCCGAAGTGTTCAAGACTTCAGGGGCTGCCGCTCACTAAGAGATTGATAGGATTTGGCCATTTTCAACCTGGACGTAAAGAGGGTCTATCTGCTGCTGAAGCCGAATTGTCTTCTCAATCCCAGAGGCAATCCGGATGTAACGCAGGGGGTCATCCAGGGTGCGCCCCTTGCGGTCTTTCAGGTACTTTTCCAGCACCTGGTAGCCGCCGATCTGATAGTTCCACATCTCCGGCGTGATGCCCTCGAAGTACTTATCGCGGTTGATGGCGACGCGCCCGCTCTGCGGGTCATAGCGCACGAATTCGACCTTGTCGCTGCCCTGCCCCTGGTATTTGACGCCCGCTTGGGCGGGGACTGTGCGCAGCAGGTGCAGGTCAATCAATTCCTGCCCCAGCGCGGCCATCTGGCGGAACAAGCCGGCATCGGCGGTGAAGGGCAGGCGCGGGAAGTCAATGCGCAGTTCGGCGGCATACTTTTGGCGATATGTTGGGCTGTAAAAGACGGCATAGATATAGGCCAGCACCTGCTCCGGCGTGGGGGGGAAGCCGTAGGCCGCGGCGAGTTTGGGCAGGAGCCATTCGGCCAGGTTGGGCCTTTTGGCCTGCTGGAACATATCCGGCGCGGTGTCGGAGGGGTAAAGGTAGAGGGGGAAAAGAGCCGATTGCGTCGTGCTTTCCCCGCACTTGGTCTCCATAATCTTGTCAGTTACAAAGAAATGGTCCATAACACTGGATTTGTTGCTTCGGGCAGAAATCAGCGCCACATTCTCCCCTGCCAGCATGTGGCGCATGACTTCGGGGCGAGGGCGTTCGATGATGGCTTCGTGGTAGAAAATGTAGCGCACATCGAACGGGCGATACAGGATGGGGTGAACGTGCGCCTGTGGGTTGCTCTCGGCCTGGATGCGTTTACGCGCCACGCTCAACGACCAGCCGGGCTTGTCTTTCAGACCATACGCCTGCGCCAGCACCTCATCGGGCAAGCCCTGCGTGTTCTGAAATTGCAGGATGCGGTTTTGCAGTTCGGTCTTCTCGAAGGCAATGACAAAGCTATCCCGCGCCGTGACGATGCCGACGCTGTTGACGGGGAAAATCTCCGGGATGGACGGCCAGGACTGATAGGCTTGCAGGTTCGCCGTGGTGCGAGGGATGAAGAAGTAGTAGGGCGAGGCAGGCTGGATGGGCTGATAACCGGCGCCGGCCAGGTCGTGTGTCTCCAGCCAGTGGTATTTGTCTTCGCGCAGGCCGTAGAGGTCGGCGTGATACACCCCGCGTTGCGCGCCATCGCCGTGTTTGACGAACAACGCAATCGCCACGCCCTGGCGGATGTCGAAGACGTTCTCATCGAGTCCGCCGCCGGGGGCGGTCTCGCGCTTCAGGCTGTTGCCGTGCAGGTCGAGGAGGTAGATTTCGTCAAAGGTCTTGAGCAGACTCTGGCGCATGCCGCGAAAGGTAGGGTTATCCAGGTAACTGTGGTTGGTGATCATCGCCACGATGCCGCGCCCGGCCTTGTGAATTTTCCACTGGGCAAAGCGCAGGAACTTGACATAGTCATCCTGTAACCATTTGGGGTTCTTCTCGCCCAGCGGCTGGCCGTCCACCGTGTAATAACTCTGCGCGCCGTCCAGGTCGGTCTTGAGCAATTTTTCCGTCCACTCGTTCTGGTTGGCGGAAATGCCGGAATAGGGCGGATTGCCCAGGATGACCAGGATCGGCTCATTTTTCTTGACCTGCGCGGCGTGATGGCTCTCTTCACTGAGCGAAGCCAGGCCGGGGATGGCAATCTGCTGCAAATTGTCCATCTCCAGCGCGTTGGTCAGGTAGAACTGGACGCGCTCGCCGTTGCGCAAGGGCGTTCCCAACGTCTCGAGCAGGAAACCGACCTTCATGTGGCCGATGGCGTAGGGGGCCATCATCAACTCGAAAGCGTAAACGTGCGGCAAGATGTGCTGGCGCAGGAATTGCTCCGTTGCGCCCTTGCCGTACTTGCCGATGAACTCCTGGAAGGCCAGGCGGATGGCTTCGGCAGGGAAGGTCAGCGTGCCGGCGGCCGGGTCGAGCAAGGTGACGCGCGTATCGGCCAGGCCGTCGGGCATGCCGAAGCGGGCCTGGAGCAGGTGATGCACGGCGCGCACGATGTAGTTCACCACCGGCTGGGGTGTGTAATAGACGCCGCGCCGTTCGCGGGTTTCGGGATCGTAGTCGGCCAGGAAGGTCTCGTAAAAGTGCAGGATGGGGTCATCGCCTTTGCCCTGGCGGTAGTATTGCGTCAGGATGGCCTGTACATCGGCGGCGTTCAACACCGCGGCGATGTCGTCCACAATGACTTCCATCTGCGGCGAGGGCTTGCCGAGCGAGATGAACTGAAAGACATCACGCAGGATGCCGATAGTGGCGGGGATGAGCGCATAAGCCAACTGGCGGTTGAAAGGGCCTTGGGCGCGGGTGCGGGCGGCAAAGAGGCCGTAGGTGATGGTCTGGGCATAGAGGTCGGCGAATTGCGCTTCGGTCAGGCCGGAGACGAGGTATTTTTTGAAGGCATCGTAAAAGCCATACAGGTCGCCCTGCTGTTTTGCGACTTGTGCTGCCAGTTCTGGCAAGATGACCTGATCGCGCAGGAAGCGGGTGCGCCGCGCCAGTTCGACCGAGAGCGCTTCGGGAGTCAGCGTGGGCGGCAGCGCGAAAGAGAAAAAGGTCTCCAGCAGGTGGATGAGCGCCTGGACTTGTTCGGCGGGCGGTTTCGTTTTGAGCGTCTGTGCGATGAATGGACGGGCAAGCAGAGCGCGCTCAATCAGCACGCCCTGGCGGTACAGGCGAAACTCGTAGAAATCGGTCAGGATCAGGTTGGGAAAGGTATGCAGGTAACGCTGGAGTTGCTCAGAGGTCTCGATCTGGTCCAGTTTCGCCCCCGGCGCTTTGGCCTCGATATAGCCGATGACCTGATGCGAACCATCCCAGATGCGAAAATCTGGGTTGCCGGCTTCGGTCAGCTTGGGCAGGACGGTGACCTGGATGGAACGCCCCTCGCTCTGCGCGGCGTCTTCGAGCAAGTCTTTCAAGGCCGGATAGTGACTCTCCTCGCGGGCATCGCCGCGCTGAACAAGATTAAGAAGTTCAGCCAGATAGGTGTTAAAAAGTTTCATTAGCGTCTCCATACGGCAGGAAAATGTCGCCCGCACCGAGTGCAAAATATTATAGCGCAATCCTTCCCAGGCGCCCCGGCTCAGGTCATGGAAGTCCGCTCCAGGCGGACTCGGAGTCGGCTTCCAGCCGACTTGCAGGCGCTGAGGCGGGGGATTCCATCCCCCGCCGGAGCCGGCCGGTTACGGCGTGAATTTGTGAACTCTGCTCTGTTGCAAACACATTTGACATGGGCGCTGCGAGCGAAGCGCCTGCCCCGCACAGTCCCCGAAGGGGGAGCGAAGCGTGGGGAAAGCAGTCTCATGGCTCATAGGAGATTGCTTCGCCGCTTTCAGCGGCTCGCAATGACAGCGGGAATGCGGCGGCTCGCAATGACAGGCCCAGGTGTCACTGCGAGGAGCAGAGCGACGAAGCAGTCTCCGCGTTTCAGATGTCACTGCGAGCGAAGCGCAACAGTCTCCGCGCTCGAGGAGATTGCTTCGCCGCTTTCAGCGGCTCGCAATGACAGCGGGAATGCGGCGGCTCGCAATGACATGTTTGCAACCGGGCATATAAACTCCATAAAGCCGGCCCTACTTCCTCCACAGCCGCGCAATCAGGTTCAAAATCAGCGTCAAGACGAGCGAAATGAGCAAACTGGTGGCGAGGGGGAAATAGAAGCGAAAGTTCTCGCCCTCGATGCGGATGTCGCCCGGCAGGCGGCCAAGGGGCAGGTGGAGACGGGCGGCGAGGAGAATCAGGCCGCCAATGAGGAGGAGAAGCAGGCCAAGGATGAGGAGGATACGTCCAAAAGATTCCATATCACTTCAAGCGCTTCTTTAACTCTTGGAGATGAACAAGGATATCGGGGTTGAAATCGAATTTGCCCGCCTGTGCCGGGGGCTCCCAAGCAGGGCCAGCGCGCCCCCGCCGACGAGAGTCAAGCGGGAAGCAGGGGGAAGCCGCTCGCCGAGTGTTTTCAATAGGGTTCGGATATCCAGGGTATCCATGCCATTAAGCCCTTTTGAATTCCAGGTTCTTCTGCCAGATTTGCGCGGCGTGCTGGTAGGTGCCAAGCCAGTTGACCGGCGCTCCGCTCAGTTCCCGATGCCGCCTGGCCAGGGCGCGCAAATTTTCTTCGTGGTGATCGCCAAGGTTCAAATTCAAGTCTCCCGAAAAAAGGTCAGGGAGAGGCTTGCCCGGCGCGGAGAGAATTCTCTGCAGGCAAAAGGCCGCCGTGTAATAACATTGGAGCGTGAGCCGGGCAGGGGGCGTCAACGAATCCGCAGCCGTCCGCGCATAGGCAGAGAACTCCGGGTGTTCCAGCAAGAGAGGAATGAGCGCCAGCCGCAGGCGCGCCTCGCTGCTCTGGGCAAGGGCAGACAGCAGGCGCTCAGGCTGTTTGTGCAGCGCTTTATCCCGGCTCGATTCCCCCATAATGAACTGTACACCCAGCAAGTTCAGGGCGCCTGCCAGTTGGTCGCCTGTGACCGAGGATACAGCGTTCATCAGTTGAATTATATCGCAGTGAAAGACCAAGCGGCCCTCTGACGACAGGATGCCTTTTTATACCGGAATCAATCCCGCCTTACAGCAAGCGCGGCTGGGTCTCCTCGTTGTACTCGACGCCGAGGTGCTCGTAGGCCAGTTTGGTGGCCACGCGTCCCTGCGGGGTGCGGTCGAGGAAGCCGAGTTGCAGCAGGTACGGCTCGACCACGTCCATGATGGTGTCCGGCTCCTCGCTGATGGCAGCGGCGATGGTGTTCAGTCCCACCGGCCCGCCGTTGTATTTCTCGATGACCGTCTTCAGGACGCGGCGGTCGAGGTCGTCCAGGCCGAGGGGATCCACGGCGAGCAGGTCAAGGGCCTCGCGGGCGACCGGACGGGTGATGAGGCCGTCGGCGCGCACCTGGGCGTAGTCGCGCACGCGACGCAGGAGACGGAGCGCCACGCGCGGGGTCCCGCGCGCTCGGCGGGCGATCTCGCTCACGCCGCCATCGTCCACCTCCACTTTGAGCAGCGCCGCGGCGCGCCGGACAATGGCTTGCATCGCCGCCAGGTCATAGTAATCCAACCGATAGACCGCGCCGAAGCGCGCTCTGAGCGGAGCCGTGACCAGCGCCAGGCGAGTCGTCGCGCCGATGACGGTGAAATGCGGCAGTTTGAGCCGAATGGAACGTGCCGAGGGGCCTTTGCCGATGACGATATCCAGGGCAAAGTCTTCCATCGCCGGGTAAAGCACTTCTTCCACGGCACGGCCGAGACGGTGGACTTCGTCAATGAACAGCACGTCGCCGGCGCGCAGGTTGGTCAGGATGGCGGCCAGGTCGCCGGCGCGTTCGATCGCTGGCCCAGCCGTCACTTTGACATTGACTCCCATCTCATTGGCCACAACGTGCGCCAGGGTGGTCTTGCCCAGGCCAGGGGGACCATAGAACAAAACATGATCGAGCGCTTCGCCCCGTTTTTTCGCCGCAGCAATGAGAATAGACAGATTCTCTTTGACCTGGTCTTGCCCGATCAGGTCACTCAGGCGCTGCGGACGCAAAGCATTGTCCACGCGATCATCGGTGCGATGTTCGGGGTCAAGGATGCGGTTTTGCGAACGGGAGGAGGGTTCTGTCATGCGATTGATTATACCCGCTTGCGGGAGTTTGGGTTTTGCTGTATGCGTTGAGTGTTTTAAGCATCGAATGACACGAATGACTCGAAGTGGTTTAGAAAGGGCATCGAATAACACGAATTACACAAAATCTCTTTGACCAATGAGTCCACTGCAAAAACGAAATCACCGCAGAGATCACAGAGTACGCAGAGAAAAAACTTAAGATGACATTCTTAAGAATTCAAGATTTTGCGGCGAAATTTACATAATCTGAAAGCGAGCTTCAAAAATCTCAGCATTCTCTGCGAACTCCGCGGTGCAGTTGATCTTTTTGCAGGAGAGTCATTCGATGCAAAAGAACATCGCCCATTCGCTCTCTTCGTGCCATTCGATGCAAAAGAACACAACTCCAACTACAGCACTTCCACATCATGAGGGCGCGATTCGGCTAACCCCACCTCCGTCATACGGACGAAGACCGCTTTTTCGTAAAGTTCATCTACGCTGTGAGCATTGCAGTAGCTCATCCCTGATTGCAGACCACCCACCAGCTGGCGGATCACCTCGCGCACCGAGCCGCGATAGGGTACCGCAGCCTCCACCCCTTCCGAGACATAATCTTCGATCTCTTCTTGGGTGATTTCGCCGCCCCTCTCACGCATTTTGCGCGCCAGGTTAGCCTGCAAGGAGGCCATGCCCCGTGAAACTTTGTAACGATGTCCTTTGCGGGTCATGAGCAACCCAGGGCTTTCATCGGTACCGGCCAGCAAACTGCCAATCATGACCGTGGAAGCACCCCCCGCCAGCGCCTTGACCAGGTCACCGGAAGTACGGATGCCGCCATCGGCAATAATGGGAATGCCCTGCGGCCGGGCCACAGCGGCGCAATTCATTACCGCGGTCAATTGCGGCACACCCGCCCCAGCGACAATACGGGTAATGCAGATCGAGCCAGGCCCTACACCCACTTTGACCGCGTCGGCGCCGGCATCAATCAGGCGTTGTGTACCTTCCGCCGTAGCAACGTTCCCACCAATGATTTGCGCCTGCGGGAAGTTTTTACGAATGGCATGAATGATCTCGATTTCCTGCTGCGAATCGCCGTGAGCAATATCCACCACAATGCAATCAGCCCCGGCTTCCAGCAGGCGTTCCACCCGTTTCAGCTCGCTGGGTTTAACCCCCACCGCCGCGCCCACCGCCAGGCGACCGCGCTCATCTTTCGTGGCTTTGGGGAACTCTTGCATCTTCATAATATCTTTGAGGGTAATCAACCCCGCCACTCGACCGTTTTCATCTACCAGGGGCAGCTTTTCAATGCGATGGGCATGCAAAATCTTTTCCGCCTCTTCGAGAGTCGTCTCAGGCGGCGCAGTGACCACCTGGCGAGTCATGATCTCGGAAATTGGTTTGCTATCGTCGTCTTCAAAAAGCAGATCGCGGGTGGTGACAATCCCCACCAGGCGCTCCCCTTCATCCACAATGAGAATGCCGCCGGTATACGTCTCTTCGACCACGCGTTTGACATCGCCAACCGTGTGCGCCACACTCATCGTCAGCGGATGTTCTACCACATAAGATTCCGTCTTTTTGACTCGTTCAATCTGACGTACCTGCTCTTCAATGGACATGAAACGGTGAATAATGCCAATCCCCCCTTCGCGAGCCATGGCAATCGCCATCTCGCTCTCGGTGACGGTGTCCATATTGGCAGAGATAATGGGGATTTGCAGGCTAATCTTCGGCGTCAGGCGGGTTTGGGTAGAAAGGCTACGCCGCGAAACCACATCCGAAAACTGGGGCACCAGCAAAACATCGTCGTACGTCAGGGCAAGGTCAGGCAAAATTTTCATCAACAACTCCTTTACAAGAAAATACCGCCTGCATTATATCGCGCGCTTGCTTCCGCCAATGCTATAATGCAAAAGATGTCTGAACCACTTTTGAATCTCTCCCCGCTCGATAGCCGCTACCAGGCCGAGACTCTGGCACTCAGCGACTATTTTTCAGAATTTGCCTATTTGCGCCAGCGCGTCCAGGTGGAGATTGCCTACTTTCTAGCGCTCTCCCGCGAGGTACATTTGGTCCGCGAACTGACCCCCGCTGAAGTAGATTTCTTACGCTCCCTGGGCGATTCGTTTTCGTTGGAAGATGCGCATCAAATCCGGGACTTTGAGCGGGTCACCCGCCACGATGTGAAAGCCATCGAGATGTTTTTACGTGCCCGCCTCGCCCCGACCTCGCTGGCGGATACCGTTTCCTGGCTGCACTTTGGGCTGACATCGGAGGATGTCAACAACATTGCCCAGGCTCTGGCGTTGAGCACGGCGCGAGATAACGTTCTCCTGCCAGCCCTGGAGGTAGTGAAAGACCACCTTGTGCACCTCACCGAACGTTACAAGTCCACCCCCATGCTGGCTCGCACCCATGGTCAACCGGCCGTGCCGACCACCTTCGGCAAAGAGATGGCCGTTTTCCTGAGCCGGCTCAATCAGGGAATGCGCGCTCTGCGCTCCCACCGCTTTGCGGCCAAATTGAACGGGGCAGTGGGCAACTTCAACGCCCTGGCCCTGGCCTACCCCCAGGTGAACTGGCCAGCCTTCAGCGAAGGCTTCCTGACCAACCTGGGGTTGGAGGCCAACCTGGTTACCACCCAAATTTTGCCCTACGATAACTGGCTGGAATTTTTCGATGTTCTGCGTCGCCTGCACAATGTGCTGCTGGGACTGGCGCAGGATATGTGGCGCTACATCAGTGACGATGTTCTACGGCTCCGGCTGGTAACGGCAGAGGTAGGCTCTTCGGCCATGCCCCAAAAAGTTAACCCGATCGATTTCGAAAACGCGGAGGGCAATCTTGGCCTGGCCAACGCCTTGCTGGAACATTATGGGCGCAAGTTACCTCTCTCTCGCCTACAACGCGATCTCTCTGATTCCACAGTGCGCCGTACCTTCGGCACCGCCCTGGGACACGCGCTCATGGCCTACATCAGCCTGGCGCGGGGGTTGGAGCGCGTCGAGGTGGATGAATCCGCCTTACGGTCCGAGTTGGAGGCGCATTGGGAGGTGATCGCGGAGGGGGCGCAAACCATCCTGCGGGCGGCAGGAAAATCCGAGGCCTACGATCTGCTCAAATCCCTGACGCGCGGGCAAGGATTGGATCAGCAGAGCTATCTGCGCTGGGTGGAGGGATTGGAGATCTCCGCAGAGACGAAAGACCGCCTGCGTCGTCTGACGCCGCTTTCGTATGTGGGGCTGGCCGAAAGGCTTGCCGCGCAGGTGGTTGAGCAGTCTAAACTTTAACTCACTGGAGGGAAGATGCCCGTCACAATTGTTTTAGGCACACAATGGGGAGATGAAGGCAAAGGCAAAGCCATTGATACCTTTGCCGGTCAGTATGATTATGTGGCCCGCTTCAACGGAGGCAATAACGCCGGGCACACGATTGTCAATGAGTATGGGACGTTTAAAATCCATCTGGTGCCATCGGGGGTGTTTTACCCGCAAGCCAAATGCCTGATCGGCGGCGGGGTGGTGATGGACCCGGCTGTGCTGCTGGAGGAGATCAACGCCCTGCGTCAGGCCGGAATCCGCCTGGAAAAACGGCTGTTCATCTCGCCACGTGCTCATGTGATCTTTCCTTATCACAAAATTCTGGATGGTCTCTACGAGGAGGCCAAAGGCAGCGGTGCAACCGGCACCACGCGGCGCGGTATTGGTCCAACCTTTGCCGATAAGATCAGTTACAACGGCTTGCGTTGGAGCGATTTTGCCGATGAAGACCTGTTTGCCCAAAAACTGAGCGTACAGATCAACATCAAAAACAAAATTATCGTGGCCCTGGGCGGGCAGGCGTTGGATTTCAAAAAGGTGTACGAGGAGTATCGGGCTTATTACGCTGAGATTCGGCCATTCATCCACGAGTTGTTCCCCATTGTTGAAAAAGGCCTGCAAAGCGGAAAGAAATTTTTGCTAGAACAAGCCATGGGCACCTGCCTGGACCCGGATTGGGGCACGTATCCCTTCGTCACCGGTTCAACCACCCTCGCTTCCGCCGCGACCGCCGGGCTGGGCATCCCACCGCGGAGCATCCGTCGGATCATCGGCGTGACCAAAGCCTATACCACGCGGGTGGGAGGTGGCCCCCTGCCCACCGAAATCCACGATGATGCCCAGGCCGCTCAGGCGCTGAGTGAAGTGGCGGCCACCACCGGGCGCATCCGCCGCGGCGGCTGGTTCGATGCCGAGGTCGTGCGCTTCGCCGCCCACATCAACGGCATTGACCGCCTGTTCTTGACCAAGCTGGATGTCTTGAGCCAGTTCGCTGAGATCAAAATCTGCGTTGGCTATGAGCTGGAGGGACGCCGTGTCCATTATTACGACCTGGACTCGTATCAGCTGGGGCGCGTCACGCCCATTTACAAGACCCTGCGCGGCTGGCAGGAAGACATTGGCGGCATTCGCAAATACGCCGATCTGCCCAAACAGGCGCGCACCTACGTAGAGACCATCGAAAAACTGGTTGGCGTGAAAATTGGCTGGATCGGTAACGGCCCCGAACGGCAGGCGGTGATTAAAAAACCCTAGCCCCGTTGAGGCCAAAGCCGCCCGAAAATTTGGAGGAGCACTATGGCGTTTTTGCAATTTCCTCCCGGTTTCATCTGGGGCGTGGCCACGTCGGCTTATCAAATTGAAGGCGCCTGGAACGAGGATGGCCGCGGTCCCTCCATTTGGGACACCTTCAGTCACACCCCCGGCAAGATCCTGAATAACGACAGCGGCGACGTAGCCGCCGATCACTACCACCGCTGGAAGGAAGATTTTGCCCTGCTTTCTGAGCTGGGCATCCCTGCCTATCGCTTTTCCACGGCCTGGCCGCGCATTCAACCCGAGGGCAGCGGCCCGGCCAACCCCAAAGGACTGGATTTTTACGACCGCCTGGTGGATGAATTGCTGCGGCGCAAAATTGAGCCTTATGTTTGTCTCTATCACTGGGATTTACCCCAACCACTTCAGGATCAGGGTGGCTGGGGGAACCGTCTCACCGCCAGCCGTTTCGCCGAATATGCTCGCCTCGTCGCCAGACGTTTGGGGGATCGCGTCCGATACTGGTTTACCCACAACGAACCGTGGGTTGCCGCCTTTGTAGGGCATTTTTTGGGCGATCACGCCCCCGGCAAAAAAGACCTGGGCGCGGCGCTCAAGGCCTTGCATCACCTGCTGCTTTCGCATGGCCTCGCAGCAGACGCCCTGCACGCCGAGATTCGCCAACCGATACGCATCGGCATCACGCTCAACCTGAATCCCGTTCATCCGGCCAGCGACTCGCCCAAGGACCGTCAGGCGGCTGATCGCGTCGATCTGTTCATGAATCGGCTGGTGCTCGATCCTCTGCTCAAAGGGACTACCCCCCTTCAGGATTCTTCACTCATCAAGTTGCTGATCGGCCGCGTGGTGCAGGAGGGCGATTTGGAAAAAATCCGCCAGGTGGACCTGCTTGGCATCAACTATTACTCACGGGCGGTCATGAAGCACTCCAGCAAAATTCCCGTGCTCAACGTAGAACAGGTTCACCCTGAAGGGAACGAATATTCCGGTATGTGGGAAATTTACCCAGCAGGGATGTATGAAATTTTGAAATATGTGTGGGAGGGATACCTGCAACCCCTGCCGCCCGAACAAAGGGCAGAATTGTTAATCACCGAAAATGGCGTTCCTGTGCCAGATGGCGTGGATTTCGACGGGCGCGTGCGCGATGAACGCCGTATTCGTTATTTGCGCGATCACCTGGCCCAGGTTCATCGGGCAATTGAGGCCGGCATTCCCGTGCGAGGTTATTTCCACTGGTCACTTCTGGATAATTTCGAGTGGGCACTGGGATACAGTCAACGCTTTGGCCTGATCTATGTAGATTTCAAGACGCAAAAGCGCATCATCAAAGATAGTGGACGCTGGTTTGCCCGGGTGATTAAAGAAAACGGCGTGGAGGTTCCTGAGCGCCTGCCCGAAAAACGGTGAGAGACCGGCAAAGATTGGAATAAGTAGTAGTTATAATAACTCATCTACGCAGGAGCACGAGATATCGTCCCGACAGCCGATTCATCTCAGATGTTCGGGCGGCTGAACCCCATTTCGGGACAATGTGTTGTGCGACGAGAAAACTAGCCTAAGCTTTGTGCAATCAAGAGCGATTTCATGAAAAACGCTTCGAAAGTGAAAATTTTCAGCGGTTGGATTACAGGTTGCCTCCCTCCGCTTTCGTGGGAGGGATGCAGAGGTGTTCTTGTCCCGTCTGGTGCTTCCAACA
>DAOUAN010000112.1:0-3091 GCA_034433385.1 Anaerolineales bacterium | reverse complement strand
AATGTCTCGCCTGAAAGAAACGCCGAAAGGATACGCTCGATTTTGAAGGCAAAGATTTTGTCGTTGAAATCGCTTTTGGCGATGACATACACACTGTCGCTCCAAATCGAAGGCTCGATGATATAAGGGCTAATGGTGTGCCGCGTTAGCCCCTCGCTGCCCAGCGGCTGATATTCGATGCGGACTTTGCGCTGCTCCACCCAGGCTTGAGCAATGGTTTCGAGAATTCTGATTTTTTCGGGGTTTTCTTCCTGCTTCAACAGGCGGTCGGCGGCTTTGAGCAGTTTCTCCGTCATCGGCTGGCGCAACGTGGCAGCGAGTTTTTCCACCGCATTGGCGGCGTGCGGATGGTGAAAGCGCGTCTGCCGGACAGTGCGACGCGCGGCCAGGTAGAGGGTGAGCGCCTCGTGCAGGTTGAGTTTGACTTCCGAGATCAGTTTGGCGCGCGGGATGTAATAGCGCCCATTCTGATCTTTTTCGATGGGATATTCCGCCGTCAACTCGATACGGTCGCGATAGACCAGCGTGCGATCGACGCCTAATCGCTCGGCCATTTCAATATCCGAATAGGCGCGCTGAATATACAACCGCTTCATTTCCTCAAGACGTTCTGCCTTTGTCATGCCGCTCATAGGCTCTCCTGCAACACCAAAACAAAATTTAGTACATTTTTGGTAATAGGATAGCATGAAGAGATGCTGAATTCTGCAACATGCTCACTTTACGCTTTTGAAAGGCCACAAACGCCCCTTTTCGTCTTCAGCAAGGTAAAACCCTTGCTCCTCCAGGGCAGGTAAGGCGCGGGTCACTTCTGAACGCTCCAGCCCCAACAAGCGAGCCAGCCAACCAGGACGGACACCTGGATTCTCCTCTACGGCCTTATAAATTTTTTCGAGCTTTTCTTCATTTGCTTTGCGAGCCATAAAAACACCTCGTATCGTGGAATTTTCTCCAGGATACGAGGGGCATGTTGCAAGTATTGCAACACCATTGTTCTGTTGCAAGCAAGCCTGATCAAAAATTCAGTTTATGTGCTATTCTTATTCATGAAACTTTTCAAGCCCATCAGCGAAAAGACCAAAGTCAAGTTTTTTCAGAACTCATGAAAACAGCAAATTCCTCTCGTCTCACCATTTTCTCTGGCATACTGGTCTGCATTTTGATTGCCATCCTTGCCTACCTGTGGGCCAATGCTCTCATGGATTCCCTCTATGCCTACCGCTCACCGTTGCACCAAACCCCACCCGCCCCCGGGAAACCTCTCAACACCCGCCTGAGCCAGCGCCTTGTCTTCGTCCTGGTTGACGGCCTCCGCCTGGACACTTCACTTGATTCGCAAGCCATGCCTGTGCTAAACGAATTGCGCCGCCGCGGTGCCACAGCCACCATGCACTCCCGCCCACCATCCTATTCCGATCCCGGCTACACAGTACTGCTCACCGGCGCCTGGCCCGAACTCCACGACGGCCCGGTGATGAACCTGCCCTACGAGCTAACCCCCACCTGGACACAGGACAACCTGTTCAGCGCCGCCCACCGTTCCGGCCTGCGCACCGCCATTGCCGGCCTGAACTGGTTTGAAAAACTCATTCCACAAGAGGCAGTCAGCCAGGCCTTCTACACCCCGCTCGAAGATCAGGTTGCCGATCGCCAGGTCACCGCTGCCGCCCTGGAGTGGCTGCAGAAAAACGCTGCCGATTTCATTCTGATCCACCTTGACCAAATAGATTATGCCGGACACTACGAAGGCGGCCCGCGCGACCCACGCTGGAACGCGGCCGCCCGGCGCGTCGACTCTCTCCTGGGCGAAATCGTCTCAGCGCTGGACCTCGAGCGGGATACTGTGCTGGTCGCTTCGGATCACGGCCACATCCTCCGCGGCGGACACGGGGGCAACGAACCCGATGTGCTCACCGAGCCTTTCGTCCTCGCCGGAGCGGGCGTCGTTCCCGGCCAATATCCCGACATTCAGCAAACCGATGTCGCCCCCACCCTCGCCACCCTGCTCGGCACCAATCTGCCTGCCAGCAGCCAGGGACGCCCCCTGCTCGAAATGTTAACCCTGACGGATCAACAGCGGAGCCTGGTCCAAACTGCAGAAACCGAGCAGCAAAATGCCCTATTAAGTGCCTATACGAAAGCAATCGAGCAGGAGGATCCCACCGCAAAAGGCCTCATCCCTGCCGGGCAGGCCCGCGTCTATCTTGAAAGTGCTCGCCAAATCCGCCTCCATCAGGAACGCCTGCCGCGCTTCCTGCTGACCGCCGGCCTCGCCCTTCTCGTAGTATTTTTCCTCGTCCACGCCATCCGCAAAACCACCCTCTGGCTGGTAGGGGGAGCCTTGCTCTACACCGCCCTCTTCCATTTCGGCTACGCCATTTTGCAAGGACGGACCTACTCCCTCAGCTCAGTCGCCAGCGCCGACGACATCATCGCCAGCGTGATGCTCAACGCTACCCTGGCTTTTGGGGTTCCCTGGGTCGTCCTTTTCGTACGCCAGCGACAATCCACTGCTCAAATCGCTTCCCTGACGATCATCTTCACCCTGATCACCCTTGCTTTCACCGCCATCCCCCTTTTCTGGAGTTTCGCCCTCAACGGCCCCCTCATCGCCTGGACCTTACCGGATTTTCCTAGCATGTTCCTCGGCTTCCTGGCGACCCTGCAATGCCTGACTCTGGCCGGGCTCGGCATCCTTTTGAGCGGAATCGGTGCCCTGCTTACTCGCTGGATTCTTCCCCCGCAAGCCGCATCATCTCCAGGATCTGCGGCTTGAGCGCCGCGTTACAGGCCAACGCCTCCCCCCAGGTGTGACCCTCCTCCCCTTTCCACGAACCAAAGAACCCCCCGGCCTCGCGAAAGATCACTGGGAATGGGCCGCAATCCCAAATATTCATGTATGGATCAAGCATTACCTCAGCGCGACCCGTAGCCACCAACAGATAACCATAAGCATCGCTCCAGCCACGTAACATATACGCCTTTTCAGAAAGCCGCTGCCATACATTCGGGTTGCGGCGCAGGAAGTTTTTGGAGGTGGTGTAACAAACGCAAGCTCGCTCCCACGTCGCCACCATAGAAACCTGGGCCC